>JANPDV010000073.1:0-1937 GCA_031431655.1 Gammaproteobacteria bacterium | reverse complement strand
TACGTGTTGTTCCTTGCCGCGCGTATCCGTGAAACGCAGGTCGGCCCACTTCACTTCTTTGTCTTTGATCAGCTTGATGACGTCGCTCGGGGTCATGGTGGCTCCGCTTCAATGCCCTTGTGGTTGTTGACGAATCGGGATGTCCTGCAGTGCAGGATCTGTGCCGACGCACCGAAAGATAGCGGAATCACGACCCTGTGCGATATAGGTATGGCAAAGAAGCGCGCGTGCGCACTGTATTGGCGCGTTTTGGGGGCCCACTGCACCAGAATGGGCTGTTGCCGGCCCCAGCCAGACCCGGTGACGCACCTGCATCGATATCGTGCAGCCGCCATCGCAGGGCTTGCCTGGTCCCATGCCAGGCAACTCCGTCGCGCCCTGAGCGATACTTGCATCCCATGAGTACACCCGCGCACGCCGCTGGCAGTTTTACGTTGAGCAGCCCGGATATCGCCCACAACCAGCGCATCCGCGACGCGCAGACCTTCGACGGCTTTGGCTGCAGCGGCAGTAACATCTCGCCGGCACTCAGCTGGAAGGACGCTCCGCCGGGCACCGCCAGCTTTGCGCTGATGGTGCACGACCCAGACGCGCCGACCGGCAGCGGCTGGTGGCACTGGGTCGTCTACAACATTCCCGCCACGGCCAGCTCGCTCGCCAGCGGCGCCGGCAAGGTCGGCTCGAACATGCTGCCGCCCGACTCCGTGCAGGGCACGACTGACTTCGGCATGGCCGGCTATGGCGGTCCCTGCCCGCCGCCGGGCAGCAAGCCGCACCGGTATTTCTTCCGGCTGCATGCGCTCAAGGTGGCAAAGATCGAGCTGCCCGCGAATGCCTCGGCGGCGCTGATCGGCTTCAACGTCAACGGCAACACGCTCGCCGTTGCGGAGATCATGGCGCTCTATTCGCGCTGACGGCCGGGCGGAGCGATCGAACCGCTATACTCGCGCGCCTCGTTTTCGCGCCCAGTGCGGTCTCCAGCCATTCGTGCCTAAAACCTTCCAGGAACTGATCTTCGCGCTGCAGCAGTACTGGTCCGACCAGGGCTGCGTGATCCTGCAGCCCTACGACATGGAAATGGGCGCGGGCACCTTCCACACCGGCACCTTCCTGCGTTCGATCGGCCCGGAGCCGTGGAGCGCTGCGTTCGTGCAGCCCTCGCGCCGTCCTACCGATGGCCGCTACGGCAATAACCCCTTCCGGCTGCAGCGCTACTACCAGTTCCAGGTGGTCATCAAGCCTTCGCCGCTCGACATCCTGGAGCGCTACATCGGCTCGCTGAAGATGCTGGGCTTCGATCCGCTGGTGCACGACATCCGCTTCGTCGAGGACAACTGGGAATCGCCGACGCTCGGCGCCTGGGGGCTCGGCTGGGAAGTGTGGCTCAACGGCATGGAAGTCACGCAGTTCACCTACTTCCAGCAGGTCGGCGGCCTCGACTGCCGGCCCGTGACCGGCGAGATCACCTACGGCCTCGAGCGGCTCGCGATGTACCTGCAGGGTGTCGACAGCGTCTACGACCTGGTGTGGACCGATGGTCCGCTGGGCCGCGTCACCTATCGCGATGTCTACCACCAGAACGAGGTCGAGCAGTCGGCCTACAACTTCGAGCATGCCGACACCGCCGTGCTGTTGCGCCATTTCGATGAGCACGAGGCGGCCTGCACCGCGCTGCTCGCCACCAGGCTCGCGTTGCCAGCCTACGAGCAGGTGCTGAAGGCCTCGCACACCTTCAACCTGCTGGACGCACGTCGCGCGATCTCCGTGACCGAGCGGCAGCGCTTCATCCTGCGCATGCGGACGCTGGCGCGCGGCGTGGCGCAGGCGTACTACGACAGCCGCGAAGCCCTGGGTTTTCCGATGGTCGCGAAATCGTGAGCACCGCGGACTTCCTCGTGGAGCTCGGCACCGAGGAACTGCCGCCGGTCGCCTTGCCC
>JANPDV010000072.1:0-9640 GCA_031431655.1 Gammaproteobacteria bacterium | reverse complement strand
CTGTGCGATCTCGGCTTCAAGCCCGCCCCCGGCACACCGGTTGCGGGCGAGGCGCACGAGGCCTACTCCACCCGTCGTTATCTCTATGGCTCCAACAAGGGGCTGTCGATCCTGGAGGCCTTGAAGCCAGCCCATGACCGGCTGGTGAAGGCGGACCGGATCGACCTGCGTCTTCAGCATCGATTCCTTTCGCTGATCGAGGACTCGCGCGGTGCCGTGACCGGCGTGCGCGCCAGCACACCCAATGGCGACGTGGAGTTCGCCGGCCGTAATGTGGTGCTGGCGTCGGGGGGCTATGCGTCGAACCCCGCCCTCTGGCAGACCCTTACGCCGAAGATCCCGCTTTGCTCCTACGCCAACCCCTACTCGCGCGGCGATGGCCTGCTGGCCGCACATGCCTCCGGCGCGCAGGTCGACGGCGGCGAGAAGTTCCTCTGCACGTTTGCCGGCTACCGCGAGAAGCCACGCGACCCGACCTCGGGTGCATTCCTCGCGCTGTCGCCCGGCGCCCGCAAGGTCTGGGAGATGTTCGTCAACACCGCGGGCCGGCGCTTCATGCAGGAGGACCACACCAGCATCGACTATCGCGAGCGCGCCCTCCTGCGACAGCGTGGCATGGCGATGCACATCGTGTTCGACCACGGCATCCTGCAGAACTCCATGCCGCTGACGCTCGAGCCGGAGGCCGCCTATCACGCCCGCTTTGGCAAGCACCCGGCGTTCATCAAGGCCCGTACGATCAGCGATCTTGCGAAACAGCTCGACGTGCCCGCTGCGGCACTGCGACGCAGCGTGGCGCAGTACAACCGCGCCGTCGACCTCGGCCACGATGCCCGCTGGGGCAAGGAGTTCCTGCTGCGCCGCATCGGGAAGGCGCCGTTCTATGCGATCCGCGCGCAGGGTTTCACGGTGCTCAGCCCATGCGGATTGAAGGTGGATCGGCAGCTGCGCGTGCTGCGCGGCAATGGCCGCCCGATCCGCAACCTCTATGCCGCGGGCGAAATCCTGGGCTTCGGACGAACCTCGGGCAACGCCTTCGTCGGCGGGTTGTCGCTGACGCCGGCGCTGACGTTTGGCCGCATCCTCGGGGAGCGGATCCTGAACTGGAACTGATCGGCACCCTCGCCTGCACCGACCACGTGGCCGGCGCTGCGCGTCAGGTGCGCGGCTTCAACAGCGCGCTCAGCCGGTCCACGCGACCCTCCACTCGCTCCAGCACCGGATAGCGCGCGCCGCCGCGATACTCGACGCGCACAGTGCGGAAACGCTCACCATCGCGCAGCAGCAGCTCGATCGGCGCCGTACGCTGGGCGGAAGCCGCCACGGTGTCCTTCAGCAGGGAAGTCGAGTACGCAATACCGTCGACTGCGACGATCGTCATGCCGGGCGCAACACCGGCGCGAAAAGCCGGACTGTCCCAGACGACCCCGCTGACGCGGCCTCCGTCGTTCGCGACGGCCAGACCCAGCGAGAAGCTGAGCAGCGTCTGTTTAGCGGCCTTCTCGTAGCTGGTGAAGTAAGCGCCCGGCTTCGCTGACCAGCCGAGTTTCCAGCCGGTCTGCGCGAGCTCCGTCTCGGGGTCGACAATCGCGCCGCGTACACCGTCCAGTTGTTCACGCAGGATCCCCCGCCAGTCAGCGGCCTCCGTGGCCTGCAAAGCCGCCAGCAGGTCCTCGAAGGTGTAAGTGGAGGGCCCCGGGTCCCCGTCCTTGCCGCCGAAGAAGCGCCGCGCCAGGTCATCCAGAGAGCGCCGTCCATCGCTGGACGCGCGGATCCGCGCGTCCGCGGACAGCCACAGCAGCAGGCCCTCATCGTAATAATCCACCGCGCGCTGCCAGCTTGTATACGACAGGGGCTGCTGGTACGCGATGATCGGCTGCTGCGTGGTGTCCTGCAGGCTGCGCCATGCGCGGCCCGGGCGCTGCAACGCAAACACGCCCGCCTTGAAGGCCAGGGCCTCGCGGGTGACGGCCTCGCTCCACAGGCCAGAGCGAGCGGCGAGCACAACCCCCCAGAACTGCGTCATGCCCTCGTAGACCCACAGCAGGCTGTTCTGCATCGGGACGTTGAATTGCGGCGTCCACAGATCAGCCGGCCGGCGGTACTTGCCGTTCCATGAGTGCACGAACTCGTGTGGCAGCAGGTCGCGGACTTCAGCGGTGCCATCCCAGTCGGTGAAATAGTCGGCATCGACGCCGTTCTCGCTCGACTGCAGGTGCTCCAGTCCTATTCCAGTGAAAGTATCGCTGGCTGCGAGCAGGAAATCGTAGCGGCGATACTGGCGCGAACCGAACAGGGCCACTGCTTCGCGCACCAGCTTGCGATGCGCTTCGATCTGTTCCGGCCGCGCCTCGAGCTGCGACGCGCGATCCGCGAATACATTCAGGTAGACGGGCGCTGCCCCTTCGTCGAGCACGAACTGCCTGAAATGCGGGCCAGCGAACAGCGGCGAATCGACGAACTGGTCGAGCTGCGTCGGAGCGAAGAACACGCGATCGCCCTCGCGACGGTTGGTCGTCAGCGCGGTGGCATAGGACCAGCCGGCGGGGAGCAGCAGCGTCGGCTCGACGGTGAGGCGACGCGCGAAGTGGCCAGCCGGATACAGCAGCGCCTTCTCCCACTGGATGCTGAGCAGCGCAGGGGTCGCCACGCGCTTGCCCGGCTCGCCTGGGCCCGGCGTGATGAACTGGAACTCCAGTTCCAGCTGCCGGGCACCCGCCGGCACTTCGACGTGAAACGCATGCATGTCCAGCGGGTCGCGTTTCCAGGAAACGCGTTGCCCGGCAGCCGTGATCAGCAGGCCACCAAGCGCTTCGACCGGCCCCGTCGGCGCGTGATTACCCGGCAGCCACTTGGGGTACAGCAACGTCAGCCGTCCCGGGCGCGCTACCGGGATCGATTCCCGCACGCGGAACACCCGGCGTTCGATGTCGCGCGCGTCCACCTCGATGCGCAGCGGTCCCGCGTACGCGACGTCGCGTGGCGCAGGAATCGATGCGGCCGCGGCGCCGGCAGGTCCGAGCACCGCAAGCGCTGCCAGCAGTGGCAGCGCCGTCCCGATCCTCAACGCCGCGCTCCGAAGATGAACCACCCGCCGCTGCCGTGCGCCGGCGCTGCGACCTCGCCGCGCATGAACTGCGCGAACTTCTCCGGGCCGAACGAGGCGTAGTCCGGAATCAGGTGTGCAAAACACTCGCCGGCCGCGAAGCCGGCCGCCGTGCAGAGCTCCTGCGGCTGCTGCGTGCGGAACACGGTGTAGTTGGGCTCGTTGTTGTTTTGGGTGTCCCAGTTCCAGAAGAAGTTGTCGACGGCGCTCACCGCCGCCTCGTTCGGCAGCTCCATGTGCACCATCAGGCCGCCCGGTGCCAGCAGCCGGTGGCACTCGCGCAGGATCTGCCTGGTAGCCTTCAGCGCGACTTCGTGCAGGAAGAAGCTCGAGACGATCAGATCGAAATGCCCGTCGGGGAAGTCCGTATGCTCGGCATTCTGCTGGCTGAAATGCGCGGCAAAGCCTTCGTGCGACGCCAGGGCGTGCGCGTAGCGCAGTACCGGCGCGCCGACGTCGATGCCATGCGCCTCGGCGCCCGGAAACGCGGCGCAGTACGGCAGCAGGTTCTTGCCGGTCGTAGTGCCCATGTCGAGGATGCGGCGCGGGCTGACGCCCGGGTAGCGGCTCTGGATCCAGGCCGCGATCGATTCGCCGACCACGCCCGGCCGCTTGCGAAACGGATGCTGGCCAGTGAACACCTTGCCGCCCCAGGTGACGACGGCCCCCTGTGCCACGTCATTCGGCGCGTACTCGCGATGCGTCCAGCCCGGCGCCAGGTGCACGTCCAGCGCACTCACGTAACGCGGCACCTGCAGCGTCGGATCCAGCCGCAACGAGCCGCCGGCGGGGCTGCGCCGCGCGAGGTCCGCGGCCAGCGCGTTCATCTGCGGCACGGCCCGCTCGATCGACGGCTGCACGGAGAGGTAGCACATCTCCTGCGCGTTGTAGCGAATCGAACTGTAGAACCGGTACGAAGCTTCGTGCTCCATGGCGCCTTCGATCTCGCGCCAGTCCGCCGGGCCCTTGACGCGATCCGCCATGCCGGGCTCGATGCGTTCGCGATAGTCGTTCGTCATGAGCTGGCGCAGGTCGATGATGGCGTGCTTGCGGAGCATGCTGACGAAGCCCTGTCGCGCACGCTCATCGTGCGTCGGCTGGACCAGTTCTTCGATGTTGGGCGCTGCTGAGCGGCCCTGGGGATGGATCACGGCGGGATTGGCAGCCATTGGATTCGTCCTTGTCAGTTCGAAGACGCTGGTCAGTTCGCGGCTGGCGCAGGCGCCATGCTCAATGCATCCAGCACGGCAGCGCCGGCCAGGGCCACCTGCTCATCCTGCTCGGGCTTGACGCCGGAGACGCCGATGGCACCGACGACGACGCCCGCAAAACGCAGCGGCAAGGCGCCGCGCAGCGGCATTGCGTCCAGTGCGAGCAGCGCAGGATTGCCGCGCACGGCCTGCTCGAGATCGCCGCTCGGCATCTGCATCAGGGCGGAAGTGCGCGCCTTGCCCATCGCAACGGCCACCGTGCTGGTGCGCGCGTCCAGCCGCTCCAGATGCAGCAGGTAGCCGCCATCATCACAGATGGCGATGGTTACCGGCCACGACTGCAGCTCGGCTGCCGCGCGCGCGGCAGCCGCAATGCTCCGGACATCGAGGGCGGTCAAGGATGGGCGCGAACGCATACTTCGCCTATTGATAACCGAAAGGCGCACGGTTGGCTATCCGGCACGCGCCGGACGCCGGCCGTGACCGTCGCGCTACAGGGCATTGCCCACCCGATGGCCGTCGCCTGTCGCTGCCAGCACGGTCCTGGGTGCCAGCGCATCGCCCACGAGTTGCACCGGCACGCCGGCCGCGCGCAATCCTGCGGCCAGTTCGTCACGCGGCTTGCGCGCCGTGGCGTAAGTCAGCAGCGCAACGTCTTCGATGGGCGCCACTGCGCCGGTGAGGATATGTCGCGCCAGCACGGTACCGTCCGCGAACGCGTCGCCAAGCTGCAATGTGCTCAGCGTGATCACTTCGATACCGGAGCGGTAGAGGCGCTGGTAGATCCCCTGGCGCAGCACCAGCGCTTCATCGGCGGCGATTCCCGGCCGCGGCGTCACCAGCACCACGCGGCCGAATCGCCGGTGCAGCATCTCGGCCGCCGCGTAGGTGAACGCAGTGTGGTCTTCATCGCCGATCACCGCGGTACCCGGCTCGCGTGTGCGGCGACCGACCAGGCCGGCCACCGTGTCGCGCAGGTCCGCCACCAGGCCTTCATCACGCCACTCGGCTGGCAGCCACGCCGGCCAGCGCGGCGTAGACCCCGTGGCGAGCACCACCGTGTCCGGCTGCAGCGCCAGCACGTCCTGCAGGCGGGCATGCACGCCCAGCTCGAAGTGCACGCCGTATCGATCGGCTGCCAGCCGCTGGTAGTCGTAGATGCTGCTCAGACTCTCGCCGCCGGGCAGCAGCGCATGCAAGCGCGCCTTGCCGCCGACCTCGGCCGACGCGCCGAAAACAGTAACCCTGTGACCGCGCGCCGCAGCAACCCAGGCGGCCTCGAGGCCCGCAACGCCGGCACCGACCACGACGACATGCCGCGGTCCCGCCGCACGCGCTGGCTGCCAGTCCAGCTCGTCGAGCAGGCCGACTCGCGGGTTGTTGTCGCAGGCGAGTGTCTGGTTCGCAATGATCGCGCCCCAGCAGGTATTGCAGGAGACGCAGTAGCGGATCTGCGCCTCACGGCCCTGATCGGCCTTGATGCCCCAACCAGGGTCGGTGACCAGTGGCCGCCCGAGCATGACCAGATCCGCGAGCCCGTCGCGCACGATGCGCTCGCCTTCGTTCGGGTCGGTCAGCAGGCCGAGCGCGCCGATACGCACGCCGGGCGCCGCCTGCGCCAGTTCCGCAATGCGTTGCATCCAGGGCGCGCGTGGGCCGTGCATGTCCGGCAGATGCCAGTAGAGCGTGTCGGAGTGCGAGCCCCAGCACCAGGTGAGGTAATCCGGCACGCCGGTGGCGTGCACTATCCCGGTGATGGCCCTGGCCTCAGCCAGGTCGATACCGTCCGGCATGCCGTCCTCGGCGGGCAACTTGACGCCGATGACGAAGTCCGCGCCGCACTCATGCCGCAGCGCCGCCAGCAGCTCGACGAGGATCCGGGTACGCGCGACCAGATCGCCGCCGAAGCGATCGATGCGCTCGTTGGAGCGCACCGCCATGAACTGGTGGAACAAGTGGCCATGGCCGGCCGATATCTCCACCCCTGAAAAGCCCCGCTCGCGCAGCCGACGCGACGCCCGCGCGAACTCGAGGATAAGGTCCTCCACCTCCGACGTGGTGAGCGCATAGGGCACAGTCCAGCTGAGGTCGTCCGGCAACGCCGACGCGCCGATTGCGCCGGGATTGCGGCCCGGCATGTTGCGGCCGCGGCCCGGGTCCTGGACCTGCGCGATCAGGTGGGAATCGCAGGCCCGGATCGCCTCGGCCCAGCGCTCGAGGCCCGGCTGCGCATCGTCAGCCCAGACGTTGACCTTGGTCGGATTGGCCTGACGGCGCAGCAGGTTCATCGGCTCGGTGACGATGGCCGCGGCACCACCGCGTGCCCGCGTAGTCCCGTAGGTGATGAGCCGGTCGGTGACCTTGCCGGCCGCCGCATAGCGCGTCGTCATCGCGGCATGCACTATGCGGTTCTTGAATCGGGCCCCTGCCACCTGCACGGGGGAAAACAGGTGCGGATACGCGCTGCTCACGCCGGCAGCGCTATTCCGCAGGATGCATGCGCAGCACGCGCTTGATCAGCGCCGCGCGTGCAGCAGTGCGTTCGGCATCCGCAGCCGCGTCAGGCTGATAGGCCTCGATCTGGGCCCGGGTGACGCTGCCGTGCTGGGCCAGCAGCCGCTCGAGCGTGTCCTGGCGTTCACGCAGCACCGACACCTCGGCAGTGAGCTCGAGCAGGAATGTCATCATCTGGTCGAGGCTGGGATCGGCGAAAAACTGCGAACGCTTGCCGCGCGTATGGCGCGGCAGCTCCACCCCGGGCGCCGGCGAAGCGCTGGTGACGTCGCCCGCGCTCACACGCGCTCGGGCCCGACGCGAACCAGGGCCTTGCCGAAATTGCCGCCGCGCATCAGCCGGCAGAACGCTTCCGGTGCCTGGGCCAGGCCATCGACGATGTCCTCGCGATAGCGGAACGAACCCGCCCGGATCCACGGGCTGATGACCTTGATCATTTCCGGCAGGCGCTGCAGGTGGTCATAAACCACCAGGCCCTTCATGATCGCACGCGCCCCCACGACCGGCCCGAGCCAGGGTCCTGCCGGCGGCGTATCCATGCTGTACGCCTCGATCATGCCGCACAGCACGATCCGCGCGCCCATGGCGAGGTTACGGATGACGGCGACCAGCGTGTCCCCGCCGACGTTGTCAAAGTAGACATCGATGCCGTCAGGGCAAGCCTTCTTCAGCTGCCCGGCCAGGTCGCCGTGCTTGTAGTTGACGCAGTCCGCGAAGCCGAGTTCGCGGCGCGCGTAGTCACACTTGTCGTCGGATCCGGCGATGCCGACGACGCGGGCACCCATGTGTCGCGCAACCTGCCCCGCTGTGCTGCCCACCGGCCCCGTGCAGGCCGAGACCACGAACGTCTGTCCCGGGCGCGGCTCGCCGAGATACACCGTGCCGGCGTAGCCCGTCAGCCCGGGCATCCCGAGCACCCCCAGCGCGCTGGAAACCGGCCCCCAGCTGGGGTCGATGCGGCGCACTCCCTGGCCCGAAGACAGCGCGTACTGCTGCCAGCCGTTGCGCACGGCGACGTACTCGCCGGCCTTGAACTCCGGGTGCTGGGACTCCAGGACCTGCGCCACCGTTTCGCCGACCATCACGTCGCCGGGCGCGAGCCGGTCAGCGTAGATCTGGCTGTTCTTCATCACGTTCCGGTAGTACGGATCCAGTGACAGATAAACCGTGCGCGACAGGAACTGCCCCGCCGCGGGTCGCGGAATGGCCACCTCGTCCGCACCGAAGTCCTCGGGGACAGGCAGTCCCTTCGGGCTTCGGGCGAACGTGATGCGATGGTTGCGATCTGTCATCGGCATGATGCTGCGGGCGCTGGCCGCTCAGAGCTGCGCGAGGATGTGCTCGGCGGTAGACACCTTGAACTGGCCCGGACCTTCGATCTCAACGTGCGTCGCGACGCCGTCCTTGACGACGATGGCGAAACGCTGGCCGCGCAGGCCCATGCCGAAGCCGCGGGCATCGAGTTCCAGGCCCAGCGCCTTCGCATAGTCCGCGTTGCCGTCAGCCAGCATCATCACGTGGTCGCCGACGTTCGACGACTTGCCCCAGGCGTTCATCACGAATACGTCGTTGACGGCCATGCAGGCGATGGTGTCGACGCCCTTCGCCTTGATGGCCGCGGCATGCTGCACGAAACCGGGCAGATGCTTCGCATCGCAGGTCGGCGTGAACGCACCGGGTACCGAGAACAGCACGACCCGCTTGCCCTTGAACAGCTCGTCGGACGTGACGTCCTTCGGGCCGTCCTTGGTCATCGTCTTGAGCTTGCCCGCAGGCATGTGGTCGCCGGCCTTGATGGTCATTCGGAATCTCCTGGTAAATGAATTCTTGCGTCGCCAGACGAGGCGGGAAGGCCCGCCCCCGGTGGCGCGCGATTCTAGCCTACGTGCCCCAAAAGTGACGCCCCGTCGTCAGGCGTAGGGCCGGTGCAGGTATTTCCCCTGCCGCCCGCCGACCGCCCGGCCGTTCTCGTAGATCAACTGGCCGCGGAGATAGGTGCTGGTCAGCGTGGCCTTCATCTCCATGCCTTCGAACACCGAGTAGCCCTGGCTGGATTCGGAATCCTTGCCGGAAGCCACGAAGCTCTTGTTCGGGTCGACCAGCACGACATCGGCGTCGAAGCCCGGCGCGATGTCGCCCTTGGACTTCAGGCCGAAGCGCCGCGAGGCGTTCCAGCTGAGCAGCTCCGCCATCCGGTTGTAGGACAGGCCGCGCTTCTTGCCCTCGGTGATCAGGGCCGCGAGCATGAACTCGGTGCCGCCGAAACCGGACTTTGCCTGGAAGATGTCCTTCTTGTCCTGCTTCCCCAGCTTGCTCTCCGTCTTGCAGCAGGCGTGGTCCGAGCAGACCCAGTCGAGCTGGCCGTCGAGCAACGCTTCCCACAGGAACTCGACATCGGCACGCGAGCGGATTGGCGGGTTGACCTTCGCGAGATTGCCGACCTTCGCGTCGTAGTCGAGGCAGAGATGTCCAATCGTGACTTCGCGACGGAAGTTGACGTGCGGGAACGCCTTCTTCATCGCCATCGCCGCCTCGACCGCCTTGCGTGACGTGAGGTGCAGCAGGTTGATGTTGAGGCAATTCGTTTCGTTCGCGAGGTAGGACGCGATGCTGATCGCGAGCCCTTCCGAATGCGGCGGACGTGCCGCGCTGTAGGCCCGCAGCCCGGTCAGCGGCCTGCAGTCGATGCAGTCCGGATCGTGCGTCTCGCCGGTGAGGTAGGTATCGAGGTCGGTGACCTTGGCTCCACCCTGCACCATCTTGGTGTAGGCGCTGAGGATGTCCGCCAGCTCGCAATGCAGCGACAGCG
>JANPDV010000071.1:0-8224 GCA_031431655.1 Gammaproteobacteria bacterium | reverse complement strand
GGATCGTGATCGACGACAAGGTGCAGATCCGCATCCTGCGTCAGGATCCAGCGGTCAACAGCCAGACCATACTGATTCGAATGCAGCCCGGAGGCGTCGTCGTGCCGCACCGTCACTCCCAGGAAGAGGAGTGCTTCGTGGTCGAGGGCGAGATCGAAATCGGCGCGCCTCGCCTGCGCGCGGGCGACATGCACCTGGCGGGGCCGGGCAGCGCCCACGAACGCATCCTGTCGCGCGGCGGCGCGTTGCTGCTGATCCGCTCCGAGATGCCGCCGCGCGACTTCTCTATCGTATGACGGCGCTGCGCGCGGGTTCCTGGCTGGTCTTCCTCGCGGCGGCCGGGCTCGTGTTGTACGAGCCGCTCGGCCCCGACCAGTACTTCTTCCTGTACGGCGCACGATTGCTGGCGGAGGGCAGCCGGCTCTACCTCGACTTCTGGGACATCAAGCAGCCCGGCATCTTCTGGCTGAATGGTCTCGCGCTGCAGTTCGGCAACCCGGAAGTTGCAGTCATGCTGCTCGACATCGCCGCCTGGGCCGCCACGGCGGCGCTGCTGGCGCGACTCATCCTGCGCAACGGCGGCGCGGCATCGGTGGCGGCCTGGGCTCCGGCCGTCGTCGGGCTCCTGTTCCTGGCGGTTCGTCCCGCCGGCGCCGCTGGCCAGGTGGAGAGCTTCCTCGGCGCGCTGCTCGCGCTGCTGCTGACCGTGGTCGTTGAGCCGCGGGTGTCCGGCCGTCAGTGGTTCCTGTTCGGACTGGTGTCCGGGCTCGTGATGCTGTTGAAGCTCGTGTGGCTGCTCGCACCGGCGCTGATGTTCGTGACGGCGTTCGTCACCGGTCCGCCGCGTCCGCTGCTGATGCGGCTGCGTGCCGCGATGCGGGCGGCGCTGCCCGCGCTGGCGGGCTTCGCGCTGGTCGCAGCACTGGCGGCGGTGGCGCTGGCGCGCACCGGCTCGCTGGGCGAAGCGTTCTACATCACGTTCGTCTATCCGTTCATCGGCCTGGACCAGGGGATGCCGGCACCGCTCGAGCGCCTGCTCACTTCGGTCGGGTGGAGCGCCAGGGCACTGGCTGGCTTCGGCGCGCTGATCCTGGCTCGCATGGTGCTGCTGCGTCGCGTGCCGTGGTCGAGGCTGGAATGGGGTTTGCTCGCCTGGATCGCGGCGGCCTGCATGCTGTTCCTGATCCAGCGTCTCTCGTGGTGGTTCTACCACCTGCTGCCGATCTGGGCCGGCGTGGTGGCGCTGGGGCTGGTTGCAGCGGGCCGCCTGGCGCAGGCGCGCTGGTCAGGAGATGGGCCGCGCTGGCTCGCGACCGCGCTGGTGGCTCCGGCGCTGCTGTGCTTTGTCTTCTTCGGCCGCGCATGGTTCGCCGACCGGGTGGAAGCCGCCAGGGCCGGCATGCAGCTGGGCGCGCAGGCCGGGTATCGAAGCGTCCTGATGAGGGAGTACACCGCGATCGATCGCGAAGCGGCGCAGCTGCGCGAACGCGTCGGCGATGGCATCCGCGACATCTGCGTGCTCGGGGTACCGTACGTTTACGTCCCTACCCACGGACGCTGTCGGGTTGCGGTGTCGGCGTGGTCCGTCGGCACCCTGTCCGCGGAACGCTGGCAGCGCTGGTTCGAGGACAGCGTGGCAGCGGCGCCGCGCGTGGTCTTCCTGGAGCCGAGATTCGCGGGCCTGCTCGAGTCCCGCTGCGCGCCGATGCTGCGGTGGCTGCGCTCGGACTATGTGCCCGAACTGGTCGGGGCCCGCGGCACCTGGTACGTGCGCTCTCCGTCCGCGATCGCTGGCGCCCGGCCGCGGTCCTGCGCGACTGGCGTGGCGCCTGCGGCGCGTGTCAACTCGACCAGCCTGCCGGCGAGTCGATCCGGCCGCACCCAGTCCTGATAGAACGCCCAGTTGCTCTGCATCATCTCTTCGCGTTCGCGCGCGCGCGCGACCAGCCACGCGACCGCCTCGACGCACTGCCGGGGAGTCTGGTACTCGAGAAAGTGGATGCCGGCGCGCAACGGTCCCGGTACGTCGTAGCTCAGTGGCTCGCTGACGATCGCCCGCGAGAGCGCAATGAACTCGGCGAGCCGCCAGCCGTTCGAACCATGCAGGCCCATGGACGTCACGCAGATGGCATGCTCGCGTGCGCGCTGGATGAACTCGCGGTGATCACCGGCGCGCGCGTTCGGCAGCAGTACGTCTGCGAAGTTCGCGCGCGAGAAATCATCGTGCCGCACGCCACCGTAGAACAGCGCGCCGAACTCGCGCCGCAACGCGCGCACACAGTCGGCGCGCAGCGCATTGAGGGCGACGAACTCGGCACGCTTGGCCGGCTCGGAGTCGGGCACCATGGCCGGATCCCACAGGCCTGCCATGAACAGGACGCGCGGTTGCTGGCCCAGCGTCGGCCGGGCATGCAGCCGCGAGAAGTTCGGGCGATTGCCGTAGCCGAAGCGCGCCGCCGTGACGCTGACCGCGAGTCGAGCCAGCGCGCCGGCACGCGCCACTGGACCTGGGTTGAGCCGCAGCAGCGCCGTGATTTCGTGCCTATGCATGCGGTCGCCGCGCACGGGGCTGAGCAGCCCCATGGGCTGGATCTTGTGGCCCTCCGCCAGCAGGCGAACGTCGCTGCGCAGGCTGCGCTTGAAGTAGCGGTCGTGGCGCGACAGCGCATCGAAGTCGATTTCCCAGCTGTCGTGGATGTCGAGGTAGGCGGACCGATCACCGTCGACAATCAGTTCCGCGTTGGTTCGCGCCTTGTTTCGCAGGTGCCAGGGACCGCTGCGCAGCGGCGCCGGCGCGGGCACCATTTCCACATCCAGCTTGATGCGGCCCTGCTCCTCGAGCATCGCGAGCCCGGTGAGGATCGAGGCCAGGCCGGTGTCCGGATCGGCGCAACGCAGCAACACATTGGCCGGCCGCGCCGATGGCGTACCGTCGACCTTCGCAGCGAGTGCGCCCGCGTCTATGGAGCCCTGGGTGGCAGCGGCGCCGGTGGGGGCCGGACTTGTCTGTGTCGGCACTATCTTGTGATCGCTCTTACAGGCTTGTGATCGCCGTTACACGGTGCAGCGAATGCCGATCTTGCATATCCCGCCGCGAACTCCGCGTGACCGGTGTCACGTCTGCGCGATGACGGCACTGGCGAGCAGCCCGGCAGGCGACGCCGGTGCAAGTTCAGGCGCTGCGACCCGCGTCAGGCACCACGCGAGGCAGAGGTTCGAGGACAGGACAGGGCGCCCCGCCAGCATCCCGCCAAGCTGTTGCAGGGCGCGCAAGGTCGGCATGCCGGTGCCACTGGCGACCACGCAATCGGCGCCGCTGGCGTCCACTTGTCGTAATGCAGCCAGGGCGTCGCCGCTGGTGAGTTCATAGATGCGGTGCGTGTCAGGCATCGCAGGATCGACCCGCAGGCGTGCCACGATCTGTATGCCGGTCTCTTCCCAGTATCGGTAGCCTGCCTCGCTGAGGTCACGTGGATAAGGCGAGACCAGCGCGATGCGGCGGGCCCCCAGCGCATCCAGCGCCATACGGATCGCCTGTGCTGCGGTGATGACCGGCATCGAACAGGCGGCGGCGGCGGCCTTCGCAAGCTCGTCTTCCAGTGCCGGCCCCGCGAGATACGAACTGCCGGTGCAGCCAAAGCCAAACGCCGCCAGCTTCATCGAACCGAAGCTCCGGATGGCTTCCGGCATGTGCCGCACGTAGTGGTTGAGCCGATCCGCGACGAGCGGTGCGCCATGCACCAGGCGCGTGCCGTAAACGCCGACAGGCGCCGGTATCAGGGCGCGCATCTCGGGTTCGACCGTCGGGTTCGCCTGGGGCGTGGCCACGCCAACGCGCGCACGCGGACCGTAGTCGGGCATGTTGGTATCAGGAAGCAAGCCAGTGCAGCCTAACAGGCCGCGACGCGCTGCGTCAGCCCCGGCGCCCTGGCCTGCGCCGCGGCGTCAGTCTCGCGGGACCGTGAAGAACCCGATGTAGCCGCGCCGGTTCATTCCAAACACCAGCCTGGTGTCCTGGTTCTCATGCAGCGACGCGACCGTGAAGCCGCGTTTCGCGGCCAACTCGAGTCGGCGGACCCAGGCCGAACGATCATGGAAGCGCAGTGTTTCTGGCAGCGCCTGCCGTGCCGTTGTGCCAGCGGGTTCGGCAGGCAACTGCGGTGCCGTGAGTGACAGCGGGGCTGGCTCGAGTGCGAGCGCCGGTTGCGCCAGCGTCACGCAGCCCGCAAGCGCCAGCACCAGCGCTTGCAGTGTGCGGATCGTGCTTGCAGTACTCGGGCAGACCGGCCGCATGGCTCAACTCCGGGTCGAGGCGATCTGACCCGAGTGTCCGCCGTCATCGGTCGCGCGTCGTCGCGATCGTGCTGAAGCGCGATACGCGTCGCAGCGGCTGAACCTTATGTTAGTGCTGCGCCTGCCAGCGTGGATCCAGCCGGTTTAACTATGTGCCCGCTGCTGCTCAGGGGTATTCGCGCCGCAGTTCGCGGACGCTACTTCGCCGGCTTGCGGAACCGGAACGTGAACCGGTCGCTGTAGCCCGCGATCGACTTGCGCTGCGTGTCGAACTTCAGGTCGTCGTCCGGCCGGTAGTGCAGGGTGCTGTACGCCTCGAACACGAAGCCTGCATCCAGCACTTCCTTGATGACCTCGACCGGATCGGCACGGCGCCAGTTCTCCGGCGAAGTCGGCTCCATGTGCCGGCGCGTGTGGTCGACGATGCCGTAGACGCCGCCCGGCTTCAGGCCGCTGAACACGGCCTTGTTGAGCTTCGCGCGGGTCGCGGGGGTCATGTTGTGGAAGTTGCGGAACGTCAGCACCATGTCGGCGCTGTTGGCCGGCATCTCGACCGTCTCGGACTCGAATACGCCGAACTGCGCCGTGGGCTTCAGCGCCATCTTCATGTCCAGCGATTCGACCTTCTCGAGCTTCCATTCCTTGAGGCTCGTCATCAGGCGCGGGCTGGACGGCGACAACAGCAGCTTGCCCTTGTCGGCCAGCACGGTGCCGAGGATCTTCGTGTACCAGCCACCGCTGGGAAACAGTTCGACGACCGTCATGTTCGGCTTCAGGCCCATGAACTCCAGCGTCTGCGCCGGCTTGCGTTCCGGGTTGTCGCGGGCGCGTTCTTCGGGCGTGCGGATCGGGCTGGTGAGGGCGGCCTCGACGGCGAGCACGATTTCGCTCTTCGGCGGCGGCGCCGGCATC
Source organism: Gammaproteobacteria bacterium (assembly GCA_031431655.1). Lineage (GTDB taxonomy): Bacteria > Pseudomonadota > Gammaproteobacteria > Steroidobacterales > Steroidobacteraceae > UBA964. Next base: position 3,019 of record JANPDV010000071.1, on the reverse strand, counting down.
TGCGCGAACAGGGGCGCGCTCGGCACCAGCATCAGCGCCAGCGCGGCGCCCAGGCAGGATCGACGGATTCGGGACGATGACGACACGGCGGATTCTCCAGGTTGATTGAGGCGGTCAGCGTTGAAACGGGTCGTTGCGGGTCTCGCGCAGGAACAGCGTGCCCACCACGAGCGTGATCGACGCCACGATGATCGGGTACCAGAGCCCATTGTAGATGTCTCCGGTGGCCGCCACGATCGCAAACGACGTGACCGGCAGGAATCCGCCGAACCAGCCGTTGCCGATGTGATACGGCAGGGACATCGAGGTGTAGCGGATCCGGGTCGGGAACAGCTCCACCAGCCAGGCCGCGATCGGCCCGTAGACCATCGTCACCAGCAGCACCAGCCAGGCGCAGATCGCGATGACGACCGGGTAGTTCACCTGCGCCATGTCGGCCCTGGCGGGGTAGCCCGCCGCGCGCAGCGCCGCCGTGAGCGACTTGCCGAACTCGGTGCTCGCTGCCTTGAACTCGTCCCTGCCCAGCGCCGAGCCGTCGAAGGCAGCCACCGTCACGGCCGTCGGGCCGCTGCCGATGCGGACCTCGGCGAGGCGCGCGGTCGTCGTCGGTGCCTCGGTGCGGTAGGGAACACCCGCTTTCGCCAGCGCGGACTTGGCGACGTCGCAGGCGTTGGTGAACGCCTTGCGCCCCACCGGATCGAACTGGAACGAACAGTCCTCCGCGTGCGCCACCACGACGACGGGGGCCGCGGCCACGGCTGAGTTCAGCGCCGGATTCGCATACGCCGTCAGTGCCTTGAACGCCGGGAAGTAGGTCAGCACGGCCAGCGCGCAGCCGGTCATGATCACGGTCTTGCGGCCGATCCGGTCCGACAGCGCGCCGAACACGATGAAGAACGGCGTGCCGATGAGCAGCGCCGCCGCGATGATCAGGTTCGCTGCCGAGGATTCGACCTGCAGGATCTTCTCCAGGAAGAACAGCGCGTAGAACTGGCCGCCGTACCAGACCACCGCCTGGCCCGCGGTGGCGCCGAATAGCGCCAGCAGGACCAGCCGCAGGTTCGGCCACTGGCCGAACGCCTCGGTCAGCGGTGCCGTCGACAGCCGCCCCTGCTGCTTGATCTCGAGGAACGCGGGCGACTCCTGCAGCTGCAGCCGGATGTAGACCGAGATTGCCAGCAGCACGATCGACAGCAGGAACGGGATGCGCCAGCCCCAGGTCTCGAACTCGGGCCCCAGCACCCAGCGGCAGCCGAGGATTACCAGCAGCGACAGGAACAGGCCCAGCGTCGCCGTGGTCTGGATGTAGCTGGTGTAGAGGCCACGCTTGCCATCCGGGGCATGCTCGGCCACGTAGGTGGCCGCGCCGCCGTACTCACCGCCCAGCGCCAGCCCCTGCAGCAGGCGCAGCAGGATCAGGATCACCGGCGCCGCGACGCCGATCGTCGCGTAGTTGGGCAGCAGGCCCACCAGCGCGGTCGACGCGCCCATGATGAGGATCGTGATCAGGAAGGTGTGCTTGCGGCCGATCAGGTCGCCCAGCCGGCCGAACACCAGCGCGCCGAACGGCCGCACGAAGAAGCCCGCCGCGAAGGCCAGCAGCGCGAAAATGAAGCCGGTGGTCTCGTTGACGCCCGAGAAGAACTGCCGGGAAATGACCGCCGAAAGGGCGCCGTAGAGGTAGAAGTCGTACCACTCGAACACCGTGCCGAGCGACGAGGCGAGGATCACGCGGCGATGCGCCGGATCGATGCCGCTGCGATTAACCGCGCTGTCCGGCGAACGTACTGTCCTGACCCCCATCGAACCCGATCCTCAGCGATCGGGCCGCGGTCCGCAAGCGCGGGCCCGGCCGCGCGCGCCGGAACTTACTCGCAGAGGCTCTCCATGTAGCTCTGGGCGACGGGCGACAGGCGCTTCATTGCCATGGCGCGTGCCTTGGGGGCGTCCATCAGCTGCTCGAGCGGCCCGGACACCAGCATGCTGCGGACGCTGGGGTCCTTGCGGGACAGTGCCGCCATCTTGTTCAGCACGGTGAAGCCGCGGTTGATCTTGGCCTGCGGTGCGCGGCGCTGCTCGATGGAGCGGGCCAGGTACTGGCCGAAGCGGGAATACAGGAAGTAGTCGTCGTTGCCCACGTGAAAACGGGCTTCGGCGAAGAAGTCGGGAAAGTTGCGTTCCAGGTACGCATTGACCTTATTGAGGACGGCACCGTGACCGAGCACGGGGACAAGATCATTCCGCGACTGTGATTTCTTCATCTCTTGTTACGAGCACCTCGTGTCCTTTTCGGACTGGTCCGGACAACCATCTCTGGGCGTCACGAGCGGGACCACACCCCGCGACGCGCGCGCAAGTTAAGGCTTGTGCGCCAGCGACGCAATAGTCCGGGCAAAAATTCTTCCGGAGTCGTGACGCGCCGCGCGCACCGACGCCGCGCAGGCCCGTCGAGCTAGTTGGACTCGTCGCGCGCCGAACCGCCGCCGTTGGCGTTCTCGAACGCGTCGACGCGCGCCTTGGAGCCCTGCACCTGGATCTCGACCGCCTTGCCGACCTGCGCGGCAATGTCGCGCGGGCTGGCGTTGTCGTCGATCTTGATGCCGACGGCGCCGGCGCTCTTCGCGGCGCTGCGCGTGGTCTGGCGGACGTCGTCGACCTGGCGTGTCATCAGCCAGCCGACGATGGCGAGCGCGAGCACGAGTCCGATCAGTCTGAACATGGCGAGGTCCTCCGGCTGGAACGGCGCGCCGCGGCGGTGGCCGCTGCGGCCTCGGGCAAGGTGGCAATGCCTTCGAGCTTGCGACTGGCGCGACGCGGGGGCAAGGTTGGTTCGCATGATCTGCGTCACAAAGCGAGCGGCTGTGGCCGCCCTGGCCGTGTTTGCCGTAGTTGCCGTGCTCGCGCCGCTGGCGGGTTGCGGCACCGCTGACGACCGCGAGACCGCGGTCCGCAAGGTGCTCGAACAGGCTGAACAGGCCGCCGAGGCGCGCGACGTCGGCGACGCCATGGCGCTGGTGTC
>JANPDV010000070.1:0-3450 GCA_031431655.1 Gammaproteobacteria bacterium | reverse complement strand
TAGGGGGCACGTGCGGCACGAGATCGCACGTCGACGTGCACGACGTACGGCGGCGCCTGGCTCGTGCGAGTCCGTGCGCGAGCAACCTCGCACCTGCACTACGCAGGCGAGTGTCGGGTCGAACCGGCCTTGGCGGGGCTTGGCGCGCCAGGGATGGCGCGCCTAGAGCTCACAGGGATGTGCTCCTGGGCGTCCCCGCCAAGGCCGGTTCGGCCCGGCACGCGCCGTCGTACTGGAGATAGTCCGTAGCTGATCGCGCCGCACACTGTGCAGGCGCTGCGCGCAGCTCGCCGATTTCCCAGCACACCAACGTAAGTTCCATTGGGCCTGGAGTCGGCCGACGATCCGGAGCGCCTACCCGATACGCACCGGCACGAAAATCTGCGCCCCGCCCCGCTGGATCAGCAGTGCTGGCGCCTTGCCGGCCTTCTCCACGGCCTCGCGCAGGTCTTTCTGGGTCTTTACCGCGCGCCCGTTGACGCCGAGGATGATGTCGCCCGGCTGGATCAGCGCGGCGGCGGCGGGACCGCTGACGTCCTCCACGACCAGCGAGCCGCCGGTCTCGGCTTCGCGCTGTTCGGCGGGCGTGAGTTCGCGCACCGAAAGACCGAGCTTGTCGGTGTCGGGCTTGGCGGCAGACGAAGAGGCAACCCGCTCGGATTTCTCCGGCAACTCGCCGACCTTCACCGACAGCTTGCGCACCGCACGATCGCGCCAGACCTCCAGGTCCGTGTTAACGCCCGGACGAATGCTGGCGATCACCGCCGGCAGCTCGCTGGAGCGTTCAATCAGGCGACCGCTGGCAGAGAGGATGATGTCGCCGGCCTTGACGCCGCCCTTGTCCGCCGGCCCGCCGGTCTCCACCGAGCCCACCAGCGCGCCGCGCGGCCGGTCGAGCCCGAAGCTCTCGGCGAACTGCGCGTTGACTTCCTGGATGCTGACACCGATACGGCCGCGGCTGACCCGGCCGGAGCTGACGAGCTGTGCCTTGATGTTGTTCGCGAGGTCGATGGGGATCGCGAACGACAGGCCCATGTAGCCGCCGGAGTTGCTGTAGATCTGCGAGTTGATGCCGACGACTTCGCCGCTCATGTTGAATAGCGGGCCGCCGGAGTTGCCGGGATTCACGGCGACGTCCGTCTGGATGAAGGGGACATAGTTGCTGTCTTCACCGGGCAGCGAGCGCGCCAGCGCGCTGACGATGCCGGCCGTGACGCTGTTGTCGAACCCGAACGGCGAACCGATCGCCACCACCCAGTCGCCAGGCCGCAATTTGGCCGGATCACCTATCCGCACCACCGGCAGGTTCGTCGCGGCGATCTTCAGCACGGCAATGTCGGTACGCTTGTCGAAGCCGATGACCTTGGCGGTGTACTCACGTCGGTCCGTCATCTTGACGGTGACCTCGGCCGCGTCGTCAACGACGTGCGCATTGGTGAGCACGTAGCCGTCCGCAGAGACCACGAAACCGGAACCCTCGCCGCGCGACTGCGGTCCCTGGCCCCGGCGTGGCGGACCGCCGCGCGGAGTGGGTATGCCGAAACGGCGGAAGAACTCGTTCAGCGGATCGTCCGGCGACAGACCGGGCATGTTGATGCCCTCCTGCGGCTTGCCAACCACCGACACGTTGACGACGGCCGGGCCGAACTGCGCGACCAGCGATGCAAAATCCGGCAGGCCGACGCGACCGGAGATCGCTGCTGCTGGCGCGACGGCCCCACCGGCCGCCTGGGCCGCGGCGGCGAGCAGCGGCACGGTGCCGCCGGTAGCAGCGGCCGCGGGCGCAGCCGGAGACGTGCCGACGGCGGCACCGGCGGCGGTGGACGACTGCGGCTGGCAGGCTGCGGAGAACAATAGAACCAGGGCTACCCCCGCGGCACGGCGGGCAAGCGGCTGAGTCGACATATCCAGGACCCCTTTAATCAAGCTGCGAATGACCAGCGCCCGGAGTCGGGCAGGACGAAATTCAACACGCATGGTAGGACTAACCTCGGTTCGGGAAGTTCAGCGCCGCCGTCGCCCCACCATGGTAGCGGCGGCGACCAGCACGAGCAGCCACATCACGATCGGGACATTGCCGATGTGGGCGTAGGGCGGCAGGCCGGTGCGCGGCGTGACCTGCGCCCGCAGCACTTCCGGCCGGTACTCGGCGGCGCGCGCCACCAGCGAGCCGTCCGGTCCGATGATCGCCGAGACGCCGTCGTTGGCCGCGCGGATCAGGAAGCGCTGCGCTTCGATCGCCCGCATTCTCGAGATCTGCAGATGCTGGTAGCGCGCGGTAGAACGGCCGAACCAGGCATCGTTGGTGACGTTGACCAGCGCAGTTGCGGTCCGCAGCCCCGGCAGCTGCGAACTGCCATAGGCGTCTTCGTAGCAGACGCTGGCGGCCAGGGCGAGCCCGGCCACGCGCAGCGGCGGCTGCTGCGCCGCGCCCCGCGTGAAGTCGGAGTACGGCAGGCTCATCAGCCGCAACCAGCCGCGCACGAACGCAGGCACCGGAAAGAACTCCGCGAACGGCACCAGGTGATGCTTGTCGTACCACTGCAGGTCCGCGCCCAGACCGAGCACTGAGTTGAAGTACTCGGTCTCGCCCTTGCCCTCGCCCTCGCCGGCGCGTTTCTCGGCGCGCACCAGGCCCATCACCAGCGCCGAGTTGCGCGCTTCGGCGGCGTTCGCCAGCTCGCTGAGATACGGCACGAGGTTGTTTGCCAGGTCCGGAGCCGCCGCCTCCGGCCAGACGATCAACGGCGTGCCGAGTGCCTGTTCGGTGAGCTCGCGGTACAGCCGGAGCGTGGTATCGCGGTTGCGGTCGAGCCATTTCTGGTCCTGTGGAATCGCGCCCTGCACCACCGCCACCGCCACCGGCGCACCCGCAGGCTGCGTCCAGGACACGCGCAATGCGAACGACCCGATCAGCCACGGCAGCACCAGCGCGAGCGCCGCCATCACACGCACTCGCGGCGAACCGCACATCAGGGCCACCAGCGCACCGCTGCCGAGCGCGAGCACCCAGCTCAGCAGGTAAGTGCCGCCGAGCGGCGCGAGGCCACGCAGCGCAGTGTCGGTCTGGGAGTAGCCCAGCGACAGCCAGGCGAAGCCCGACAGGAACCACCCCCGCCACCACTCGACCAGCGCCCATGCCGCCGGCAGCCCCGCGAGCCAGCGCCAACCGCCGGCTGCTGGCAGCCAGCGCGCGCTCGCGTAGCCCAGCAGCGCGATGTAGCCCGCCATGATCGCGACCAGGCCCAGCATCAGCAGGAATGCCAGCCAGATGGGTGCCTGCCCGAATGTGTGGATGCTGGTGTACAGCCAGTAGGTACCGGCGGCGAAAGTGCCGCAGCCGAACGCAAAGCCAATCCGGGCGGCAGGGCGCGGCCCCATGCCCTGCCACAGCAGGAACAGCAGCGCGGGGCACAGCAGCGCCAGGGGCCAGACCTCGAGCGGTGCGAA
>JANPDV010000069.1:0-2219 GCA_031431655.1 Gammaproteobacteria bacterium | reverse complement strand
GTTGTTCTCCGGGTCACCTACGTAATAGATGGACGCCGGCCGATCGGACGCGTCCCAGCGCTCGATCAGCGTGGCGCCCGCGGCCTTTGCTCGCGCAATGACGCCTTGCTGGTCCGTGACTTCGAAGATCGCGAGCACGCCCTGCTGGGTGCGGGACGTCTTCGGCCCCGAAGGCCGCGTCGCCGCGTCCATCTTCAGGATCTCGAGTACGCCGACGTCGCCAGCGAGGTAGAAGTTCACGCCGTTCGCGCTGCGCGACACTTCCCTGAACCCCAGCGCCGCATAGAACTTCGCGAGCTGGAACGGGTCAGGCGAGCGGACCAGGACCTTGGCGATTGCGGTGAACGCGAAGGGCTCAGTCGCGGCCGACGTCGTCGAGGGCGCCGCCGCCCGGGTCACTCCGGCACCCGGCGTGGGTGCGGGCGCCTGCGCCCGTGTCGCCTGCGCCAGCGCCATCAGCAGCAACAGCCCGAACCGTGTTGTGAACGTCATCGTGATCTCCATTGATCGTGGACCCTGGATCCCGCTGCCGGCACCCTGCTGCAGCGCGGTGGCGAGAGTCGAGTATATAGTCGGCGCCCGTATATTGACGCTAGACTGTCAACTTGACAGGACGCTGCAACTGATTCCGGCCGACCCGGCGGCCGCCGCAACCGCCGAGGCGAAATGGTCAGGATGGTGGTCCGAGATCCGGCCGGCAGCACGCTCGCCAGGGACGTTTTCCAGCGGATCGTCAACGAGGTATTCCAGTTGCAGGGGGCCATCCTGCGCTACGGCGACCGCGTGGGCGCGGAGCAGGGCGTGTCGTCCAGCCGCTGGCAGGTCATTGCAGTGCTGGCGCATGCGCCGTTGCCGGTGGCCGCGGTCGCGCGGCGCCTGAGTCTCACCCGCCAGAGCGTGCAGAGCACGACGGACCTGCTGGTGGCGGAGGGGCTGGTAGCCATGGTCGAGAATCCGGACCACCAGCGCGCCAGACTCGCGCAACTTACCGCCGCAGGGAAGCGTGCGCACGCCGCGCTGGCCCGGCGCCAGGCCGACTTCTGCCTCGAGTGCACCCGCGGTCTCGCCGCAGCCGATCTCATCGCCTTCGAACAGTTGATGACGCGGCTGCGCGAGCGCATCGAGCAGGCGGGAACCGCAGCACGTCGGCCACGGCGACGCGTCCGCCGAACTTCGAACCGAATCGGTACCCAGAGCAGGCAAACATGAACAACCCAGAAATGTGTGGCTATTCGCTCGCGTTTGCGCGCGACATCATCAGCGCGAAGATGGGGCCCTACTCGAGCTCCCTGCCGCCGATCTACGTGAAGTACGCCGGCAAGTACCTCGCAATCGGTAGTCCGGGTCGCGGCGTCGAGCACCTGCACGGCTCCTGGGGGCCGCGCGCCGTCATGCTCGGCCAGTTCCCCGACGTAGCCGCGGTCGACGGATTCTGGTGGGGTCCCGAGTACCGCGCCGCTGCGAAGCTGCGTGAAGGTGCGGTCACGGTCGATGCCTGCCGCCTGGCCGGACGAATCGCAGCCAGGGCGGATCAGGCGGTGCTGGTCATCGCGCTGCGCCTGGTCGACGGCAGCCGTGCCGTTGATGTGCTGCGCGCAGCCGCAGCGTCGGTACAGGGCGCGACGCTGCTCGCGCCGGTTTCGAACGACGCTCTCGAGGTGCTGGAGGGGGACTTCGCCGGCCATGCCGTCGGCTGCTTCGCCTTCGCCGATCTCGACGCTGCGCGCGCTGGCTGGCACGCGCTGCAGTCCGCGCTGCAGGCGCGCACCGACAGTCTTCAGGCGTACGCCGTGGCGCGCGCGCCCAGCCCCTGACCCACCGCGACCCCTCAAGGAGTGCTTCATGTCGACCAACAATCTCACCGCAGCGGTGCGCCGCACGACCATCGTCGTGGCGAACCTCGAGCGTTCGCTGGCGTTCTACCGCGATCTGCTCGGCATGGACCTGTTCTTCCAGGGTGATGTCGGCAACCCGGGGGCATCCAGCGTCACCGCGGTCGAGTGCTCCGGGCTGCGAATGGTGGTGCTGTCCGCCCAAGGCTCGGAGGTCGGCATGATCGGCCTGATGGAGATCCAGGGTGCCAACCCGCCGCTCGAGTCCACCCGCTGGGACAAGCGCCTCAAGACCGGCGAGTCCATCCTCGTCATCCCGACCGAGAACATGCTCGCCCTGCATCAACGAATGATCGCGGCCGGTGTCTGTGTCGTGGCGCCGCCCAC
>JANPDV010000068.1:0-4242 GCA_031431655.1 Gammaproteobacteria bacterium | reverse complement strand
CGCCGCGCGCAGCTTGCTGTGTGGGGCGAACACGCCGTGACAATTCGGCAGCACTGCCGATTTGCACAGCCGCAGGCTGCCCCGAAGGGGAGCGGCACAAGGGATGTGCCGCGGGATACCTCGTCAGATGCATCCTTGGCGGTGGCACCAGCGCGGCCAGCGGCGCATCGGCGGGCGGCTCACGTAGCGGCACAGCCGTTCGAGCCTGGAGCGTTGATGTGGCTCGATGTACGGACCCTCGGGAAGGCGCGCACCAGCCGGTCACGCGTCAGGCAGGCCCCGGACTCTCCCCGGCAGCGGGCCGGCCGGTGCTGGTCGGATGCGTTCCGCCGACCTGCGCCGCCCGCGGACGTGTGGCGGCAGTGGCCGTGCGATCCAGAAACGCCACGATCGCTTCCCATGCCTCTCGGCTTTCCTCAAGCCAAGGCAGCGTGAGGGGAAAGTCGTGTTGCATGTCGCGCCCGACGCACGTGTCAACGTCTACGCCCGCGCGCCTCGCCCTGGACTCGACGCGCAACGCGTCATCGAGCAACACCTCCTGGTCGCCCACGACCAGGAACAGCGGCGGGAACCCTGCGAATTCCGCGTTCACCGGGGAGATCCCGGGGTGCGCGGCCTCCGCAGCGCCTGCGTAGTGGCGACGCCAGCTTTCAAGGTGCCGGCGAGTCATCCAGACGTCCTTGCCATCGTTACCCGCGACCGAGTCGCCGGTGACGGCGAGATCGGCCCATGGCGAGATGGCAAACGCGGCGTCGGGGAGCGCCCGGCCGCAGTCACGCAGTGCCGCAATAGTGCTCAGCGTCAGTCCGCCGCCGGCTGAATCACCGGCGATGACGAGAGGTGCATCGGGGCGCAGGGCGGCGACATACGCCCAGGCCTCGAGCGCGTCCTCGAGCGCCGCCGGGTACGGGTTCTCCGGAGCGAGCCGATAGTCGGGAACGAACACTTCGGCCCGGCAGCGGTAGCTCACTGCCCTCGCGCGGTCGCGGTAGGTCGCCGGCGAGCCGAAGATGTATCCGCCGCCGTGCAGGTACAGCACGACCCGGCAGGGGTCGGATACGGCGCACAGTCCCTCGATCGGCGTCCTCCCGGCCTGATGATCAGAGAAGACCACGTTCGGGTACTTCGCCTTCACCGAAGCGCGGGTCACCGTGGCAAGTCGCTCGAACCTGCGTCGTGCCCTGGCGGGTGGCGTGCCGGGACCATAGAGGCGGGTGACCAGGCCGTACGCCATGATCGAAGCACGGCGCTTCCAGGCCGGTGTAACGCGCCGCGTGGGAGTCATGCGGAACGCTCCACGCCGGCCCCGCGCGGCTTCGCCCCCGCACCGCGAGGAACTTCCCCGTCCGGAAGGGGCACGTGGGTGCGGAGATTGACGATCACTTGCAGGGTCGCGTTCACAAGCAGCATCGAGCCGAAGCGCCCGATCCGCGTGACGGCGCGAGGGTGGCCGCTCGTGCGCACGAGGCGCGGCTTCTCGGCCTGGCAGCTCTCACAACGGCTCGGTGCTCGCGAAGCAGGCCTGACTCATTGCCTGACGGGGGCCTTCTGCCCTGCTCGCGGTGACGGATGCTTCCCGGCCCGTTTCGCCAGGGCAGCGTCGAGCATCTCGATCAGCTCCGCGCGCTCATAACTGAATTTCTGATCATTGTTCTGCTCGACCATGCGCTCGATGGCACGGTTGATGGTCCAGTAAGCCTGTTCCTGGTTGGGGACGATCAAGTAGCGAGGCTTTGGGTGGTCGTCAAACAAGGACTTCACCACCACCTCCGCCACTTCGGCAGGATCGCCATGGTCTTTCTCAAAGCGGTTCAGCCAGTCAATGCTTTCGTTCATCTGCTTCTTGAATTGGGAACTGGCAGCCGATTGATCCTGCTTCTCGATGCGAGCGAGTGCGCTCTTGCCGATACTGGATCGGTAGGCCCCGGGCTCTATCAGGCTGACGCGCACGTCGAACTGCTTCATTTCATCTGACAACGCATCAGCATAGGCCTCCATAGCGAACTTTGTCATGGCGTATGGCCCCCAGGTGGCTTCAGAGAGGGTGCCGGAAATTGAGCCGATGACGCTGATGCGACCCTGCTCGCTGATCTCGATCAACGGAGACGTCACCAACACGCCGGCGCTATTGACCAAGCCATACAATCCTCGGCCGGCCTGCCCGATTGTCTTCACAGCCGCGTCGATTTGATCCTGCTGCGTGACGTACAGCTTGACGGCCTGGATATTCTTCATGGCGCCGAGTTCCGCCAAGTCGGCGTCTTTCCGGGCGCCGGTGACCAGCACCGCCTTCTGCGCCGGCGTGGTTTCAGCCTGTGCGAGAGGTTGTACGTGGAGAGCGCCACATACCAACAACACGCTAGCAAGGGTGCGGAACATTCGGCTCTCCTTGGGTCTGTCATTCATGATGAACGTAGCCAGCCCGGCGACGGCGGCGCCTCGCGACCCGCGTCCGGCAGATTGTGTGCGAAAGTATCGCTGTTTCTTGGATTCCGGCTACTGGCCTCGCGCCCGAACGTTCGCAACAGTCCTTCCGGGTAGACGCGCACAGGCTGAGCGCTTGTTGGCGCTGCCGCTGTTGCCGCGAGGCATACCATGAGCAGTCACCAGGAGATGGTCGCCGCATCCGTGACGGCCACACTCGTCGCGTTGAAATGCAGCCGCGCGTGCGGCATGGCGATGCACGCCGACGCGCCGCGCATCAGGCGGCGCGCGGCCCGCCGCCGTCAGTCCGGCCAGGCGCGGTCGGCGAGTTGACAGCGCGCGGCAGTTGGCGGCGTCGCCTCGATCTTCGCGCGGGTGTCGGCGACCGCAGTCTTGATCGCCGTGCCTGCCGCAAGTGCGGCCGCGCGCTCGACCTGCCGTCGCGACTCGTCCAGGCAGCCGGCGTCGAGCAGCAGCTCGGCCAGGTTATTGCGTGCCGCGGCATCGTTCGGCGCGAGCTGGATCGCGCGCAGATAGGCGTCGGCCGCAGCGGGTCGATCACCCTGCGAGAACGCGAGATTGCCGCGGCCGAGCCACGGCAGCGCCTCGCCCGGCCAGCGCGTGATCGCTGCGTCGTAGGCCTCGGCCGCCGCCCGGCGCTGTCCGGCCACCTCCAGTCCCGCGGCCGCGTCGACGAAACGGGCAGCATCCGCGTGGCCGGGGATCACACCCGGCGGCAGCGTCGTGAGCGCGAATCGCCCACCGCGGTGCCAGGTACCCGCGAACCTCTGCCACTTCATCTCGAGCCGCTGCTCGCGGCCGGAGCGCAGCAGGGCCAGGTTGCGCTTCGCGTCGTAGCCGATCAGCACCGCGTAATGCCACACGGGCAGCGGCCCGGCACCCAGGTTCTGAAGGACCAGCACCGGGCGGCCCGCTTCGAGCTCTGCGATCATCTCGTGCGCCGTCGTCGCGAGGACGTACGGCAGCCGGCCGTGACGACGCGCGGCGCCGATCAATTCGAGCGAGAGGCTGCCCTCTCGTCCTGGAATGAAGACCTCGGACGCGAGCGCCGCGGGTGACACGTCGACTCCGCTCGCGACGAGCAGTGTCGCCAGCGCGGCCGGGCCACACTGGAATTCCTCCTGTGGGAAGAACGGCGTCGCGTCGAGCTCGATCGCCTGCGGAGCCGCCGGCGGAAGGCCGTCGGACAGCGGCGGCGAGGCGGCGCAACCCGCGAGCAACGACGCGAGCGCCGCGCCCGCGAGCCGGGACCGGGTCACACCTTCTTGAAGATGTCGGTGACCCCGACAACCTCGAGGATGATCAGAACCAGGAAGACGATGCCAATCACGGCCAGGGCATCGCCGCCCGCGGGCGCGCTTTCAAGCTGCTCCGCGAGCACAGCGATCTCCTGGTCCGAGAGCGCGGCGAGCCGGCCCGCGATGGCGGCGGCATCGACGCCCAGTTCCGCGAGCTTGTCGCGCACGTCCGCACGGGCCAGCGTTGCACTGACCAGGGCACGCGGGCTCTCGCCGCGGGCTGCCATGGCTGCTTCGGCGGTACTGACGACGCCCGCGACGGCCGGCGTGGGCATCCCGAGCGGGACCAGGGTCAGGCTGACGAGCGCGACACAGGCGCGGCGCAAGGATCTAAGTCGCATGGATGCCTCCAGTCGGTTCAGTGGGCCTGCGCAGAGTAACATTCCCGGCGTCGGCGGCTGGGCCGGATCAGCGGCCGCGTACTGCGCTGCGCCCTGGCCACGATGCGCCGGCGTCACCGCCGCGCGCAGCTTGCTGTGTGGGGCGAACACGCCGTGAC
>JANPDV010000067.1:0-3512 GCA_031431655.1 Gammaproteobacteria bacterium | reverse complement strand
CAGTGTCTGCGCGAGCGCGTCGCGCTCGAGATACGCGGGCATCTGCGTCCAGTAGATGCCGCGCACGTACTCGCGCCAGCCGAGGATCTGGCGGATGAAACCTTCGACGCTGGCCAGTGGCGCGTGCCCGTCGTGGTACGCCGTTTCGGCCGCAGCCACCACCTCGCGCGGATTCAGCCGCTTCAGGTTGAGCGCAGCCGACAGGTGCGCGTGATAGAGCCACGGATTGCCCGGTCACATCGCATCCTGGTAGCGACCGAACGACGGCAGGCGCTCCTTGACGAAGGCGCGCAGGGATTGCGCCCCAGCGCTCCACGGTCATCAGTGCGAGCGGTACGCGCACGCCCAGCATCGCGACCGCGAGGATGATCAACGGCACGATCACGTCGCCGGACGCGCGCATGCCACCCGACAGCACCAGGAAGTAGAACGGCGTCTTGAATCGCCGGCACCGCGCAGCGCAGCCATGATGAAAAAGAATCCGAGCGGTGCCCACGATGCAGCGACTGCAGCACGTTGCCCATCAGGATCGGGGCCGCATCAGGAAGCCGACCGCGAACACGGCGGCTGCGTTCAGCAGCTGGGCCGTCGAATCGCCTCGCGGGAAGAACACAGGCGCGAAATACAGCGCCATCGCCGAGTAGGCGTACCAGTCGAACCATTCGACCCAGTTGCCGATCGCTGCACCGGCCACAAGCCGACGGACCCGCCGGGCTTCAAACCCGGCGGGATCCGCGGACGGTATGGGCGAAGAAACCGGGGGGGCTCATGGATGCCGGGGGCTCAGAGTTTCTTCGCTGCCGTCATGTTGTCACGCTCGCCCGGCTTCGGCTCCGGCACGACCCTGTTGACGTTCTCCAGCACCTGCATGCGGATCTCGGCGGTCGGCGAGGCCTGGGACCGGAGTAGATAGGCCGCGCATGGTGATGATGAATACCCTGCCGTCAATGAATTGGAAGATGGCTCCAGCCGCCCCCTCGAGATCCGGTAGCGTCAGCGAACGGTCACGCGCGCCCGCGCTTGCGCAGCAGAAGCTTGCGGTACTCGGCCGAATCATCGCGATCCTTCGGCCAGCTTGGCAGATCGAACAGCATCGGCGTGTGCCGTTCGAGCCCGGCGCGGGCCTCGGCCGGAATCTCATCGATGCTACGCAGCTTCGCCCCAAGGGCGCGACCCCAGGTGCGACCCGGTCGCGTGCCCATGCCCGCCCAGGGCTGGAAGCTGACCAGGTTCTGGAACTGGATGGACGCGGGTGCGCGCAGCACGGCCGGGTCCGCCACCGCCTGCAGCGGCGCGAAGTAGCTGTAGTGCGAGTCCCAGAACATGGTGGGCCCGGAAGAGTCTTCCGGGAACTCCGCCGGCGTGAACGGGTTCGGGTAGGAGAATCCGGACGTTGTCGGCATCACTACCGTGTCACCGACGATATCGATCGCCATGGTCGTCGGCTTCAGCGTCGCGCCAGGGCCGGTGATCACCTCATCGGGGCCGATCTCGACTGACAGCGGGCGGCCGATGAAATGCCAGGGTTCGAGCAGTTCCTCGGTCACCGGATTGCGCCAGTTCTGCAGCACCTCGTGGGTGTCGAAGCGGCAGTACACGCCGGCCTCGTAGTTGGTGATCATCGTGTTGCCGTTCGGCATCGGCCGGCAGACTTTCACTGCGACGTTGTTCATCGTGTACAGCGGAATCAGGTTTCCCTGGTGCATGTACGCGAAGACATGCAATCGATAGAACCCCGGCACCGCTTCCGCGGCGGCGCTCGCAACAATCTTGGCGCGGATTCGCGCACGTTCCTTCGGGTCTTCGAGCCGGCGTCGCAGTGCGGCCGCCAACGGCGTCGCTGCGGTGGCGGCCACCAGGCCCGACGACGCGGCCAGGCTGGTCGCAGCGGCAGCGATGCCGGCGGCAGTGCGCAGGGTGTCGCGGCCAGTCCGAAGGGCGCGGGTCATGAGTGTGTGCTCCGTGCCGGCGCCCATGCGCACTCAGTCGATGAAGACGTTCCAGACGTTCAGCCGCGAGCGATCCCACGCCGTGTAGGTATGGCCGATCGTGGTCGGATCGCCGAGCGCCCCGACCACGAGTCCTGCCAGATCTGCGCGCGAGATGTAGCTGAATGAGGCCGGATCTTCGACGAGACGCGCGGTGCCGGTCGCGGCGAGGTCGCTGCGCCCGAGACCGCCGGGGCGGATGATCGTGTAATCCAGCCCGCTGGCGCGCAGGTGCGCCTCAGCCTGGTCCTTGAGCGGGATGATCTCCCCCAGCCCGCGCCGGGCCATCGACGGTACGGCGTCGCGCGAGTCGCCGGTACCGATCACCGTGACGAACACGAAACGCCGTACGCCGGCGGCCTTGGCCGCTTCCATGACATTGCGATTGCCGACGTAGTCCGGCCGGATCGCCGGATCGACCTGCGCGCGGCCTTCGACCAGCCTCTGCACGAACCCGCGCCGCTCGGGCAGGTCGCGCGCCGCGGTGCCGATTGTCGACACGACCGCCGAATACCGGCCCGGCGCGATCGCCTCGCGCACCTGGCGTTCGTCCATCGCATCGAACACGATTTTCTCGACGCCGAGCGCATCGAGGGCCGCCGTGTTGGAGCTGGCGCGTACCGAGGCCACCACGGGCTGGCCGCGTCGCTGCAACTCGCGCACCACTTCGAGCCCGGTGTTCTGGGTCGCGCCAACCACCAGCACGGGGCCGGGCGCGGCACGGAACGCAGCGAGCTCATGCAGCGAGGCTGGCGTGTGGAACGCGCCACTCATCGACACGCCCAGCCAGAGCACGCTGCCGACCAGCAGCACGGCCAGCCCGGTCAAAATCCGCTTGAACCACTTCTTTATGGCAATGACACCCTCGTGTGAAACGCGCCGCAATTATTCACGCGGCATTCGCGCGAGCTGAGCGGCCCAGGCCGGCGCAGCGGGCCCCTCGCCGTGGCTGACGACGAACACCCGGTTTGCCGCGCGTGGATCCAGCGCCGACACCACGGCGACCTCGGCAAGATCGGCCACGGAGATACTGAACGGCTGCGGCGGAGCCTCGGGAGGCAGCGGCGGTGGACGCTGCCCGAAGCGGGATTCGCCCGGGCGGTAATCCGCCTGCGGATAGATGCTGATGGCCCAGTCGTTGCCCGGACGCGGCGTGATCGCCGTCGGCCGAAGTATCGTGTACGCCAGCCCTGAAGCGATCAGCGCCTGCTCCGTCATCCGCTTGATCGACATGCCCTTCTGCAGCGGCGGCGGCCAGTCGGCCGGATCGCGGCCGACCGTGGCGCCGCTGACCAGCACCATGCGCTTGACGCCGGCGGTGCTGGCCGCGGCGAGCAGGTTGCGCATGCCGCCGAGGTCCACCGCCTCCATGCTGTTAGGGCCTTCGCTCTGCCGGGTCGCGACCGCATTGATGATGACGTCGACACCCTTGACCGCGGCCGCGAGCGTTTCGGGCCGCGTCACATCGCCCTGCACCCAATCGTGATCACCAGGAAACTTCGCACGCGCCTGCGCGAGGTCGCG
>JANPDV010000066.1:0-7206 GCA_031431655.1 Gammaproteobacteria bacterium | reverse complement strand
TCCAGGCCGTTCAGGCCGTGCTCGCTAAGCGCGCGCCCGGCGACGCCCGCCCAGAGGAGGACATCGAGCACGCCGTGCGGCAGATCATCTCGCGTGCGGTCGCGCCCGGGGGCGTGATCGACATCTTCGCCGCGGCTGGCCTGGCCAAGCCCGACATCTCGATCCTCTCCGAGGAGTTTCTCGCCGAGGTGCGCGGGATGCCTCAGCGCAATCTCGCGGTCGAGCTGCTGGAGAAGCTGCTCAAGGGCGAACTGGCCATGCGCCGGCGCAAGAACGTCGTTCAGGCCCGATCCTTCGCCGAAATGCTCGAGCTGACGATCCGCCGCTATCAGAACCGCGCGATCGAGGCCGCGCAGGTGATCGAGGAGCTGATCGCGCTTGCCAGGCAGATGCGCGAGGCGGACCGGCGCGGTGAGGAGATGGGCCTCAGCGAAGACGAGCTCGCGTTCTACGACGCGCTGGAAACCAACGACAGCGCCGTCAAAGTGCTCGGCGACGAGACGCTCCGGACCATCGCCCAGGAACTGGTCCGCACCGTGCGCGCGAACGTGACGATCGACTGGACGTTGCGCGAAAACGTCCGTGCGCAGCTGCGGGTTCTGGTGAAGCGCATCCTGCGCAAGTACGGCTATCCGCCGGATAAGCAGGAGAAGGCGACGGAGACGGTGCTGGAGCAGGCGGCGTTGTTGTCGGGGGAGTGGGCAGTCGTTCCCTGACCCCTGCCCCTCAGTTTGCTGCCGTGCAGGAGGCCGAGACCGTCGCATCCAGCCGGCTTGCCCAGTTCGAGTCGGATCTGGGGCGGGCGCAGTTGAAATCGGGCTATAACTCGGATAATCAACAAAAATTCGTTGATTTATGACTATACTCCCGTACTAATGGGGCTCTGATCCGCCAACCCCATGCCGCAGGCACCCAGACCCATGCTGCACCGCTACGCCTTCTCGAACTTCCAGAGCTTCCTGGAGCCTGTGGAAGTCTCGCTGGTCCTCAACCGAAAAGTCCCAGTGTCGGACTGGGAAGCGCGCCCGCCTTGCGGCCAACGACTGACAACGGTGATGGGCGTCGTGGGCCCCAACGGCGCAGGCAAGACCGCCCTTTTGAAACCCATCGTATTCAGCGCGTGGTTCATCAACGCGTCGTTTCACGCGAAGCCAGAAGACCCGATTCCAATTGCGCCGCATTTTGCGTCCGCTACCGAACCCACGGCGTTCGAGTTCGAAGTCAACGGCGAGGACGGCAGGATGTGGCGCTATGTTCTTCGTGCTACCCGCGAGCGCGTGCTGCATGAAGCCGTGTATCAACTCAAGGAGCGTTACACGTATGTGTTTGTGCGCGACTGGGACGAATCATCGAAGAGTTACCACATCAAACAGCAGGACTTCGACTTTTCTCCGCGGGAAGCCCGACGCGTTCGTCCGAACGCCTCACTGATCTCTACCGCCGCTCAGTACGGTGTGGAGTTGGCCAAGTACCTGGCAAACGTCTCGGTCCAGAGCAACATCGCCGTGTTCGGTCGCTTGCCCTACCGACCGGAGGTCGAGCTGCCCAATGCGGCGCGCCACTTCTCGCAAAATCTCGAGCAGCAGCAGGAAATGGTTCGATTGCTGAGGTCATGGGACCTCGGACTCACGGATGTGCAGCTACGTGAAGTTGCCGCGCAAGGCCTGGGTCAGGCGTCCACGAATATCTGGTGGCCGTTCGGCATTCATGGCAGCCGTGGCGGTGAAACGCATGAACTGAATTTCATCAGCGAGTCCAGCGGCACACAGAGCGCTTTCGTGCTGCTTTCACGGCTGTTGCAGGCACTCTCCCATGGTGGTCTGGCTGTCATCGATGAATTCGAAAGTGATCTTCACCCGCACATGCTGGAGCCGATCCTGGATCTATTCGCCAATCCCAAGACCAACCCGCACAAGGCTCAGCTGTTGTTCACGTGCCATGCCGCAGAGGTTCTGAACCTGCTTCATAAGTCGCAGATCATGCTGGTTGAGAAGAACAATGACTGCGAGAGCGCTGCCTGGCGAATGGATTCGGTCAAGGGCATTCGAACCGACGACAATTTTTACTCGAAATACATGGCAGGCGCCTACGGTGCCGTGCCGCGAATCTGATGCAAGCACGACGACGCGCACTGCCGACGGGACGCAGTGCGCGTCGCACGGTACGGATCGTGTGTGAAGGATACGCAGAGGTCTGCGTCGTGAGACACCTGCGCGCACTCTATCTTTCCAATAGCGTAGGCCATGCGCTAAGCCATCGAAATGCTCGCGGCAGGGGCGGGCAACGCGCGCTGGAGCTCGCCACCAGCACGCAGGTGCGGGCTGGCATAGATCAAGTAGCCATCTTGATCGACACGGACCAGGACTGGAGCGATGCCCTGCGGGCGGTGGCACACAGTAAGCGTGTGCGTGTCCTGGAGTCGACGCCGTGCCTCGAAGCTTGGCTGCTGCAGGTCGCCGGCCACCGACCACCGGACAGTAGTGCCGCTTGTAAACGCTTGTTTGAAGAGCGATTCCGCGGTGAAGCGCATCATGAGCAGGTCTATCATCGGCATTTCGGGCGGCCAGCACTCGACGCGGCTCGATTGAAAGTTCCGGAGTTGGATCAGCTCCTGGCGCTGATGGGCGCCTAAGGAAAAGACGACCGGGACAGTACTCGATCAGGCGGCGTCACTGTCGGCGGAGTAGAAGGTCGCGTAGTCAGGATGCTCGATGCGCTATTGGTGGGTGAATCAGAACCAGACCTTCCGCCAGGAGATCGAGGGCGGCTATCTGTGGTCGCCCAAGCGAAACAAGAACGGCCACCGCAATCCCTTCTACGAGTTCATGCGCGAAGTCGCGCCGGGCGACATCGTGTTCTCCTTCTGCGATACGCGCATCGCGGCGCTCGGCATTGTCAGCGGCTATTGCCGGGAGAGCCCGAAGCCGGAGGAGTTTGGCACCGCCGGCACGAACTGGAGCCAGATTGGCTGGCGTGTCGGGGTGCGCTGGCAACGCCTTACGAACGCCATCCGTCCGAAGGATCACATCGCTCGACTACGTCCGGATCTATCTACCAAGTACGCGCCGTTGACGCCTGAGGGAAACGGCCTGCAAAGCGTCTACCTCACCGAGATCAGCGCGGGCCTCGCAACGGCACTTTTCGCGCTGATCGGCTCCGAGACCCAGCGCGTGGCCGATGCCGCGCATCAGGTGAGCGAATTCGAGCGCGATTCGCCGGCACCGGAGCGAGACGTCGAGGAATGGGAGCGACGCGTCGAGATCGCCATTGCGCAAGACTCAGCGATACCGGAGACCGAGCGAACGGCGCTCGTACGCGCGCGCCGCGGCCAAGGGCTGTTCCGCGAGAGCGTGCGGTCGATCGAGCGCGCCTGCCGAATCACGCTGGTCGATCGCATGGAGCACCTGATAGCCAGCCACATCCAGCCCTGGCGCGACAGTAGCAATGAGCAGCGGCTGGATGGCGAGAACGGTCTGCTGCTGACGCCAACCGTCGATCATTTGTTCGACAAGGGCTTCATCTCCTTTGAGGACTCCGGTCAGCTGATCGTGTCGCCCGTAGCCGATCCAGTGTCGCTCGAGCGCATGGGTATAGATCGCAAGGCCCGCACGCGCGTCGGCGCGTTCTCGCAAGGCCAACGGCGTTACCTCGACTTTCATCGGGAGAACGTGCTTCGCATGGCGCGTGGTGGCGCCGGGCTCGATCGTCGTGACTGACGCACTGACAGGGAGTGCGGGAACGGAGCGGCGCGCAATCGCATCGTCACGCGATTCGGCGGCTCGGCCTTCGATGCCGAGGGAGGTCGCCCGGACAACCCGCTTGGATATGTCAACCGGCCGTGTGGTTGATGAGTTGTCGCGAAGCGCTTGAGGAAGGCGAAGCAATCCGACGCTACGCCGGCCTGAAGCGTGACGAAGGACACTGGTAGCGCTGTCCCCTGACGCGATACTGGCCCGAATCCAATGGCTCTGGTGCCCATCGGTATTCCGGGAGACCTCAATGGGCATGGCAAATCGCGACTATATCCGGCGGCCCGCGCAGTCCGGTGTAAGGGCTTTCTTCAGCAGCCTGGAACCTCTGAGATGGGTGGGCATTGCGACAGCCGTGCTTGCCCTCGGCTCGACGGCGATCTGGTTCTACCGCGACGTGCGCAGTGTCGGGATTACCTCAGGGCCGGCTGAGGGTTCGTTGCACGTCAACGTCAACACGGCGAGTGCCGAGCAGCTCGAATCGCTGCCGGGAATCGGTCCTGCCCTGGCGCAGCTGATCGTTGCGGGTCGGCCCTATCGTTCCATCGATGAGCTCGATCGCGTTCGCGGTATTGGCCCGTCGCTGATCGCGAGCTTGCGGCCGATGATCAGCGTGGATGGCGATACTGAGGCTCGGGAGTAAGCCCGCGGCACCGATGACATGCTCGCGGACCTCGGCTTTCCGGATGCCGAGGAGCTGTCGGCCAAGGCGGTACTCGCGTTCAAGCTGAACGCGCTGATCGACGCGCGGGGCCTCAGCTAACTCGAGGCCGCCCGCATTCTGCGCGAACCCACCGGATACGCGAGTCATCTCGCGGCGCACAGTCGTGCATGCTCGCCGGATGGACGATCCTACGCTTGAAGCGAATGCCCTCGATGTGTCGCAGCGCATCCGGGTGATCCGCGGCCAGCGCCTTCTGCTGGATTCCGACCTGGCCGCGCTGTACGGCGTCAAGACCGTGCGGCTCAACGAGCAGGTGCGTCGCAACTCCGACCGGTTTCCGGAGCACGCTGTGGGCGTCATCGACGCCGGCGCGGGTGCGCTGGAGGAGGCTATCTGGGTTTGCCACGCGGGGGTCTGGGGGGCGGGGTATCAGGCGCGGGGGCGACGGCGGCGATTCGGGAGATGAAGAAGTACTTCTTGCCGCGAATCTGTGCGAACACAAAAGGAATGCCTCTCGACGGCATGCGTCCGGAGGCCGATGCTGATTCGATGAAGTCACCGGAGGAAGACGCGTCGGCCGCGGAGCTGGTTTCGCGCATTCGACTTGTCCGGCGTCAGCGTGTGCTGATCGACTCCGACCTCGCTGCGCTCTATGGGGTACCGACGCATCGTCTGAACGAGGCGGTCAAGCGCAATTCTGCGAGATTTCCTGACGACTTTGCGTTCCGACTCGGTACCGAGGAGGCGCAGGGTTTGATATCGCAGATTGCGATATCAAAGCCGGGCCGCGGCGGTCGCAGAAAGCCGCCACTCGTCTTCACGGAGCACGGTGCGATCATGGCCGCCAGCATCCTGAACAGCGAAAGGGCGATCCAGGCCCTGACGCCACTGACCGCGCCGGGACGGCCGATAGGCTTTACCGCGGAGATTGACTGACGCGGGGCATGAAAGGGTGCTTGTGTATTGCAGCAGCGGCGCTGGAGCCGGATGTTGGAGGCCTTCCGCACCAACGAGCCCGCGCTGTTCGCCGATGCGCGCACGGCGGAGAAGGCGGAGGCGCCGAACGTCGAGTCCAGCACGGGCGCGATGAGCGACGTCTTCGAGTCGCGCGATAGCGAGCTGCAGCAAGCCTATATCCGAACGGATATACTGCATGTCCGAGAAACGCAAGCTCCTCTAGTCCAAGTCCGGCATCGCGACACCGCGACCGGACGTGGAATTGGTCGAGAAGCGGTTGAAGGCAGTGCTCGCCCGCTACGGGTCGAGCGGGAGATCGTGATGGCGCGCAAGGCTGCTCCCCGCGGCACCGGTGATGTGCTCGCCGACCTCGGCTTTCCCGATGCCGAGGAGCTGTCGGCCAAGACGGTCCTCGCGGTCAAGCTGAACGCGCTGATCGACGCGCGAGGCCTCAGCCAGGTGGAGGCTGCCCGCATCACCGGGATGACGCAGCCTAAAGTCTCGCAGGTGAGTCGCTACAAGCTGCAGAACATCTCGCTCGAGCGCCTGATGCTGGCACTCGTGTCGCTCGACCAGCACGTCGAGATCGTAGTGCGACCTGCGCGTCGTGCCCAGGTGGCTGGAATCACCGTGGCGGGATGACGGCGTATGAACGGTCAGCGACTGGCTTGCCGTACCGGCGCTACTGCGGCGGGCATGATCTCGCGCGCAATCCGCCGCGCGTTCCGGATCTCTGCGATCCGCAAGTCATGGTTCATCTGCAGATTCAGCCGCGAGCGCGCGTCGCCGCCAAAGTAGCGTGCCAGGCGCATGGCCGTATCCGCCGAAACCGCGCGGCGCTTCAGCACGACGTCGTTGATTCGGGGAGCCGGCACGCGCAGGGCCTTCGCCAGCGCGTTCGCGCTCAGGCCAAGCGGCTTCAGGAAATCCTCCTTGAGGACTTCGCCTGGATGGACGGCACGCATTCCGAAAAGCGTATAACGCGAGGCGTTAGACATCAATTGAGTCGTTCATGTCTGGGCGCAGCGTGCCTTTGACATCGAGAAACGGTCCGCAGGGAGATCGAGATGACGCAGCAGCACTTCCGGGATACGCCGTGGCCTTCGGCTATCAAGGTCCGTGTCCGCTTCGGTCTCGATCTCGACGGCGCGCGGGCCTGGCCACCCGCCAACCGGCTCGGCGACTCGACGCTCGGGCCCATGGGCTTCCTGAACTTGCTCGAGACCCAGCTCGGCATCCGGCACGGCCTGGCTCGCGATGGCGAGCGTGCCGTGGCGTATCGGGCGGCGCTCGAGGCAGCGAATGGGCCGCAGCGGTTTTACCAGGCCTCCTTCGCCGCAGATGAGCTCGGCACGGCCGCCACGCTGCTCGAGTGGCGTGATCTCTGGTGCCTGCACGGGTGGACATGCTCATTTCCCGCGGGCGTCAGTGCACGGCTCCGCGACCTGGCGGCGGTCGAGCAGGCGCTGGGAGGCGCCCTGGCACCGTCGCTCGGGGAGCGGCTCGCCATCGTTGCGCAGCGGCTGGAGACTCGGCCCGTACCGGTCGACGAGGTGCTCGTCGTCGATACGGAAGCTGCGTTGCCGCTGCGCTGGCGGCAGGTGCTGGCGCGACTGCCGGTGACCTGGTCGAGGCCGCTGGAGGCAGGCCAGGCGCCCGGCCTGCTCGGGGACTTGCAGCGTGCCATCGCGACCTTGACGGCTGGCGGCGCTCCGGAACCGCGCCTGGCATGGCGCGACGACGGCACGCTGCGTGTCGTGCGTGGCGAGACCCGGTTGTTCGCGGCCGAGTGGCTCCGGGGTCCGCTCGGCGGCCGGCCAGGCAGCACCGTGATCG
>JANPDV010000065.1:0-2009 GCA_031431655.1 Gammaproteobacteria bacterium | reverse complement strand
GGCCTGCCGGACGAAGGAACCCCGGCAGAATGCGGAAGATGGCGGCTCATCTTGCCTGCAATCGTTCAGGGGCGGAGGACGGCAACGATCCGCGGCTCACCCCCAGGTCGCGGCGGCGCTGGCGAACACCGATGGACCGGGAACGCTGTGGCGCCCAGCGAGTCTAGGAGGCCCTCATCCGGTGTACAAGACTTTCGCAGTGGGATCTACCAGCTCGAAACCGGGGCAGCCGCTGGTGGTCACTCCTCGCCTAGAGCCTCGAGGTCCGCCAGGTCCCTTTGTCGTCCGGTCGCTCGCTTGTTTGCCACGAACGCCTCGCGGCCGATGAAGCGCACAGGGACTCCGCCGAATTCAGCCGAGAGGCTACCCTCCGACACTTGCTCCCATGAGACGCCCGTCAACGAAGTGAGGATGTCCACACGCACGGGTGGGACGCCGAGCTGGAGGACTTTGTCCGGCCCTTGGAAGTCGTCGTCGGTCAGTCCGACGCTGGAGAATCCGAACGCATCCAGGGCTTCGACGACCCGGCGCGCATTCTCAGGCACTGGTTTGACCAGCAGGTCGAGATCACCCGTGAACCGTGGGGCGCCATGCGCTGCCAGCGCGTAGCCGCCCACGATGACGAATTCAACCGCGTGCGCGTTGAACAACTCGAGCAAGTCTCTGAAGTCGGCCGGAATGTCCAAAGTACTGGTCCCTCAGGTACTCGACGGCTTGAATCCTCTCCGACATGGGCCGGCTCAGCCAGTACGCCAGATCCCCTCGCAGACGAGTGTCGAGCGCATGCCGCGCCACGACGCGAGCCAGTCGGGGTTGCGAAGGGTCGCGAGTGCTCAAAAGTCCTCCATCCCGTGCGGCCCGCATGTGCTCATGCGGATCTTCAGATTCAATTCGGCAGCATTGTAACATGACCGACTCGCGTCGCCGGTTCTCTTAGCCCACCAGCGGAGTCATCAGCGCGAACACCACGCCCTGCGGATCCTGCATCACCGTGAACGTGACCATGCCCGGAATGTCCGTCGGCGGCACGAACGTCCGGGCGCCGAGCGTTTCGGCCTTCGCGTGCGCGACGCGCGTGTCGGCGACCGACCAATAGACCAGCCAGTGCGAGGGCGCTCCTGTGTTCGGAGGCATCGGCATCATGCCGCCCGCGGGGCCGTCACTCTTGATCCACGTCGTGTACGCGCCGCCATCCGGGCTCGCCATGTCCTGGGCCTTCCAGCCGAACAATCCGCTGTAGAACGCCTTCGCTTTCGCGGGGTCGGTCGCGTTGAGCTGGGTCCAGCCGAGTGAACCGGGATCGCCGAGCAGATCGATTCCGTGGTGAGTCTTTGCCTGCCACACGCTGAACGTCGCGCCGGTCGGATCGCGCAATACAGCCATGCGGCCGAGTTCCATGACGTCGTGCGGGCCCATGATGAGTGAGCCGCCGAGCGACGTGGCCGTGGCAATCGCCTCGTCGGTGTTCGCGACGCTCACGTACGAACCCCAGTGCGGCGGCACTCCCAGCTGCTTCATCTCGTCGCTGATCTGATACATCGCCCCGACGCCCTGACCATTCAACATGGCGATGTAGTAGATCATGCCCGGACCCATCGCGCTCTCTTTCCACGTCCAACCCATCAGGTCGGTATAGAACTGCTTCGATGCCAGGGCATCGGAGGTGGCGCATTCGGGCCAGCAGAACGTGCCGAGCGTATGTTGTGTGAAGGCAGGCATGGATAGTCTCCTCATCGTCGTGCGCGGAATGGGTCGGCCGGTGGACATCACTGCCGGCTACGGTAACCCGGACGAAGCGTCGTTGCGAGTGCGCTGAGTTAGATTGGACCAATGATTCCATGGCAGGAGTTGGGTCGCGCATCCGTGCCCGGCGCCACGGCGCCGCTGGTGCTGCTCCAGCGCGGCCATGAGTTCGTGATCCGCACCGGGCCGCACGCGCTGATGAGCAGCACCGCGCATGGTTCCGAAGAAGCGCTGGCCGAGCTGGCGTGCGATCGGATCGCGGATCG
>JANPDV010000064.1:0-4099 GCA_031431655.1 Gammaproteobacteria bacterium | reverse complement strand
GGTGTCGGCGCTCGGCGCCGCACTAACCGCCCGGGGCCCGGACTTCGCGACGCCGGCGCTCGGCCTGCTGTGCGACCGCCTCGGGCGCTACGCTCCGATGCTCGCCTTCGGCGCGCTGCTGCTGCCGGTGGCGCTGGCGTTGATAGCGTTCACCGACGGCAACCTGTGGCCCGCGACCGTGCTGACCGGGATCAGCTATTCGCTGGTGCCCGCCGTGATGTGGGCGCTCGCCAGTCGCCTGGTCGCGCCCGAGCGCTTCGGCACCGCGGTCGGCCTGATGTTCGTGGTGCAGAACGCCGGCATCTCCGCCGCCAATGTCATCGCCGGGTGGCTCAACGACCGCGCCGGCGCCGGCGCCGACACCCCCGCCGGCCTGCTGTTCGCGCTGCTGCTGTGGTACACCGCCGGCCGGCGCGAACAGGAAGCCGTCACGCATGCGCGGTGAGGGACGATAGACGATATAGTCGATGTCTCCCCTCGCGTGTCGGTCAGGCCTGCCACCCATGAAGCTCGTCGTCGCCATTGCCGTCTCGCTCAGCGTCCTGGCCGCCGGCGCACTGCCGGCCGCCACACCCAAGTCATCGCCCCAGTCACCATCGCAGTCACCGCCCAAGTCACCGCAAGAACAATACGCGGGCCGCCCGAATCGCCTCGCCGACCTCCCGGCCGGCTGGGCGACCACCCGGCCCCTGCGCCTGCAGGTCTGCTTCAACCTGAAATACCCGCCGAACAGCGCGGAGGCCGAGCAGTTCCTAAAGACGATGCACGACACGATCAGCGCGATGCCGTTCGGCGTGAAAGTGGGTGTCGAGCGCCTGATTTCGCCGGCGAAGTACGCCTACTGCAACTCGCTCACCTTCCGCGACTGGCAGGCGAATCGCGCCTACGAGACCAGCGAAGTGTTCTTGACGTACTACCGCGAGCAGTGGAAGCCGGCGGTGACCGGGGCGAGCGAGCAGTTGTCGGTGATCGACGAGGCGAACTCCACGCCCTGAAAGTCCGTGCGCTCCGGACCGCAGTGGCCGGCCACTCCGCGGCGCACTTCGCCGAGATCGTTCGCCCCGTGCTGGTCGACGATGCCGAGGAAGAACATCGACATCGCCGCGATCGAGGCGGCTGTCCGGCGCAAGACAGCATGCTAGTGGACTGTAACGGCTGATGTGGAAGTGATTCGCCGCGATGGATCGAAGTATTTCCATTTCACGGTCTTCGGGGCCTTGTTGTAGTGGCGGATGTAGCGCATGAGCTTTCTTTTGAGGTCAGTGACCGAACTGAAGACGCCGCGGGAGATGACGTCCCGCTCGATCTTGGCGAACCATAGTTCGACCTGGTTGAGCCACGACGAGTAAGTCGGGGTGAAGTGCAGATGAACCTTGGGATGTTCGTCGAGAAACGTTTGAACCTGCCACGTCTTGTGCGCGGACAGGTTGTCGGCGATCACGTGGATCTCCTTGCCGCGCGGCTGGTTCACGACGATATCGGTGAGGAACGCCACAAACTCAGCCGACGTGTGTCGCGACGCCGTCTTCCCCAATACTTCGCCGGTGCGGGTGTTGAAAGCCGCATACAAGGAGAGCGTGCCGTGGCGCTTGTACTCGAAGCCATGTCGCTCGGCCCGTCCCGGCGAGAGCGGCAATACCGGGTCGAGCCGATCCAGCGCCTGGATCGCGGTCTTCTCATCGACACAGAATACGGCCGCATGCTGCGGCGGATTCAGGTACAACCCGATGATGTCGGCGGCTTTGCTCTCGAAGTTTGGATCGTCCGAGGCCATGTAGCCTTCCAGACGATGCGGCTGCAGCGCGTGCTTGCGCCACACGCGCGCAACCATCATGTGCGAGAGGCCCAGCTGCTCGCCCAGTCGACGGCTACTCCACTGCGTTGCACCGTCCGCAGGCTTGCGCTTGACCGTCCACTCGAGAATGCGCGCCTCGAGCCGCGGTGTCAGCGTGCTAGGCACTTGCCCTGCGTGCCGGGAGAACAGGCCCGCCAGACGCTCGGCAACGAAGCGCTGGCTCCAGCGAGCGATGAATGCATCGTTGCAGTCGAGCTTCTCGCGCACTTGCGCCCACGTGTGTCCTGTCGCCAGAAGCAGCACCAGTCGAGCGCGCCTGGCATCGTCTGCGCGTCCGGCTCGACTTGCCGCTCGTTGCTCCAGTTCCATCCGTTCCGCATCCGACAGGGTGATCGTGCTCATGAACACGATCATACTACCGTTTTAGTTGTTACAGTCCACTAGAACCGTCCGGCCTGCGATTCCGCAGTCACACCGGCGACGAACCCACGTGACGATCACCACCGTCGACCGCCGACATCCACCGGAGGTCATTCGACGTCATTCAGCCGTCACACGATTGACACACTGGATCAACGTCCTGGCCGTGGTCGTGCTGGTCATGAGCGGCCTGCAGATCTTCAACGCCGATCCGCGGCTCTACTGGGGCAAGGCGGGTCCAAACGCCGACATGCCTTTCGTCGAGATCACGAACTCGGGCTCCGGGGCCGCTGGTGCCACCGCCAAGGATGCACCTGACGAGGTATCACGCGGCACATCGCTGTGCCGCTCCCCTTCGGGGCAGCCTGCGGCTGTGCAAATCGGCAGTGCTGCCGAATTGTCACGGCGTGTTCGCCCCACACAGCAAGCTGCGCGCGGCGGTGACGCCGGCGCATCGTGGCCAGGGCGCAGCGCAGGACGCGGCCGCTGATCCGGCCCAGCCGCCGACGCCGCCGCAGCAGCAGCAGGGGACGTTGCTGTAGCGGCCGCCGCGCATTAGCCGCGTCGGCAAACGGATTCAGAGGAGACCTGGCGCCGCCATCGCGGTCGCGAGGCGGGCCGGGTTGCGTCTGTTGTGGAGCAGATCCGATCGAGGTGGGCTGCAGGGCCGATCCGGACTTGGCAAGGCCGCTCCGTGGCGCCGTCCGTCACCGTGAGCCGCGGTGAGCCGCGGTGGTGAGCAGGGCGCTTGAAAGTACTATCTGCGGCAGTGATCTCGACGACGACCTGCGCGAGTCAGCGCATCTAGCGTCCGCGCGCCGCAAGCGTTCCGACTCGATCCGCGATGGCGCCGTGCGCGAGTTGAGCTGACGGGCGTTGCATGCGGAGGGGACGGCCAGGGCGTCCGTCGTCAGGGCCGATACAGATCCATTGGTGAATCAGTCGAAGCGCAAGCAGCACATAACTATTGCGATCGAAAGTCTATCGCGCGACACCTCCGGCTGCTGCGGCGACCGCCTGCGGTGGCCCAGCTGCACCTATGTCATAGAGAGCACCCGGAGGAGGGGGCAGACTTGGTGACGTCGACGCAGCGCGTTGATACTGGCCAAGTATCCCAACGCTAGGATATTCTCGAAAGCGTCGAAAGCAGGCAAACGCAGAGAAGCCGCTGTTCTGGATCGGCGCGAGCAAGCGAGATCTGATGGCAATGCCGATGCTCGTAGTACGCCAGATGGGTAGTGCCCTGAGCGTGGCGCAGTACGGCGGCAAGCATCCGGACGCGAAGCCATGGAAGGGGCTTGGTCCCGGTGTCTTCGACGTCGTCAGCGACTTCGCGAGCGACACGTTTCGCGCCGCCTATGTCGTGCGCTTCAAGCAGGCGGTGTATGTGCTCCATTGCTTCCAGAAGAAGTCACCGAGCGGCATACGGACGGCGAAGTCGGATATCGCATTGATCGAGGCTCGCCTACAGCGAGCGAAAGAGGACTACGAGGCACGGTATGGCCAAGCGAAAAAGTAAGGCGCTGCACATTACCCCAAGTACCGGGCGACTTGCCCTGAAAGACGGAGCTCCTACGCTCCGAGTCGAGCGAAGCTCGGGCAACGTCTTCGCGGATCTCGGACTGCCTGATGCGGATGAACTCGACACGAAGGTTCGGCTGGCCGTCGCGGTAAATCGCGCGCTCGAAGCGCGCCGCCTGACGCAGAAGGCGGCGGCCGAGCTCCTGGCCATCAATCAGCCGAAGGTGTCCGCGCTCAAGCACTACAAGCTCGAGGGCTTCTCCGTCGAACGGCTGATGACGTTCCTCACCGCGCTGGGGAGCGACATCGAGATCCGCATCACCGCGCGGCCGCGCGCGACCACGAGCGGGCGAATTCACGTGG
>JANPDV010000063.1:0-12054 GCA_031431655.1 Gammaproteobacteria bacterium | reverse complement strand
GCGACGTGCCGGAAGTGCACATCGAGCGCCTGCAGCACTATTTCCTGACCTACAAGCTGGTGCCGAAGGAGCGCAACAAGATCCGCATCAGCCGGGTCTACGGCCGCAAGCACGCGCTCAAGGTGATCGAGGCTTCGATGCTGGACTACGGCGAGGAGTTCGTGGTGCTGGCCTGAAGACGGCCGACCACGTAATGCTCAGTGGCCGAGCATACGGTCCCAGGCAGCGGCGAGACGCGCGTCCAGCGTAAGCAGGGGTACTCCGAGCTGCAGCGCCAGCTGGAGGTACGCCGCGTCGTAGGCCGAGAGGCCCCACAACTGAGCCTGCGCGGGAAGACTCGGCCAGTCCGGCTCGAATTGCTCGATCTCCAGGGCGGATGCGAGCTGGTAGCGCTCCAGCACCTCAGCACGCCGTTCTGGATGGCGCAGCAGGCGCGAACTGCAGACGCTCGCGAGCTCATAGCGGAGCAACGTAGGCGCGAGCAGGCGCCCGCGCAGGCTCGCGACAATGGGTTCGGCCTCCGGTTCGTTGAACACCACCGCGGCTACGGCCGAGGCGTCAACGATTGTGGCGTTCATCGCGGTCGCGGCGAATGATCGCCGTGGACTCGTTGTGGGGCGCCGCCGGCCCGAGTCTGCGCGCACGCTCCCAGAGCTGTTCGAGAGTAAGGCGGGGCAGAGCCACGTTGGGTTGCGAAGCCGACGCCGAAGGTGATGCCGCCGACGCGACCTTCGCGATCCGCGCCGGAACAGGCCTCCAGGGCGGCGGCGCGGGCTCGCTGACCCGGGCATCTGGCACGAGACCGGCAGACTCCGATGCTGCGCGCTCGAGCATGAGCAACAGCTCCTGCTGCAGTGACCGTCGGTTGCCCTCAGCGCGCGAGCGGATGCGGCGTGCCAGAGCCTCCGGAACTTGCTTGATCGTGAACGTGATTGCCATGGTTCCATTATGGAACCAAAATGGAATCCTTGCAACCGGTTGCTATTCCCCGACCTCGCCGCAAAGCATGCGCCACGATACGTAGTCGGAATAGAGGCGCTGTTCCACCGGTCGCGGGCGGCTGTAGTCCACGCAGCGCGTCCGCGCGTGCCCCCTGGAATCGTCGAGTAAGCCTCGCCAACGCTGACTTCGTGCTCGGGCCGTCGGTCGAGTCGGCAATCCAGATCCGACATCGAGGCACATCGAGGCCGTTTAAACTGCCTATCCGCCGAAGATGCCATGGCGGCGTTCATGGCAAAACGGCGGCCTCCCGTTGCAATTCGCACCGAAGTCGATTTGCGGCATCGCCTGCAAGGCCAATCCGTCGAGGTCCACGAAATCCGGCCCGCCTTTGACGGCAAGCCAGGCCAGATGTGCGAGCACGCGGTGGCGAAGGCCAGCTTCGTCCGAAAGTGCAGGCACTGGCGGGTGTACGGGACGCGCCAGGACCTGCACTGGCACAGCTATCAGCCAGCGCCGACCGCGTCTTCCATCGAGGCGTTCTGCAAACTCGTCGACGACGATCGGCACGGTTGCTTCGTCGGCTAGGCCGATGTCCGAACGCGGGACGGAACGGTCCGCGAGAGAGAGGGCGCCGCAGCTACCCCGAGCCGCCGCGTCACGTCGGGCGCCCCAGCGATCCGCGGAGCGCCCAGAGCAGTGCGCCGCCCAGCAGGAAGCAGGGGATCGAGGTCGCGATGGCCCGGTCGTAAGTGCCGGCGCTGTCATAGCTGAGGCCATACCACGCGACGCCGGCGGCGCCCGAGAGCCCGAGCATCGACACGCAAACGCCGTAGGCGCTCGCATAATTCTTCATCCCGAACATGCGCGCCAGCAGGTAGCCCACCAGGTCGATCTCGGCGCCTTGCTGCACGCCGATCAGCGCCATCGCCGAGGCAGCGGCGGTCAGGGACGGTTCCACGTTGAGCAGCAGGAGGCAGCCGGCCGCCGGCGCCGCGGTGACCAGTGCGGCGACGAAGTGCGGGGGCAGGCGATCGAGCAGGAATCCCGAGGCGAGTCGCGAGGCCATCACCACGATCGCGAACAGCGAAATCAACGAGGCTGCGTCGCCCGCGGTGAGTCCGCGGTCGGTGAGGATCGGCGCGGCGGCGCTCATGAGGCCGGTACCGGCGAGGTTGACCGGAAGCAGGGACAGGGTAAGGAGCCAGAAGCCGCGGCTATGTGCAATGGCAGGCCAATCGACGCCGGCACCGCCGACGGATCCGGGCGGCGAGTTCGACGGCCCCGGGGGAGCCGCTCGTTCATGGATCAGCCACAGCGAGACCGGAAGGCCGACCAGCACCGCGAGAGCCGCCAGCAGCACGAAGCCGCTGCGCCAGCCGCCCGAGGTGATCGCCCACTGCACGAGCGGCGAGATCACCGCGGCCGCCAGCGGCACTCCCGCCATCGTCACGCCGAGGGCCAGGCCGCGACTGCGCTCGAACCAGCCCGCCACCGCCCGCGAGAAGATCGCGCCGCCGCAGGCGATGCCGATCCCCGTGTGCAGCAGGATGATCAGGGAGTACGCGCGCAACGAACCCGGCTGGAACGCGAGCGCCAGGAACATGAGGGCGTAGCCGAGCAACCCCACGGTCAGCACCTTGCGCACGCCGAACGAATCCGCGAGCCGGCCGGCGAGGGGGGCCGCCAGCGAGCCGAGGAAGGCCGACGCGGAGGCGGTCGACAGCTCGCCGCGAGTCCAGCCGAACTCGCCGATCATCGGATCGGTGAACAGGCTCGACACATAGTTCCACACCGGCAGCGCCGTGCCCAGCGCAATGGCGGCGCCGGCGACGACCCGCCCGCCTTCGGACCACTCGGAGCGGTTCGTGCTCAAACGGGGCTGGCGGGCGCGGGGGAGTAGATCCGGCGCAGCACCGCAATCTCGTCGAAGACGGTCCATTCCTCGACGATCTGCTCGCCGGCGAAGCGCAGGTGTGACATCCCCATAACGACGACGGCACGCCCGGAAGTTGGTCCGAATGCGCCATGCCCCAGGTGGGTTCCGCGCAGAGTCCAGCGAACGGCTGCGATCCGGCCGTCGGTTTCGTCGACGTCGCAGTAGTGATCGACCGACATCTCGCCGTCGGGAATCGCCGCGAGCAGCCCGATCACCCAGCGCATCAGTGCGCGCACGCCCGACAGCTCCCGGCCCGGGCTGGTGTGCACCTGGCAGTCCGCGGCGTACGCGACCGCGAGTTGATCGAGGAGGCGACGATTCCAGGCGTCGTGGAACAGGTGGCGCACGGTTTCTTCGGTCCCCTCGCGCGGCATACGACCAATTCCGGCGTCTGCGCGGCCGTCGAGGTCACGACCCCGTGGACGCATTCGCGGAAAGGCACAATATCAAAGCGCCGACCGTGGGTGCCAGATGCCGCCGGTCTCGCTGTCCTCCTCGATTTCCCGTCGCCATCGGTAGCGCTCCTGCTGCTTTCGGCCTCGACCCCGTCGGCCGTTTTGCCCGACATTGACCTCGAATGCCATGTTACCTACGCTGTCGAGGACTCAGAGGGGGGCGGCACATGACTCGTGCGATGGACGAATCTACCGAAGTGCTTCGGACGCCCGCTTCGGCTGCGCCGTCCCGGGGTCTCAATCGTCGAGGGTTGATCGCGGCGGTCGGCACGGGTCTCGCGTCAAGCCGGCTCATCGCGGGCGCCGACAGGGCCGAAGCCGCGACGCGCAAGAATCCGCGATCCGACCTGCACGCGGCGAACAAGCAGCTGGTTGCGCGCTTCCTGCGCGAAATGGCTTCGGGCGACGCACGCGAGGTCCTGGCAGCGCACTGCCAACCGGACTGCCGCTGGGAGCTCTATCATCCGCTCAATGGCATGTCCGGCCTCGACGAAGTCGCGGCCAAGTTCTGGCAGCCCCTGCGAACGGCCTTTCCTGATTACGAGCAGCGTATCGCCTGCGGCATCGCCGGTGACTACGAGGGCCGCACGCAGGTCAGCACGCTCGGCTACCTCATGGGAAATTTCCATGAGCCGTGGCTCGGCATACCGCCGCACGGCGTACTCGCGTTCATGCGCTTCGGATTCAACGCCATCGTGCGCAATGGGCGTATCGCGAAGGCCTATGTGCAATTCGACACGATCGACGTCATGCGACAGGCCGGCTTCTACCCGTTCCGCGAAATGCCCGGCTCTCCTGAAGCGTGGCCCTTCCCGCCCTGCGACACGGACGCGAGCCTCAAGCACCACGACGGAGTGCGCGGCGCGACTTCCCTGCGCATCATCCGCGAGATGCAGCAGGGCCTGCTCAAGCCGTCCGAGATCAGGGAGCTCGCCCCAAAAGGCGGGCGGCACAGCCCGCACTGGCACGTCAACATGAACTGGTACGGCGCTGCCGGCATTGGCTCGATGCGCGGCCGTGCCAACTACCGCAACCATCACGGTTCACTATTCCTGCAGGCTTTTCCGGATCGGCAGGGCTTCGCGCGCGACGGCGGGGTACCCGAAGATGCGCCGGGTCATTACGTGCGCCTCGGCGATGGGCAGTACGCCGTGACGGGCGGCTGGCCCTCGCTCCACGCGACGCATCTCGGTCCGGAGTGGCTCGGCCTGCCGCCGACCGGCCGGCGCGTCGAGATGCGAGTCGCGGACTGGTATCGACTCGACGACGACGACAAGATCATCGACAACTGGGTCATGTTCGACATGGCGCACATCCTGTCGCAGATGGGCTACGACCTGTTCCACGACCTGCAGTTTCGCGTCAAGCGCGCGAAGGACCGCGTGCCGCTCTTCTAGCGCGGCCGCGACCGGGCCCGCGTCGCGAACAGCATCAGGATCGAGAACTCGCCGGCGTAGCGATTCAGCGCCCCGGGCAACGCGCAGATGCCCGACGCGACCATGACGTTAACGGTCAGCGCGATGACATCGATCCTGCGCAGTCCGCGGTGCAGCTGCGGCGACCCCACAGGATCCGAGGTCTGCGATTGCGGCGCTGCTACGATGGGAAGCGCTCGTTCCTGAGTCGGAATGCGCTCGCGTATTCGGGATCGAGCGCCTCGCCGAGCACGAGACGACTCGCATGCTCGCCGACGACCGGGCCGTGCTTGTAGCCGAGGCCTGAATCACCGGTCATCAGGACACCGTTGGCGAGCCCGGGGTGGCGGTCGATGATGAAGTCCTCGGTGATCGAGCGCATGAACTGGCACGCCCGCGACCTCAGGACCGGCATTCCGGCGATCTTAGGGAAGCGACGACTCGCAAATTCCCGCATCTGCTGCTCGATGTCCGGCACGGACCCAGGCTGGAAGCCCGGCGCGACCTTGAATCCCTCGTTCTCGATGCTCGGCACGCCGTAGACGCTGACCTCGGGAATCGTCCAGGCAGGCAGGTTCGGAAATGCGAGACTCGTGTCGCCAGCCGGGAGGTTGTAGAAGAAGACGATTCGCGGTTCGACGCGCAGGCGATCGGCCAGCAGTTCCGGAAACAGGCTCGGCATCCAGGGTCCACATGCGAACACGTAGCTCTGCGCGCGGATCCGCTCCCCGGACTGCTTGATGCGGATCTCGCGGACGCGTCGATCGGACAGGACAGGCTCCGCGCTCCCGATCACGATCCGGCCGCCGGATTTCTCGAATTCGTTGGCGACGACCTTGACCCCTAATTCTGCGCGCAGTGCGCTGCCCGCGGGCCCGTCGGGGTAGTACATGCCGAACAGCATGTCGTCGGCGAAGATCGCGGGCCACCGACGGCGCATCTCCGCGGCGTCCAGAATCTCGGCATTCGTGACACCGAAGCGAACCAGATTCTCCTTGCGACGCCTCGCGACTTCGAGGTCGGCTGCGCGGGTGCTCATGCGCAGCCTGCCCGTCGTGAAGATGATCCTCGCGTACGAGGCCCGATCCATCTCCTGCCACGACGAAAAGGACTCGACGCAGCTGCGAATGTAGACGGGCGAATCGGAATCCACCTGCGTCAGGCGCGTGTGGCCGCCCGAGCTGCTGAATTCGTTGCCCGGGCCGTAGGTATCCACGAGCGTCACCGCAGCACCCTTGCGCCGCAGGTGCAGTGCGGCCCAGACGCCAAAGACTCCCGCACCGATGACGACGACGTCGGGTGAAGGCTTGCGCTTCGCAGGAGCTGCGATGGCGCCGTTTTCGAGCGCGACGCTCGCGAGGCCCGAACTCGAGAGCTTCACGAACTTTCGCCGATCCATGTTGCTGACCTCGTGGGCCGCCGGATACGCCGGCCGGACTTCATCGTACGCCTGGTCCCGGCTTGTTTAATGTGCCCGGATTGTACCCAGTGGTGCATGCGCAATTCGCGGACCAGTGCTCGGGCGCGTTGATTTCGAAATCAATCCGGCCTAGGCTTCGCGCCGGTAGGCCCGTGCCTGCTCGAGCAGCAGGCGTTCTGGACCGCGGCATGGGCCGCACGGGGAGCACGCCATTGACCGGGTTCGGCGCAACGGCGCATCGCAGCGCGCGCAGATCTGGGCTTCCGCCCAGCGCCTAAGTGCAGGCGCCGCGTCGATGAGCACGGCACCTCTTCAGGGCGCGAGTTCGCGCGTCGAGTTGCTGCGAGCCGAAGACATTCCGCTCGCTCGCCGCGTACAAGCCTTCGTCTATCTGATGGCGGCCGAGTTTTTCTACGGCTGGTCCTGGAACACGATCGACGTGCTGCGACCGCAGATTCGCGCTGCGCTGGATCTGAGCCTGACGCAGGTCGGCTCCGGCTACACCGCACAGAGTCTAGGCGCAATGATCGGTGCGATCTGCTTCGGCCAGGTCGCAGATCACATCGGCCGCCGGCGCACGCTCGTCGCGGTCATCGCGGGATACGGACTCGCGGCGGGCGCAGGTGCGATCGTCGCGAGCTATCCCGCGTTCCTGCTGCAGAGACTCACGCTCGGCATCTTCCTCGGCGGCGTGTTCCCAGTGCTGATCGGCATCTACATGAGCCTGTTCGCAAGCAGCCTGCGAGGCAAGCTCGCCGCAATCGGCAGCGGCACCTACAACCTCGCAGTCGTCGCACTCGGCGCCGCGCTGTCCCTGCAGGCGGCCGTTGACGACTGGCGCCTGATCCTGTGGGCGGGAGCGATCCCTCCGCTCGTGCTCGCGCCGCTCGCGCTCGTGGCAATCCCCGATGATCGGCGCTTGCTCGCCTGGGGAGCCGCTGCCGCGTCGCCGACGTTGCCGAGATTTCCGATCGTCGAGTTGTTCAAAGGGCCGCTGCGACGGATCACGCTGCTGCTGTTCGCACTGAAGGGCCTGAACTTCTTCGCGTACCAGGCATACGCAGGCTGGGTGTCGACCTACATCGTCAGCACGCTCGGTTTCTCCGCCGCGGTCGCCGGACGCGTCATCGCGTGGCAGTTTTCGGGTGCGCTCATCGGCGGATTCTTCTGGGGATGGCTCAGTGATCGAACGGGTCGCAAGCCCGTCGCCGCAGGCTTCGCGACGTGCGTGCCGCTCGTGATCGGCATCCTCACGATCTTCAATAACCCGGACAGTCTGAGCTGGGCCGGATTCGGCTTCGGCTTCATGACCTCGTGCGCGGTGGCGTGGGCACCCTGGATCTCGGAGCTTTATCCGGCCCACCTTCGCTCCACCGCGATGTCGATCTATCACTGGGGCCGCATCATCTCGATGACGGCCCCGCTGATCACAGGCGCCATCGCCGCGCGCTTCGGTCTCCAGACCGCAATGATGCTCGCCGCGGTAGCCTATGCGCTCGCGGTCATCGTCTGGGTCGCGCTGCCGGAAACGCACGGCCGCAAGGTCCGCGTGTAGCGCCAGGACCGATGCCAAAACCGCTGGGAGCCCAATGAATCAGACGTCGACTGCCGATCTTCACGAGGCCGGTGCCTATCCGTTCGAGGGGCCCGGCAAGCGGCTCCTGCGCATGCAGGGGTTCGACGAAGTCGGTGTCCTCGCAGTTGCTTACCGCGCCGCCGGCTGAGCGCGCAACATGCTCGATTTCTCAGCTGTCGATCCGGTCGTGCTGGCCGTTGCGATCTTCTTCGCGCGCATCGTCGACGTTTCGCTCAGCACGTTCCGGACGATCATGGTGTTTCGGGGTCACCGGCCGATCGCCGCGACGATCGGCTTCTTCGAGGTCGTGATCTGGATCGTCGCGGCCAGCAGCGTCATCGCGAACCTCGATAACTGGTACCTCGTCGTAGCCTACGCAGCCGGCTTCGCGACCGGCAACTACATCGGCATGGTGGTGGAGTCGCGCGTGGCGATCGGCGCCGAACTCGTGCGGGTGATCTCCTCGAGTGCGGATCGCGGCCTCGCGGAGGCGCTGCGGTGCAGCGGCTGGGCGCCCGTGGCGATCTCGGGTTGCAACTCCGAACGCGCGCCCGTCGACGTCGTCCTGATCGTCGCGCCACGTCGACGCATCCGCGAGTTGCTGGCCAAGATACGCGAGCTCGACCCGGGAGCGGCCTGCACGACGTCCGACGTTCGCATCGTGCCGGGCGACGAGCTGCGCAGCGGTGAGCCGCTGCTGCAGTTTGCGCGACTGTTTCAGACCAAGCGCAAGTGACGACGGCGCACTCGCTCGCGCTGGCTCAACGGACTCAACTCAAACGCCGCGTCGCCTGCGCGATTCGCTGGCAGCCCTCGGTCAATTGCTCCCGCGACTACGCGAACGACAGGCGAAAGTGACCCGGGAAGCCGAAGGCACGCCCCGGGACGATCGCCGTTCGCACGCTCGCGAGGACGTAGCGACAGTACGCCGCATCGTCGGCGATGAGCGCGCTCGCCGGCGTTCGCCGGCCGAACGTGCTGCGACAGCCCGGAAACAGATAGAACGCCCCATCGGGAGCGACACACGAGAGGCCCTCGACCTCGCTGAGCACGGCAACGACGAGATCGCGCCGTTCGCGAAACGAACGGCATCGATCGGCCAGCAGCTGCTGGGGTCCGCGCAGCGCTGCGGTCGCGGCGGGCTGCGAAACTGCCGATGCCGGCGAGGTCTGGCGCGATGGCCCTGAATGCATGGAACGGCGCGAATGCGATGTGCTGATAGATTTCATCGGTCAGCACCCAGACCTGGGGATGCTCGCCGAGCACGTCCGCAAGTGCGCGCAACTCCTCGGCCGAATAGCGCTTGCCGGAAGGGTGGCAGGGAGAGTTCAGGATCAGCCAGCGCGTCTTCGACGTGATGGCGGCGCGCAGCGCCTCCGGTTGCAGCGTAAATCCCGTCGCCTCCTCGCAGGGCACCACAGGCATCCTGCCGCCCGCGAATGCAACGCTGTCCGCATAGCTGCTCCAGTACGGTGCCGGCACGATGACCCCATCGCCCGGATCGAGCGTGGCCTCCATCGCATTGCAGATGACCTGCTTCGCGCCGCTGCTGACGATGACCTGCTCCAGCGGGACCGAAAAGCCACAGCCTGCTTCAGTCGCCGCGCAGATCGCCTCGCGCAGCGCACGGATTCCCTGCGTCGGCGGATAAGGTATGCGTCCGACTTTCAGGGTTTCGCTCGTCGCGGCGATGACATGCGCGGGCGTAGGAAAATCCGGCTCGCCCGTCACGAGGCTCAGCACGTCCTGCCCGTTTGCGCGCATCGCGTTCGCGGCCTCGTTGATCCGTACGATCTCGGACAGCTGCAGCACTTCGGCACGACGCGCGCGGCGGAAATCGGGCGGGGGTACCATCGATTTCTTCTCGAAGAGTCCTTGAGGCAGTCTACGCCAGGAGCCGCTGCCGGCAGCTACGGAGGATCGCCATCATGAGTTGGAAGTTCGAGCACGTCATGGAGCCTATCGGCAGCTTAACGGAAGGTCCGGTCTGGAACGGCAAGGCCCTGCTGTTCACCGACATCGAGCACAGCCGTGTCCTGCGCTTCGCGCCGGACAGCAGAGTCGTTTCCGTCGACCGCAGTGGGACGAACGAGGGCAACGGGCTGGCTCTCGACGCGCGCGGCCGACTCTATTGCTGCGAAGGTGCCGGCGCGGGCCGACGTGTCGCTCGATACAACGACGACGGCACGACCGACATCGTCGCTGATCAGTTCATGGGCAAGCGCTTCAACAGCCCGAACGATCTGTGTTTCGATGCAGCCGGTCGTTTGTGGTTCAGCGATCCACGCTACAGCGCGTTCCGCGACGACCTGGAGCTCGACCACGAATCGGTATACCGCTGCGAGCCGTTGCCCGATGGTACGTGGAAAGCGCGTCGCATGACCTACGACGCGACGCGTCCCAACGGAGTCGCGATCTCGCTCGACGACCGCACGCTGTACGTCGCACAGAGCAAGTACGGAGAAAACGAAAGGCGCGAGCTGCGCGCCTACCGGATCCTCGACGACGGCTCACTCGGCCAGTGTGTTGTGTTGCACGACTTCTACCCGCACCGTGGGATCGACGGGATGTGCCTCGACCGGGACGGAAACATCGTCGCGACTGCCGGCTGGGCGGATAGCGGTCCGGGTCCAATGATCTACGTGTTCGCACCGGACGGCGGGATCGTCACGATGCATCCCCTGCCAGTCGACCGACCGACCAACTGCTGCTTCGGCGACGAGGAGCTGCGCTCGCTGTACGTCACGACCGTGGGCGGTCACCTGCTGCGGGCGCGCGTAGGCTGACGGAGCTACCGTGACGGCACCACTCACATCGTGCTGGAACCGCTGGATCTGACGGCGCGGCAGGCCGCGCTGGTGCCGCCGCCGCACCGGGGCGGGTTCTGAGCGGCGCAGTGACGTACATCGCCAACGCCCAAGCGGGCGGCCCCGCCCAGAGCGCTTTCGGCTCGCTCGGGCTCACTCCATAGGCCGCTGCGCTCGCCGGCCGGCACTGGAGGTACGTTTGAAATGCCTATCCGCGGCGGATGCATACCGGTTCGCTGGATTTCGCCCCTTGCAGCATCTCAAGGGGGTATCCGGCGATCCACAGGCGCGGCTCATCACGCTGGTACGGCGGCCTGTCGGACTGGCAAATCCGGCGGGTCGGAACGAAGCTGTAGTCGCGATGAATGTCATGACTATGGGGAGCGCGTCGCCGATGGGAGTGGCGGCAGGAAGGCCTGCGCAGCGCGTACAGCGCCCGGCCCCGAGGGGTGGCCAGTCGATACGCCGTCGCCTGCACGGGCGTGAAGTTCGGCGGCTCGGGCGGCTTGTCACCGGGCTTCTTGCCGCTGTCTCGCTCGCGCTCAGGCGAATCTCGCGCCGCTCCAGCTCCGCGGGGATGACCCGTCGATCGGGGATCTCCACCTCGTCCGCCGCTTCGGCCAGCCGCAACAGCTGTGTGACTTCCTGCTGCAGCCGCGTCTCCATCTTCTGCGCATGCTCGTAGGAGAGCGCGACAGTCCCCAGCTTCAGCATCCCCAGCTCGCGCGCCAGACTCGGCACCCGCACGAACAGCGCCTCGGACTGTTAAGCCCGACAGGCTGCAGAGTCGATCCCTGACAGCAAGACGCAGCGGAGCGTGAGCCAGTGCGGCCTTTCGCTTGCGTCGTGAATGACAATTGGGCAAAGCTGCCCATTGCAAGTGCGTGCCGAGACCCGGTGCGCGAAGAGCGTCAAGGGGAATTCGGTGAGCAACTTTCAGGCTGAGAAACAGTTGGTGCGTGCCTACCATGACGAACTCGCACGCGCGACGCCCGACACTGTGGCTGATATCCTGAAAGGCTACACCGCGCCGGACTGGCACTGGCGCGGCATGCACCCGTTCCATGAGCAGTTCGGGGCACGGGCCGTCGCCGACGTGTTCTGGACGCCATTCCTGCGTGCGATGACGCGCGTGCAGCGGCGCCCCGACATCTTCATGGCCGGCCTCAACGAGATCGACGGCTTCAAGGGGCGCTGGGTAGTTCAGATGGGACATCTGATGGCGCTGTTCGACAAGCCGTATCTCGGCATCTTGCCGACCGGTCGAATCGCGATGCTGCGTTTCGTTGAGTTCAATCGCGTCGAGAACGGACGCATCACGGAAACGGCGATGTTCGTCGATTTGCTTCATCTCATGACGCAGGTCGGTCAGTTTCCGCTGCCCCCGCAGACCGGGGCGCACCTCGTCCAGCCCGGCCCGATGACACACGAGGGGTTAATGTACGAAATGCAGCACCCCGCGATGGGCGAGCGCTCGCTCGCCGCGATTAACGCTCTGCTTGG
>JANPDV010000062.1:0-7156 GCA_031431655.1 Gammaproteobacteria bacterium | reverse complement strand
TTCGCCTGCAGGCGTTCCTCGCGGCGTCGCAACTTGCCGAAACTACCGACCGGCCCCTTCGCCCAATCGACACCGCTGAACCGCGCCACGCCAGCTGGCTCGGCGAGTGCCTTGCAGCGCGCCGCTTCGATCGCTTCGGCGACGGTCGCACCAGCGACCAGTTCAACACTCCATACCCGCTGCAGCCCAGGCATCGCGACCACGACCGAGCAAACCAGCTGCTCCGT
Organism: Gammaproteobacteria bacterium; assembly: GCA_031431655.1. GTDB lineage: Bacteria > Pseudomonadota > Gammaproteobacteria > Steroidobacterales > Steroidobacteraceae > UBA964. The sequence goes on along the minus strand of JANPDV010000062.1, from coordinate 6,929 downwards.
CATGGCAGCGGCAGGCCGCGCGCACGCGCTACGAACGCGTCTACCAGCGCCGCGGCGATTTCCTCGAAGACCGGGTCGAACAGTGTCGCCGGGAAAGCACGCAAGAACTCGAACTGCAGCTCCAGTTCGATCCGGCAACCATCGACCGCCAGTGGCAGCAGGCTCCAGCGGCCTTGCAGTGCCCGGAATGGCCCCTCCACCAGCGTCATCTCGATGGCGTGCGGCGGCTGCAGGGAGTTCCGGGTCGTGAAAGTGGTACTCAGGGGACCGTGCCGGACATCCAGCGCCGCCACCACTTCAGCAGCATCACGGAACTGCACGCGCGCGGCGCTGCAGCCAGGCACGAACTCCGGGTACTTCTCCACATCGGCGATGATGCCGAACACCTGCCCGGCGGGCCGGCCAATGAGCGCCGAGCGCTTGAAATGACGCATTGCCCGGATTTTCGCGAAAATGAGCCGTGCACGCCACGCTCCATGCGCCAGGCCCTAAACTGCACGATTCGTCGCGGACACCCTGACCCGACGGCCAGCGCGCCAGTTGCAGACACCCCGAATGCCCCAGAAGACTGAATCCCCGCCACGCACGATCGCCGAGAACCGTCGTGCGCGCTTCGACTACTTCATCGAGTCCAGGCTCGAGGCGGGCATTGTGCTCGAGGGCTGGGAAGTGAAGTCGATGCGAGCCGGCAAGGCACAGATTGCCGAAAGCTATGTCTACCTGAAAAACGGCGAGGCGTTTCTGTACGGCGCACACCTCTCACCGCTCAAGACTGCATCGACCCATCTTGTGCCTGTGCCCGACCGTACCCGCAAGCTGCTGCTGAACCGTGCAGAACTCGACCGGCTGGTAGGCGCGGTTGAGCGCAAGGGCTACACCCTGGTGCCGCTGGAGCTGTACTGGGACAAAGGACGCGCCAAGCTTGAAATCGGGCTCGCCAAGGGCAAGAAGCAGCACGACAAGCGGGCCACAGAAAAGAACCGCGACTGGGAGCGGGACAAGGCCCGAGCGCTGCGCCGCGGCTAATAGCTGCCGCCCGGCCAAACTGCGCCGGGACCAGTGCGGCGCCGCCGTTGACCTTATTGCGGCTCGTGACTTGAATCCGACGGCAGCGCCTCAATTTCGAGTATCCTGAGCATCACCTTTGGGGGCGACCGGTTTCGACGTGGGTTGCGAACCTGCAAGGGCGTACCGAGGCGCATGGTCCTCGTTAATCTCTGTGCAAACTTATAGTTGCTAACGACGACAACTACGCTTTAGCCGCCTAAATCAGCGGCTGACCTCTGACCAGTCTGTGCCTGTGCAGCTGAATCAGGGGACGCGAATCACAGGATCGCGATCCGGCGTGCGACAGGCCGTATCGTTAAGAGTCACTGTCACTGGCTGAGTGTTTTCCCTGCCGCTCGGGTAGCACGAGGCGAGAAAATAAAGAGACGGCTACGTACGTAGATTTTGCAGTCTAGCGCTTGCGGACGCGGGTTCAATTCCCGCCGCCTCCACCACTTCCGCGCCGCCGGATTCCGCACCTGAGCTTGGGCTCAGGTCGGGACCGTCGGCGGGTAGCGGCACGCCTTCGCGCGGCTTCAGCGCCACGCACACCCAACAGGTTCGGCCGCGGCTGCGCCCGACGCGCCGGCGCAACCGGCGCAACCGGCGTTCCGGGGCCAGCATGTGCCAACGCCCCTGAAGTTCGATCCGGCCAGACTCCCTGGGCTTTCAGAGAAGCTGCTGGTGTCCCATCACGCCAACAACTATGTCGGAGCGGTCAAGGACCTCAATCGCCTGGAGCAGGAACTGGCGCAGGTCACCCGGGACACGCCGGCGTTCGTCGTCGGCGGCCTGCGGCAGAGTGAGCTCATGTACCGGAACTCCATGACGCTGCATGAAGCCTGCTTCGGCAATCTGGGCGGGGATGGCAAACCATCGGGCGCGGCGGCAGTCGCACTCAGCGCTCCTATGGCAGCGTCGAGGCGTGGCTGCTGCACTTCCGGAGCACGTGTCTGAGTCTCAGCGGTGGCAGTGGCTGGGTCGTGCTCGCCTATGAACTTTCGACCGGGGAGTTGCGGACCGTAGGCATGAACCACCATACGCAGTCGCTGGCGATGTCGCAGCCACTGCTCGTCATGGACATGTACGAACACGCCTATGCGCTGGACTACGGCGCGGCCGCGGCCCGGTACCTGGACGCGGCGCTGTCGAACCTGCTGTGGGATGCCGTCAATGCGCGGTTCGAGCAGGCCGCGAAGCTAGCGCGGTTGCTGCAAGCTGCCTGAACGCGTGAGCCGCGCTGCGAGCGCGGACGGCTTCGTCACGCGCCGTCGCGACGCGCTACAGTGCGCTCGTGACTTCCGAACCTCGACGCCATGCGGGCGGCAGGCCGGGCCTGCCGACAACGATCTGGGCGCTTGGCCTGACGTCGCTGTTGATGGACGCGTCGTCCGAGCTGGTACACGCCCTGCTGCCGCTATACCTGGTCGGTGTGCTGGGCGCGAGCGCGGTCGCGGTGGGCGTACTTGAAGGCATTGCGGAATCGACCGCCCAGTTCGTCAAGCTGTACTCGGGCTGGCTCAGTGACCGGATGCGTTCCCGGAAGTGGCTGATCGTCCTGGGCTATGGCCTGGCCGCGCTGTCCAAGCCGCTGTTCCCGCTGGCCGAGTCGGTCGCCGCCGTGTTCGCAGCACGCTTCGCAGATCGTATCGGCAAGGGCATCCGCGGCGCGCCACGCGATGCCTTGATCGCAGACGTCACGCCGCCCGAACAGCGCGGCGCCGCCTATGGACTGCGCCAGGCACTCGACTCGGTCGGCGCCGTACTCGGGCCGCTCGCCGCGGTGGCACTGCTCGCTGTGTTCAGCGGCAATCTGCGCACGGCATTGTGGTTTGCGGTGATCCCGGCCGCGCTTGCCGTGCTGGTACTCATCGTCGGCGTCGAGGAGCGTGCTGCGACGCAGTCGTCCAGGCCGCGGCCGGCGCCAGTGCAATGGGCCGACGTCCGGGCCATGCCAGCCGGGTTCTGGGGCATCTGCGTGCTCGGCGTGGTGTTCACGCTGGCGCGATTTTCCGAAGCATTCCTGATACTGCGCGCGACCGATGTCGGCTTCAGCACCGCCATGGCGCCAGTGGTGATGGTCGTGATGAGCCTGGTCTATGCGGCGGCCTCTTTCCCCGCCGGCGCGGCCTCGGACCGCATCGGCGCGCGCGGATTGCTGCTGGCCGGCCTCGGGGCGCTGGTCGCGGCCGACGCGCTCATCGCGTTCTGGCCCCGACCCGTGGGCCTGCTGCTGGGCACGGCGCTCTGGGGCCTGCACATGGGCCTGACGCAGGGGCTGTTGTCCCGGCTGGTGGCTGACCACGCCCCGACTGCACTACGCGGTTCGGCGTTCGGACTGTTCAACCTCGCCACCGGCGTGGCGATGCTGCTCGCCAGCGTGCTGGCGGGCCTGCTGTGGACGTATGCGGGGCCGGCCAGCCCATTCGTCGCTGGTGGACTCGCGGCGGTCGCGGCCATGCTCGGCATAGCAGTTGCAACCGGCCGCGGCGAACCGCCGGGAACGGTCGGGTCGCCACGCTGATTTTTCCCGTGGATACCAGCCCGGTAGAGTTGCGGCATGGAAATCGACATCATCCTCGAACCGGACCTTAGCCCCACCCAGGTTGCCGAACTGGGCCAGAAGGCTGAGCGCTACGGCATCCGCGCGATCTGGTCCTCGAACTTCTTCGCCCACTGGGACTGCTTCCTGTCGCTGGTGCCGCTGGCGCAGACGACCTCGAAGATCCTGCTTGGGCCCCTGGCCGTGAGCCCCTTCGAGATGCACCCGCTGAAGATCGCCAACAGCCTGCTTTCGCTGAACGAGATGTGCGGCGGTCGAGCGGTGATCGCGATGGGTGCCGGCGAAGGCAACATCGACACCATGAAGATCCAGCGGCCGGAAAAGATCGTTCGCGCCACGCGCGAGGGCATCGAGATCGTGCGCGGTGCGCCGCGCGGCGCGCTCGCCAAGGGCTTTCAGGGCGAGGACTTCGGCATCACCCTGCCCTGCACCTATCCTTGGGTGAAGGCGGCCCCGCCCCTTGTCTACGGAACAGCGTACCGGGGCCAGATGATGCGGATGGAAGCGCGGGTCTGCGACGGTGTGTTCATTGGCTGCACACCGCCCGAAGTCATGGCGAAGGCGATGGAAGATGTCCGCGAAGGCGCTGCGAAGCGTGCTCCTGACATGGGAGCGCTGCGCACCAATACATTCTGGGCCTGGCACCTGAAGAAGAACCGCGCGGACGGCTACCGCGAGTCACGTCGCGAATTGCCGTGGCGCGCCATCAAGCTGCAGAAGGAACTGATCATGCAGTGCCTGTCGGAAGACGAGGCACAGCAGGTGCGGGATCACTACGGCGATTTCGTCGCGGCCTGGTTCGACCGTTCGGGCGATGTCAAAGGCCTGCCGGAGTCGATTCCGAATCGCCTCTGCGAATACTTCACGTCGACCGGCGGGCTGGATGACCTGGAGCGCGAGATCGAGCGCTTCAAGCTGTTCGGCCGCGCGGGCCTCACGGAAGTTGCGCTGCGCCTGCATGACCAGCCTGACGAGGCGCTGGACATCATCGGCAAGCTGGTGCTGCCCCGCCTTCGTTGAGCCCCTAGGCGGCGCTGAGGCGTGGGGCCGGCTCGCCATACAGGGTTGTGCGCTGCCGCGGGCAGCGACCGATTGACTCAATCGCCGCAATCATCGCGTCGCGATCGACCTCCTGCCCATTGACGCCGCCAGCCGCGCGCGTGATCGATTCGTTCATCAGCACACCGCCCAGATCGTTGGCGCCTGCCCGCAGCGCAACCAGTGCGCCGTCGAGGCCGAGCTTCACCCATGAGGCCTGGATGTTCGGGATCAGGGGATGCAGCACGAGGCGTGCCACGGCATGCATCAGGATCGCCTCGCGGAAGGTGGGGCCGGAACGCGCCCGGCCCTTGCGCCATAGCGGCGCCTCCATGTGAACGAAAGGCAGCGGCACGAATTCAGTGAAGCCACCGGTCTCCTGCTGCAGGCGCCGGATGGCGAGCAAGTGTCGTGCCCAATCGAGCGGCGTCTCAACGTGTCCGAACATGATCGTCGCGGTGCTGCGCAACCCAATCCGGTGCGCGGTGCGCATCACGTCCAGCCATTCTGCCGTGTTGACCTTGTCCGCGCAGATGACCGCACGCACGTCGTCGACCAGGATCTCGGCAGCCGTGCCAGGCAGCGTTCCGAGTCCCGCCTGCTGCAAGTCGCGCAGATAGCTTTCGAGCGACTGCGCACGCGTGCGCGCGCCGTGGGTCACCTCGAGCGGCGAGAACGCATGCACGTGGATGCCGGGTACCGCGCGCCGTGCCGCGCGCACGATGCCGATATAGGTATCGCCGTCATAGTCCGGATGGATGCCGCCCTGCATGCAGACCTCGGTAGCGCCGCGGGCGGCGGCCTCGCGCACCCGTTGCTCGACCTCCGGCATCGCCAGGTTGTAGCCCGGACCCCGCAGCGAGCGCGCACTGCGGCCTTTCGAGAAGGCGCAGAAACCGCAGTGATGCGTGCAGATGTTGGTGTAGTTGATGTTGCGGTTGACCACGTAAGTGACCGACTCGCCGCAGGCCGCGGCGCGCAGGGCATCGGCATGCCGGACTGCCGCTGCAAAGCCAGCTCCGCGCAGTCCGAACAGGCGCGCAATGTCCTGCTCGTGTGGCTCAATGCCGGGTCGCATCACGCGATCGAGCAGCCCCCCGACTTCACTGCCGACGGTTGCGGCTGGCGGTTCTGCGAGTCGCCGCAGGTCCTCGGCCGGCGGCGCCTGCCCGGTGCCGGCATGCCAGTCGGTATCGCGCACGTACCCGCCAGCATCCACGGCGCGCCGCACCGCAGGCTGCAGCGCGACGTCGACCCAGCGCTCGGGCTGCTGCGCGAATCCCGGCGTGATGGCCAGCCGTTCGCAAAGCACGCGGCCCGCAGCGGCGGTGGCTCGCTTCAGTTCCTGCAGGTGCGGCCACGGCGCCTCAGGATTGACGTAGTCCGGTGTAACCGGCGAAACGCCACCCCAATCGTTGATGCCGGCACGAATCAGCTGCGTCAGCCCTTCCGGGCTGAGGTTGGGCGGCGCCTGAATCGACATCCCGGGCCCGAACAGGATCCGCGCCACCGCGACGGTCCACAGAAGCTCATCGACAGGGGCGTCCGCTGCCCGTGCCATCCGTGTGCCAGGCTTCGCGCGGAAGTTCTGGATGATCAGCTCCTGCAGATGCCCGTGCTGCCGATGCAACGCGCGCAGCGCCAGCAGGGAATCGATGCGCTCCTGTCGCGTTTCACCGATGCCCACCAGCAGGCCCGTCGTGAACGGCACCTGCGCCTCCCCGGCCAGCCGCAGGGTCTCCAATCGGACCGCTGGGTGCTTGTCTGGTGAACGGTGGTGCGGGCCACCGCGCTCCAGCAGGCGTGTCGAGGCGCTCTCGAGCATCAGGCCCATGGACACCGAAACCTGCCTAAGGCGAGCCAGATCATCCGCCGTCATCACGCCGGCGTTGAGGTGCGGCAGCAGCCCGGTGTCGCGCCATACCAGCGCCGCGCAATGCCCGAGGTAGTCGATCGTCGAGAGGAACCCGAGTGATTCGAGCTCCTGGCGCGCTACCGGGAATCGCAGCTCAGGTTTGTCACCCAAGGTGAACAGCGCTTCGCGACAACCGGCGCGCGCGCCGGACCGCGCCACCTCGAGGACCTCTTCGGGCGTCATGTAGGCACGCTGGCCGGCCCGCGGCGGCTGCGAAAACGTGCAGTAGCCACAGACGTCGCGGCACAGTTGCGTCAGCGGAATGAACACCTTGCGGGAATACGAGACGCGAGCGCCAAATCCTTCTGTTGCAAGGACCTCGGCCTGCGCCATAAGACTGGCCAACGACGCGTCCAGCAGGTTCAC
>JANPDV010000061.1:0-24021 GCA_031431655.1 Gammaproteobacteria bacterium | reverse complement strand
CGGGAGTGCATCGGTGCAGGAGCGGCTCGTCGCGCTTGGCGTCGAGCCAGCCACCGCGCAGGCGCGCGTTTCGGCACTCACAGATGCCGAACTCGCGCGGCTTGCGACCGAGATCGACTCCGCCCCCGCGGGCGGCGACGTGCTCGCGCTCGTCGGGGTCGTGTTCGTCGTGCTCCTGCTGCTCGAGATCACGGGAGTCATCGACATCTTCAAGAAGGTGTGACCCCGAGGTCCGGCCTGGTCGGCTGCGTCGCACAGCGCCACCCTGCGAGGCGCATCGCTGCCGCAGTGCTGGTCGCATGGCTGCTCGGGGGCTGTGCTTCACTGGCGCCGACCGCTTGGTCGCTCCAGGTTCCAATTGATCTGCCCGCGCAGATCGAGCTGCACGCAACGCCGTTTTTTCCCCAATCCGCATATCAGTGCGGTCCCGCCGCGCTTGCGACGCTGCTCGTCGCGAGCGGCATCGAGGCGACCCCGGAGAGTCTCGTTCCGGAGGTCTATTTGCCCGCGCGGCGCGGATCGCTGCAGGTCGAGCTGATCGCGGCGACTCGTCGGCGCGACCGCCTCGCATATCGGCCGCCTCCCAGTGCAGCTGCGCTGCAGCGCGAAGTTGCGGCAGGTCGACCCGTCCTGGTGCTGCTGAACTTCGGCGTTCGCGCCTGGCCGATCTGGCACTACGCGGTGGTAATCGGCTACGACTCGCAGCGCGCACACTGGCTGCTGCGCTCGGGCACGACGCAGCGCGCAACACTCGGCGCACGTCGCTTCGACGGCGCCTGGCAGCGCGCGGACCGCTGGAGCCTCTTGGCGCTTGCGCCAGGGGAATTGCCGGCCACCGATGAGCCTGTTCGCTATCTCGCCGCGGCGGCCGAGCTCGACGCCCTGGGGCGCGCGCGCGTGGTCCTCAGCAGTTATCGCGCCGCTGCTTCGCGCTGGCCCACGCACGCCGTCGCGAACTTCGCGCTGTCCAATGCCCTGCTCCAAAGCGGCGACCGACCGGGCGCGCTGCGGGCACTCGAAGCGACGCTCGCGCTGGAGCCTGGTCACGTTCCCGCGCGGAACAATCTCGCCGATCAGCTTTCCCGGCAGGGCTGTCGCGTTCGCGCACTTGTGGAGCTGGCGCGCGCGCGGCGTGATGCAGCAGGCGGGCCGTACGAGGGGGTCGTCGAGGAAACGCGCAGGGAGATCGAAGCGATACCCGTGACGGGCCCTGAGCCCGGCGATCTGTCGCCGCAATGCACGCCGGCGCCATGACCGCGCGGCCAGCGCCAGCGCGCCGAATCCCGCAACCGACCATTCGCGCCGGACTGCAGTGCAGCGCTGGCTCTAGTCCGGGGTGACGCCGACCACCAGCATCCTCCTGAAGGTCCGTGAGCCGACCTCCGGGGGCCGAGCTCAGGTCGAGCGGCAGGCCGCCACAAGCACCGGGTTTCGCTCCGCTCCCGACGCCACGTCGAGGCAGATGCGTCGATCCACCTCGTCGTGGTCCCGGTCACCGTCGGCATCTCCAACCGTACCCAGGGTGAACGCCTGCGTGTAGACGACGCTGCCCTCGGTATTGCGGATTTCGGCGCGAAGATAGGTCGCGGCGATCGGCAGGACGGAGAGATCGAAGCGCTTGCCCGTTCCAAAAACTTGCCCCATGGATATCCAGGTGACGTCACCGTCCGTAACGAGCGTGACACGCTTGTCTTCGGCGCTGATGAAGCGCACGTGCGAGTATCGATCCTTGACTCGACCCATATCGCGGACCGCGAGCACGGCGCCGCTCTGAAAGGCAGCGCGATAGGCGTCAAGGGTGTGATCCCTGGCCATCACGACGATCTTGCCGCTGTCGCCGACCTCAAGATCGCGGGTGTAGTCGGGCCCGAAGTGATCGTTGACCGCCACACCGATCAACGCCGGATTCTTCGCCAGCGCACTGTCCCACGCGCTTATCAGGCGCGCATTCCGATCAGTCCGGTAGTACGGATCGAGCCCGATTCGCCGCTGCATTTCAGCCAGCGCGCTGTAGATCTCCATCGCGTCAAAGTCGGCGATCCAGTCGCGATCAACCTGGTCGTACCAGGGGTGCGCCAGAATCGCCACGCCGCCCTGATCCGTGATGAGCTTGCGCAGGTCTGAAGGCGTCTCGTATTCGTGCGGCCGCTTGGCGCCCGTGGACGGGTCCCAGCGCTCGATGTAGCGGGTCATGAACGGCGAAGTGATGTGCTGCGTCGCGAAGCCCACCTCTTCGGCGGCGGGCAGGAACACACGGATACTGGCGAGCGTGCCCGTGAAGTCGGCCGGGAACACGGACTGCACCGGCCAGAGACGCTTGCGAAGCGACTGGCTCAAGGCCGGGTTTCCGCTGTAGTCCAGCAACGCGAGTACGTGGTAGCCCGCGGCGTCGTACGCCCTGACCTTGGTGCGCGAAGTGCCCACGTGATCGTGGTGTTGCGCCTTGAGCCGGACATCCACCGCCCAGGACACATCCGCGTAAGGGTTCTTGTAGATCCGCAGCGCTACAGGCTTCGGTTCGGCAGACACCGGCGCCGCGCTGAGCGATGAGAGCGGCCACCCGGAGGTTGTGGGAGCGGGCGACGCAACCGGTCCCGGACTCGACGTGCTGTCGCCAGAGGCGCAACCGGCAAGCAGCGCCAACAGAGCAGGCAACAACCCCGCAACTCTTACGCGCAGCACGAGCCTACCCCCGACTTGTTATTGTTTTTTGCGCCGGGAGGGACCGCCGGTAATTCAGAGTACCGGGTTCGCACACTCATGTCACGCAAAGCGAGCTGAACGTCCGGGAGAGACCGAATAGCCGCCGGTTGGCTCAGACACTGTGGCCGGCAGCGCCCAACTCCGGTGCACGCGTGCCGACCCTGCGCCAGCGCTCATCCGTCGCTTTCCGCCCGCGGTCATTTCCGGTTCCTGCACCGGTTGCGGTCGTTGCCGGTCTCGATGATGTCGAAGCAGTGAGCGGGCCGATCGAGAAACGCCGCCGTCGTGGCCGAACGGCAGGTAGCCCAGCTCATCGAGCACAATCACGTTCTGATGCAGCAGCCGATTCGCCACGCGCCCGGCACGACCCTCGCGTTTCTCGGCATCGCGCTGGTTGACGTCACACAGACGGTCCTTGAGGCATCGTCAAGGGGACACCGCCAGCACCTTTAAGCCGGCCTGTTCCACGGCAGCGCGCATACGAAAATCAAAAGTCGCGACAGATGCGGCGGGCGCAGACAGTGCAAGAGCGATGTGCAGTGCGTCCAGCGTCCGCAACCCGACGGACTCCGCGCCAAGCAGAATGCGTTCCGCCTCGCGATGGATGGCGGCGCTCAAATGCAGGCGACGGAACGAACCGGAGTCCGCATCGGAGAGCAGCGCGTTGCGGAGTTCGTAGGCCTGCGGGAGGCTAAGGGCCCCTTCGCGCCGCCTTCGCGCAACCGCCGACAGGACTTCGGACATGCTCAACTCTGAAATCATCAAATCGCGCCTTCCGCGCAGCCGCGAGTCGAGCGACTCGCTTTCAGGCTCTGGCAGGTAGAGCTTTACCAGCGCGCTGGAGTCCAGATAGATGCCCGCCTTGCCGGCTGCGGGTTTTCTCCTCTGGCTAGGCGCGCTCGGCACGATCCTCGATCACTGCGCTTGACAAAGCCCGCGTCAGTTTCGGCATCTTGCGCCGAAAATCGCTGCGACCACTGAAGGGTTTTGACAATTCCTCGTGCGGGGGAACCAGACGCGCCACAGGTCGGCCCCGATCCGTAATTGTGACTTCATGCCCCTTGGCAACTTCGACCAGCAAGGCCGACAAATGTTGACGCGCTTCGCGAATGCCAGCCTGTTTCATCGTCTCATTGTGCTACAAGTAGCACAATGGGTCAATGCCTCCGGCTCCTTTGGCCTGCTGCATTCATGCCGGCATTTCTGATCGAACACAGCGTATTCGGGACTCCGGCACATCGACGCGCCCGTGACTTCGCCATCGAGTACGTCAACGAAATGCTCGAGTCGGGTGAGCGTCACCGGCCTCCTGGGTGTGCAGTATGAATTTGGCTGACGGCACGACTGCGCAGGGCTTCGCACCCACGCTCCGCGATGCCAGCACCGTCACGGCGAGGTGCTTCAAGAAAGGAGCGGCCCGTTTGAGACGCGCTTGTCCTCACGCCGCCGCCCGTGCCGGGCTGCGCCCGCTGCGCGCAGCCGGAGGGTCAGGCGGCCGGCTTCGCCGCCCAGGACGTGCAGTGGCCCGTGGCGTCGACGGTTCCGCTCAGGATCTGGCATTGCCCGCAGACCTTCGCCGCCGCATCGGCGGTAAAGAACGCACAGCCCGCACAGTTCTTGGCCGGGTCGGGCGCCTTGACCACGTACTGGCTCGCCTGCCGCAAGCTGGTCTCCGATGCAGTCAGCGAGTTCGGGTCTGCGCAGCTCAGCGCGGCGGTTTCCTGTTTGGCGCAGGCGGCAAGGCCAGCGACCGCAAGCGCCGCACCCGTGGACTTGAGACCGAGGGCCAGCACGGTTCGGCGCGTGATTCTATTCATTCGATCGCTCCTGAAGCGCGCCTGAGAGCCGGCGAATGCCGGCCAGGCTGCCCCCTGCGCATTGTAGCGACCGATCCGTGCCGGTGCGCTGTGTGACCCCATCGCGAGGGCATCGAGCCGCCGACGACGGATCTGCCGCGGATCGACGCTGCCGGTATGCTGCTCGCGGATTCCAGCCCATAGCCGGTGACAGAGACGCCAGATGCCTTCCGGACTCGCAGCCCTTCTCGACGACATCGCCACGATCACCAAGGCCGCCGCAGCTTCGGTCGACGACATCAGCGCGGCGGCAGGACGAGCGGGAGCCAAGGCAGCCGGTGTCGTCATCGACGACACCGCGGTTACGCCCCGCTACGTCACGGGATTCACGCCGGATCGTGAGCTGCCGGTCATCGCGCGCATTGCCAGGGGCTCGATCAAGAACAAGCTGCTGTTCATCCTGCCGGTGGCGCTGCTGCTGAGCTATTTCGCACCCTGGGCGATCACGCCCATCCTGATGCTGGGCGGTGCGTATCTGTGTTACGAGGGTGCGGAGAAACTCCTGGAGTCGCTGCGGCCGCACGACGCGACGCTTGAGCAGAACGTCGCGAAGCTTGCCAGTGCCGAGCACGAAGCGACGATGGTGTCCGGCGCGATCCGCACGGACCTGATCCTGTCCGCGGAGATCATGGCGATTGCGCTGGGCGAGGTCGCGGATCGTTCGATCGCGACGCAGGCCGGGATACTGGTGCTGGTTGCAATCGTGATCACCGCCGGCGTCTACGGTGCCGTGGGCCTCATCGTCAAGTTGGACGACATCGGCCTGCACCTCAGTCGGCGTGCTTCAGCGGTTGCGCAGCACACCGGCCGGGCGCTGGTGCGTCTGATGCCCAGGCTCCTGAGCACGCTGTCCGTCGCTGGTATCGCAGCGATGATCTGGGTCGGCGGTGGCATCGTGCTGCATGGTCTGCACGAGTTTCATCTGACCGGGCTTGCGCCCTGGCTGGAAAGCGTCAGCAAATCGGCCGGTGCTGCGGCCCCGCTGGCCTCCGGCTTCGTCACCTGGCTGGTGCACGCTGCGGGTTCGGGCGTATTCGGAGTACTGCTCGGAGCTTTGATTGTCGGCCTCAGGACAATTGTCCCCCGATCCAGCACGCCAGCCCCGCCATGAAGGCCGAGCAGCGTATCGCCAGCGGCCAGGCCAGCAGGATGGCCGCGAACACGCCCCTGCACACCAGGCCCTGTTGCTGAGAACTGGCGTTGAGGTTTGACCAGGATCCTGACCTTGCGGGCGTCGAAGGCTGGTCAAGGTTCAGGAGGCATTTCTCGATACGAGCCTCTCCGGCGCCAATGGCCACAGGCTCAACGATGGGTTCACATTGGGAACATCGTACGGCTTCGCGCCCGACGCGGATCCTTTCGCCCCGCCGTGGATCTCGCGGTGCCCGGTTCAACTTTTTCGGAGCTGGGAGCCGGCGATCCTCGGCGTGCGCCAGAGTGCTGGCGTCGGTACCAAAGGAACCAAGGCTCGAAGATACTGTTAGGCGCTTGCCTTTACTGGCGCGCCCGACAAAGACCCCGTTCACTCGCGCGGCTGGGGAACCGGTAGGCCTTCGCCCCCCTTGTGACGAATGCCACGCAGGATCGTGTTCGGCAGCATGGCGTTGTCCCATTCCTGCGCCGCCGAGCGCGGCGGCGCATCGCCGACGCGCAGGATGACCAGCTGCTCTGAGGGCACGACGTAGACGACCTGGTTGGAATTGCCGTCGAACATGAACAGATCCGCCGCCAGGTACGGCTCGGAATGCAGCACGCGCCGCGCCTCGGGTTCGCGCGCCGGGTTCAAGAACCCGCGGCGCGCGACGTACTTGCCGGACACGTAGACGCTCAGCCCGTAGTAGGGGTTCTGCGGCGTGCCGGTGGTCATCTCGCCCACGAAGCCCGGCGGCAGCAGCCGCTTGCCCGACCAGACGCCATCCTGCATCAGCAGGATGGCGAGCCGCACCCAAGTCTCCGGCGCCACCATCAGGCAGCAGCCGGAATGCGCGGTGCCGCCGGGCCGGTTGACCCAGACCTCGCCCCCCGGCGCGCCGATCGGCTGAATGACCTCGCGAGAGATGAACTCCGCGTAGCGTCGGCCCGTTGCCCGCTGCAACACCAGGGAAAGGAGTTCCGACGTCGCATTGTTGTACTCGAAGCGCGTGCCCGGCTCGTCGACAACCGGGTAGTCGTGGACGATCACGTCCTCGTGCCGCGGATGCAGGTAGGCGCGGTTGAGAATGTCCTCGGCCGTCGTCGCCACCGCCTGCGGCAGGAAGCCCGAGCGCATGTCGAGAAGGTGCCGCACCAGGATCTTCGAACGCCGTGGATCGCCCTTCCATTCCGTGATGAAGTCCGCCACCGGCTGGTCCAGCGAGCGGATCCTGTCCAGGGCGATCGCGCGGCCGACCGCCACGGCCGTCATCGGCTTTGCGAGCGAGCGCGACGCGAACGTCCCGGTCCGCGTGGCGTCGCCGAAATAGGCGGCTTCCTCGATCTTCCCGGCACGCCAGACGATCAGCGCCCGGGAGTTGTTGCGCGCCGCGTAGTCGCGAGCCGCGCGCAGCGCATCGTCGGCTATGGTCCGCTCGGCCTCGGCTGCCATCGGCAGCGGCCGGTAGGGCACGGCGCCCGGAACCGGCTCCAGCGGGTCATAGGCCTCGAGGCCGACACCGAGCCGGAAGGCCTCCTGCCGCTTCGCGAAGCGCTCCATGTAGGTCGCTTCGTCGGCCGCCGAGTAGCGTGCGACCGGGGCTGGTGCCTGCGCGAAGGCTGCAGTACTGCACAGGCCAGCCGCGACCACGAGCCAACTGCGGAGGTTCGAATCCCGGCGTCCGTTGTCGATCATGGACTGGAGCCTAGCGGCGACGCCGGACGCCGGCAACGCGCCGTTGGCGACCGGGTTGGCACAGCGCTCGTGGCCACCCTGGTGGCGAAGCTGGAGCAATCGCCGGGAGTTGTCTGCCAAAGCCCTTTCCACCTGATTCGCCGCACTCCTTCTCGACAGCCTGAGGTATTTCACTGTGTGAAATGCGCCGGCAGGCGTCATTGTGTCCGGGCATGAATGGTTCTCTACTGATTAGGATTTTTCCTACGAAAACGATCTCTAGGGGGAACCAGGTGATAAGCAAGAGTCAATCAGGATTCGCTTTGCTGTTGTTGTCGACAGCCAGTGCTGCATCGCCAGTTCATGCTCAGTCAGCTGACTCCCAGCTGGAAGAGATCACGGTCACCGCGCGCAAGCGTGACGAAAAGCTGTTCGAGATTCCTGTCGCGGTCTCTGCGTTGTCCAAGGACGCGCTCGACAAAGCCGGCATTTTCAACCCGGCCCAGCTTTCCGACTTCGTATCCGGGCTCGATTTCATCGCGGCGGATTCCCAGGGTCGAAACAACCCCAACATCCGCATTCGCGGCATGATTCAACAGATCCTCACGCCGGCCACGCAGGTGGGCGCATTGTTCTGGGATGGCGCCTACGTGGGCGGCGGTGGCGGCTTCATGCCCATCGGAGATCTGCAGCGCGTCGAGGTGATCAAGGGCCCGCAAACGGCCTACTTCGGCCGAAATACATTTTCTGGAGCGGTCAACTACATTCCAACCCTGCCGGGTGACGTCTGGGAAGGAAAAGTCTCCGCAGGCTACTCGCCCAGCAACAGCGACAAGTACGACCTCACCGTCGCCGCCGGCGGACCCATTACCGACAAGATCGGCATTCGCCTCGCGGGTTCGTACAACAGGAGTGGCGGCGATTACAGCTACAAGGATGGCTCGCCGTTCGGCCAATTCAAGGACACCTCGTTTTCCGGCACGTTGACCGTGAATCCAACCGATGCGTTGCGCCTGAAGGTCACGGGCTATTACGTCAAGGCGGACGATACCGGGACGGGTGCCTCGCAGCGCGCACCGGTAGGCCCAGGTCAGTGCAACCTGACGAAGTCGGGCGAATACCTGAACGTGGCAACGGGTGTACGCACGCCCTTTACTGTCGACTTGTCCACCCTCCAGTTCGCGACGCTCTGCGGGCTTTACCCTGAAGCCAACCAGCTGGAATTCCCGGTCGCGCGCGTCCCGACCCTCGCTCAGGTTGCCAACGGTGCGGTTGGCCTGGCTTCCCTGAGCACGCTGAATCCACTCTCCGAAACGCACGGGATCATCCGCAAGCCCGACGGCGGCCTGGGCGGCTGGCAACAGACCTACCGCGTTCAGGTCAGCGGCGAATATGACGCCGCCGGCCACACGTTCGCGGTGATCGGGTCGCGTTCCAACACCGGAACGACGACGCGTACCGACCAGTTCTTCGGCATTCCCAACGTCCCGACCGGACCCTCGATCTTCACGGTCGGCATGGAGATCTATCAGCTCGAGTCGTACTACGAGGCGCGGGTCACTTCGCCGCAAGATCAGCGGTTCCGATACATGGTCGGCGTCAGCAACTATGAGCAGGAATATGGAGCTTTCACGGACTTCGCACGTCCGTCGCCGGTCGATGTTCAGCGCAACAAGACTTTCGGCGCTTTCGTGGCGCTCGACTATGACTTCACCGACAAACTCACAGCATCTCTCGAAACCCGTTATACGAAAGAATCGTCGTTGGCGATCCAGTTGGGTGATCCGCGCCTGCAGTGCGGTCTGGTCCTGATCTGCAACTCGCTCAACGAGTACCACGACGTCATTCCGCGCGCCATTTTGACCTACAAGCCAGTCGGTGGAACAACGGTTTACGCCAGCTATTCCTACAGCTCGTTGCTCGGGGTGGCGACGCAAGCGCGATTCATCAACAGCGTTGCTCCGAGCGTCATTCCCACCAGCGCCTTGGCCGCCATCGGCGACTACACGAAGCCGCAGGAAAACACGCAATACGAAATCGGCTGGAAAAAGCAGGGCGACCGGTGGAATGCGACCCTGGCTGCGTTCTACGCCGATTGGAAGAACCAACCCTTTGCGGCGGTGATCCAACTGGTCCCTGCGGGGACGTCCTCTTTCCGAGGAGCGGGCGACTCCAAGTACCGAGGGTTCGAGTTCGAAGGCAACTTCCAGGCTGCGAACTGGCTGTTGCTGAGCGGGCAGATTGGCTACTCCCGCGCAAGGATGGTCAGCTTTTCGTCGCGCGGTTCCGAGGAGCAGCTCGTGCTGCGCTCGGGTAACCAGTCGGTGGTGGCCGACGGCAACCCAATCCGCTCGAACCCGGATTTGACGGCTTCTTTCAGCCCGACAATCCTGGGATCTTTCGCTGACCGTAACTGGTCAATCCGCGCGGACATCATCTATACGGATTCGATGTACGGAGACTATTCGAAACTCAACCTCATTCCGGACAGCACACGCGTGAACCTGCGCGCCGGTATGGACTTCACGAAAGCGGTCAAGTTGGAAGTCTATGGTACGAACATCTTCGACGAGCTTTCCTTCCCGACTACCGCAAGCACGTTAGGCGGCCCCACGCGTGGCGCACTAGCGGATCGCAAGATATTTACGGGACTCCCGCAGAGGCGCAACGTGGGTGTCCGGGTGTATGCGAATTTCTAGAGATCCGCGCAGCCTGCGAAAGTAAAGGGGTCAGTTGCCGGACGATCCGTCTGTGGTGCAGGCGCTTCGGGACGCTCGAGCCGGCGGGCCTGGAATACTGGGGCCTGTGGCTTCGTGTTCCAGGCGTGCGCCCAGGGGACAGCGGCCCGAGTTCCTGACAGTGGTCGACGGATTCACGCGCGACGGTCTCCGGAGCGGGTCCGGAGGAAGCCGGAAGATCGGGATGGATGCGTGTCTCGGGAGGACTCACATGCTGTCATTCTCAAAGAGAACCTTCCTCGCCATCCGAGGCACACTGGGGTTGTCCGTGCTGTTCGGCGGTGCGCTGGGCACAGAAGCCTTGGCCGGGCCAGAGATCATCCAGGACTGCGAGACATGCCCGCGGATGGTAGTGGTGCCTGCTGGTTCGTTCGTGATGGGGTCTACGGCGGAAGAGCGGGCACGGGAGAAGGTCCCGAAGCCGCCCAAGGTGCCGTTCGACTTCGCCAGGTTCGAGCAGCCGCAGCACGCGGTAACGTTCAGGAAGCCTTTCGCCATCGGCCGATACGAAGTCAGTCGCGGTGAATATGCGCGTTTCGTTGCCGAGACCGGCCATCCAACCGGGCCGAGTTGCTGGGCCTGGAACGCAAAGAGCGACAATTACGCGGAGATGGCCGGGTGGGTGGTGCAACAGGCTAAGTCCTGGAGGGATCCTGGCTTTGCGCAAACCGACGATCATCCCGTCGTCTGCGTCGACTTTGCGGATGCCAATGCCTTTGCACGCTGGCTTTCTAAGACGACCGGTCATGCGTACCGGCTGCCGACGGAAGCCGAATGGGAATATGCCGCTCGCGCCGGCACCTCGACTACGCGATCCTGGGGCAACGACATAGATGCGAGCTGCAAGTTCGCCAACGTCGCAGACGACAGCCTGGCCGCGGTTCACCCACGACCGAAGAACTACGATGACTTCACGCCGTTCAAGTGTGACGACGGCATCGTCTTCACGGCGCCTGTCAACAGCTTCGTTCCCAACAGCTTTGGCGTGTACAACATGCTCGGCAACGCGGCAGAGTGGATCGACGACTGCTTTCACGAATCCTATGACGGCGCACCCACCGATGGTTCCGCATGGCGCGACAACAAGTGTCAGCTAGGCGTCGTGGTTCGCGGAGGCAGCTGGTTCAGCTTCCCTTGGACCGTACGTTCGGCTCATCGGGTGCGCGGGCAAAACCTGGAAACGCGCTACGGGGCCACCGGCTTTCGACTTGTTCGTGAGATCAACTGAATCGCCACGGCTTTTCCGGCGAGTCCATAAGTTGCCGCGCGCTCTCTACGATAAACTGCGATGACCCGAAGCGGGCCCGGTGAGAATGTGAGCCGGGGCGGGCGCATCAGCAAACGCAACCCTAACTCAAGTGGAGAGCACCATGACGACCGCGATTCACCGCTCTGTCAAACTCGCGATGGCAGTCGCGGCACTTGGCGGCGCGCCCGCCTTCGCCCACAACTCTCTGGTCTCGCACTACGCGCCGGCCGGTTATCGCCACGACATCGAGATGCGTGTGACCCATGGCTGCAAAGGCAGCCCGGTCAAAGAGGTCCGCGTGAAGATTCCCGAAGGCGTGACCAACGTGAGCGTCGAGCAACTGAATGGCTGGCAGATCGCGACCAATATGCGCAAGCTCCCGAAGCCCGTGCCGGGCGAAGCCGGGACCATGATCACGGAGACGGTCGACGAAATCGTCTGGAAGACAGCCTCGACGCCGCTGGCGCCTGGGGGTCGTTGGCTGGGCTTTAGATTCCGCGCGAATCTGCCTAACACGCCGGGCGAGATCCTGTATTTCCGCTCGGTCAATCTCTGCGAAAATGGCGACGACAAGTACATCGACCTGCCGAAAGAGCCGCTCAAGGCGAGCACGCCTGATCTGGGCCGGAAGCTCTGGGACTTCGTCAGCGCGACGCCGGGGCCTTCGACATTCCTGATCCTTGAAAAGCCGGCCCGCCCGCAGTACCCGTACACGATGCCAGCGCGTTAGCTGCTGCGGCAGCGGGCAATCCGTTGCAGGTGCGCGCGGACCGGTAGCGCGCATCAAGCTCCAGCTTTCGTCTGGGCGGCAGGCCCCGCTCGACAACCAAACCCGTTACTGGAATCCGTTCCCGGCCTGGAACGAAGGCTTGAATTGCCTATCCGCCACCGCCAGGACTGGCCCGGCTCACGGTGACCGTTGTCTTTCCGTCCGGCGAGGTCGCGGTGAACGAACCGTCCGCTGCGGGCGGAGACGCAGTCCAGCACTCAACAGGCGCGTCGCCTTCCGGATCGAAGCAGTCCTGGTTGCCGTTGCGCGAGAACGTGCCTTTGATTTCCTTGCCCTGGGCGTCGGTATCGACGTAGCTGCCGTCGGCGTTGATGACGGTCTTCCCCATCGAACCATCGGCGAGTTTGACGTTGTAGGCGCCGACAACCGAAGGATCCAATGCAGGTGCAGGTGCAGGTGCAGGCGCCGCGGCGGGTTCGGCCGGTGCGGCAGCTTGCTCGGCCTTCTGCGAACAGGCCGCAAGCGTGGCCACGACGGCCATCAGAACAAGTTTCTTCATGTTCGGTTCTCCCCTGTGCGAGAAAAATAGCGTACGCCTCGATGAGGCGAGTGGCAACGGCTGATGGTATGTGGCCTCAGACCAACTCGAGCGCCACCGCTGTCGACGGATGCAAAAAATTCTTATCTAACAGGTCGACAAAGGAAGCGCTAACCGAAGCATCTGTGTGCCAATTGTTGAATTGGCCATTGCGGCCAGCTCGCTAGCGACCGCGCTAAGGACTTGCGACAGGCCTGCCGGATGTTTAGGTCTCGCAGCGCGAAAGGCCGCAGTGCGCAAGCGACTGACAAGGTTGGCGCGCCCGACAAGATTCGAACTTGTGACCCCTGCCTTCGGAGGGCAGTACTCTATCCAGCTGAGCTACGGGCGCGTCGCGGCCATTATAGCGGGGCCGGCTACAGCCAGCCGCGCCGCTTGAAGATCAGGAACGGCAGGATCGACGACACCAGCATCAGTGCGACGGCGCCCCAGAAACCCCAGGGCTCGGCGGTGCCGGGAATGTGCGCGAAGTTCATGCCGAACAGCGCGCCGACCACCGACGGCGGCAGCAGCACGACGGTCATCACCGAGAAGATCTTCAGGATGTTGTTCTGGTCGATGCTGATCATGCCAAGCGTGGCGTCAAGGATGAACTGCGTCTTGTTGCTGAGGAACGAGGCGTGGTCGTTCATCTGCGTGACGTCGCGCGAGATCGTGCGCAGGCGCGCGCGCACTTCCTGGGTGATCGGCACGGCGGTCGACTGCTGCGCGAACACCAGCAGGCGGCCGAGGCTGCCGAGCGTTTCACGCGCCTTCGAGATCAGGTCGCCGCTCTGGCCGACGGCATCGAGCACCTTGCGAAAATCGCGCGAAATCGTCGAGCCGCTGCGGCGCTTGCGCGGAGGCGCGAACACCTCGGTGGATACGGCGTCGAGATCCGTGCCGACGCGCTCGATGACATCGGCGATGCGGTTGACGATGGCCTCGAGCAGCCCGGCCAGCACGGCCGCGCCGGTGGCGCACTGCGGCGCGTGCCGTTCCGCATAGGCGACGAAGCGTCGGAACGGCAACGGATCGACGTAGCGATTGGTGATCAGCCGGTTGCCGAGCAGGATGAACGTGATCTGGGTGTTCTCGGGCAGGTCCGAGTCGAGCTTGGTGACGATGGTGGCCGTCATGTACAGCGCGCCGTCTTCTTCATAGAGGCGGTTGGAGGTTTCGATCTCGCGCATCTCCTCGCGCGTCGGCACGTCGAGGCCGAGAAATCGCTCTATGCGCTTCTCATCGTCGGGCGAGGGTTCGAGCAGGTCGATCCAGACCGCGTCCGGCGGGACACTGTCTTCAGCGGTGAATTCGCGCCTCCGCAGGCCCTGCGAATCCAGCGTGAAGATGCTGATCATGCAGCCGCCCTGCTTGCTGCGAGGGGCGGTGGCGCCGCGTCAGCGGCGCTTCTCGGCCGCGGCGAGATCGTTGATGAGTCCGAGCAGCTGGCTCTGGCCTCCGGCGGAGCCGACGTCGGCGGAGTACTTGCCGTTGACCACGACCAGCGGAACGCCTTCGACCCGGTAACGCCGCATCAGCTGGTCGGCACGCTGCAGCGCGGAAGTCACCCCAAAGGAGTTCCAGGCATTGGTGAAGTCGGCCTCGCTGATGCCGTTATCCTTGGCCCAGGCAAGCTGATCCTTGAGCGAGCCGGCGTCGTCGTTGCCGGCGAGCATGCGGCCGCCGCGATGAATGGCGTCGAACACCTTCACGTGCAGCTCGTCGCCCTTGCCGAGCGCCTGCAGGGTGTAGAAGAGGCGGGCATGCGCCTTGTGCACCGGGCTCCAGGTAACCGGCACGCGCACGAAGTCGACGTACGCCGGCTTGTTCTTCTTCCAGCTCTCGAGGAACGGGTCGAGCTGATAGCAGTGACCGCAGCCATACCAGAACATTTCGACCACTTCGACGCGGCCGGGGCCGACGCTGGTGGGCTGTGCGGGAACGATGGTCTGGTAGTTCTTGCCGGCCTGCCACTTGCCGGCAGGCAGCTGATCCTGCGCGGGCAGCTGTGTCAGCTTCTCCAGCGTGCGCTCACCCTTGCTGGTCGCAGTGTCCGCCGCATCCGCGGCGCCGGCGCTTTCCTGCGCTGCGCCGCTGGCCTTGGCTGCGACGCTGGTGCTGACTGCAGCGGGAACCGCGGCGGGCGCAGCATCGCCGGCCGGCAGCGCGCCAGGCGAGCTCGCTTCCGAGCCGGAGGTCGATTCTTCGGCAACCGGTGGCGGCGCCTGTGATTCTGCCGGGGCCGCGCCGCGACCACAGGCGCTCAGCGCGCCGATGACGAGCAGGCCGAGCAGTGCTCGCGTCGGGGCCCTCATCAGCGCATGCCCTGGATGTAGGAGGCCAGGTTGCGCATGTCTTCGGCGCTGAGGCGCTTGGAGATCGTGACCATCATGTGTCCATTGCGTGACTTGTGCTTCGCACCGGAGCCGGACGCGTCGAGATAACGCGAGTCCGTGGCGTACTCGGTGAGCTGCTTGATGGTGTAGCCGGCGTGCTGTGCGCGCAGGGCCGGATAGGCGGCGCCGGCATTGCCGCGACCCACCGGGCCGTGACATGCCTTGCACGCCGGAATGCCCCGGGCCGCGTCGCCGCCGCGGTACAAGGCTTCGCCGGCCTTCCAGTAGCTCGGGTCCGCTTCCAGGCCTGTCGGGGTCTGGGCCGCGAAATAGGCGGCAATGTCGGCGATGTCCTGGTCGGCCGTGAGCGTCGTCGCCTGTGCTGCCATCACCAGGTTGTTGCGGTGCTGGGCGCGGAACAGCTTCATCTGTTCAGAGGTGTAGGCGGCGTTCTGGCCAGCGAGGCTCGGCCACTCCGGGTTGGTGCTGTTGCCGTTGAGGCCATGGCAGGCCTGGCAGGCGAGCACTTTCTCTGCGCCGGCCTTGGCGTCGCCCTTCAGAGCGCCCTGCGCGAATCCCGACATGCTGAATGCCAGGGACGCGCAGGCGGCGAGCAGGAACGAGACGGAACGGATGCGATCTGCGAAACCCAACGAACTGACCATGCTCAATCGACTCCAGCCGCGGTTCTAGAGGGCGGCGATTGTACACTACGGACCCGGCGCAGCCGCCGTAGCTAAGTGCAGGATTATGGGGCCTTTTCCGCAAGTGCGCTTCATGCTCAGCGTGGCCGCGCCGGTGCAATTTCCGGCCGACCACGGCGCGGAGATTGCGATTGCCGGCCGCTCCAATGCCGGCAAATCCAGCGCGATCAACTCACTGCTGTCGCGCAAGGCCCTGGCGCGCACCAGCAAGACACCGGGGCAGACGCGGCTGCTGAACTACTTCGAACTCGCCCCAGGTCGCCGGCTAGTCGACCTGCCGGGCTACGGCTATGCCGATGTGCCGGCGGTCGAGCGGCGCAAGTGGCTGCCGCTGATCGACGTCCTGCAGGAGCGCGAGTCCTTCGCCGGACTGCTGCTGATCGTCGACGCGCGCCGCGGCGTGCGCGAGGAGGACGTGGCGCTGGTGGAATGGGCGGACCCGGCCCGGCGCAGGGTGCATGTGCTGATCTCGAAGGCGGACAAGCTGAACCAGTCCGAACGCGCCGCGGCGGTCCGGGATGCCAACTCCGTGCTGGACGCCACGATCGAGCCGGCCTTGCGTGGGCAGGTGACCGTGCAGGCGTTCTCGGCCCACGAGGGCATCGGGCTGCGCGAAGCGCAATCGAAGCTGGCGGCGATACTGGTGAGGGTCGCGCCGCAGGAATGACGGGAACAGGCTCTCCTGGAGATCTATAATATCCTAGAGGCCCGCTATTGTTGCATCAGGGATTCAAAAATCCCGCGCGTCAGCAACGGGAGGGCGCAGTCCGGGCACGCGCTCAGGCGCGCTCATAGAACTCCAGCCACTCCTGGTCCGGGCCCTCGGCCATCGCCAGGCGGACGCGCCCCAGGCCAGGCAGAGTCGTGGTCACCGGGTCGGTCAGCAGCGTACCGCCGGCGGCGTGCACGGTAGCGAGGCTGCCGATCAGGTCGTCGGTTTCGAAGCTGATGCTGTGGATGCCGAGCCGCGGCGCCCGGGCGCCGCGGCCCAGGGGCGCTCCCGGCAGGCCGCGGTACTGCACGATCTCGACGCGACCGATGCCGGAGTACTGCGGCTTGTAGAGATTGACGTCGTGCAGCACGACGCCGTCGGGCAGATGAAAGAACGCCCCGAGGTCGTCGATCTGGCGGTCGAAGAACAGCGCGAACCCGAGTGCCTGGTAGAACTCACGCGCGCGACCCGCGTCGCCAACGTGGATCGCAATCGTCTCGAGTGCCGAGGCAACCCCCGCGATGGGCCTCGCGATGTCCGGCCTGCCCTCTGTGGTGTAGACATCCAGCAGCGTGCCGTCCGGGTCCCAGCTCAGTGAGTCCCAGGCGCTGTGTCCTGGCTCGATCACCCAATGCGTCGGTGGCGATTTCTGCCGGGCGCCGGCGGCCAGCAGCGCGGCGTGGATGGCGCGCACGTCGGGCACGCGGATGTTGACGGCGTAATACCCGTAGTCGAAATACCGTTCGTAGTTGCCCCACACGTGCGGGCCTGGACTGCGACAGGCGATCAGCCGCAGCAGCCCGCGCGTGGCGCCCGGTGCGGCCAGCAAGGCGCAGCGCGCCGGATTTCCGCTGTCGAGCTGCCAGAGCTCGTGCAGTTCCGGCGGAACGGCGCTCTCGCCGCGACAGACGTAGCCGAACTGGCTTTCATAGAAGCGGCGCGTGACCGCGAGATCGCGCACGCCGAGCGTCGCGATGGCGAGTTCCGAGATCATGAGCGCGCAGTATGCCCGGCGCCAAAGAAAAAGCCCCGGTGGCGGATCAAACAGCCACCGGGGCCGAGGGCGACCCGGCACAGGTCTCTTTGCGCCGGGCCTTACCCGCCCAGGGAGGGTGGCGGGGAGCTTTATGGGCTCAGGAAATAGGACCCGCGCGAGGGCGGCCGGTTCCCGCTTCGCGCGCGTTTCTTTTTTGCTTTTGGGTCATACACTTGGGCGCTGCGGGCTGGCCCGCGCACCGGGGGAGCTGCAATGCGCGGGAACTCGACTACCGACTGGGGCAGTACCGCGAAGTCCCTGCACTGGATCGTCGTGTTGCTCATCCTCGGCATCGTGCCCGTGGGCTTCCTGATGACGGCGACCTACGGCGCCACACTGAAGTACGCCGACGTCAAGCCGGTCGGCATCGTGCTGCAGCAGGTGCACATGACGCTCGGATTCACGATTCTTGCGCTGGTAATGGTGCGGCTGCTCTGGCGGGCGCGCAATGCCGTGCCGGCGGCGCCCGCCGATCAGCCCGCGTGGCAGCGTGGGCTCGGCCGACTGACGCACTACGGCTTATATGCGCTGCTGTTGCTGTTCCCACTGTCGGGCTGGGCCAGCCTGTCGGTGTATCGCGGCGTGCCGATCTGGCTCTTTGGCTGGGAGCTCGTTCCACCGATCCTGCCAGAGCTGCCGCTGCAGCACGCCTACGGCTACGGCTTCTTCGCGCGCATCCACAGGCTGTGCTGGCAGGTCGGCGCCGGCCTGCTGGCATTGCACATGCTCGCCGCGCTCTGGCATCACCTCGGGCGCCGCGACGGCGTGCTGCTGCGGATGTGGCCAGGCACCAGCAGCAGGACGCTCAGCGAATCTCGAGCGACCGACTCAAGGTAAACGCCACCGTCGTGCCATCGGCGATCTCGAGATCGCCGCCGGTGTTCTTGGCGATGGCCGCGCCCACTCCGGCGCCGAGCAACCCGCCGATCACCTTGCCGCGGTTGTCATCGACCTGCTTGCCGAGCACGGCTCCCACGACGGCACCACCCGCGATCTTCGCGGCGTCGCGGCCGGCCTCGCGGTTGCCGCGCTGGGCAATGTCGCCGTCGATCGCAAGGCGCCTGCCATCGGCGAGCACGATCTGGTCGAATCGCATGCCGAGTCTTGGAGTGCCGCCGATTTGCTTGCTGCCGGAGTAGACGTCGGTGATGGTGCCCCGAACCTGCGCGCCGGCGGGTACCACGGTGCGGCCCTCGAACACCAGCGGCTCTGCGAGTCGCGCCGAAACTGGATCGCCGACTGCAGCCGTCTTGGTCGAGACGTTCGACGTGAATGCGATCGCGAGCTGCGTACCGCTCGGCAGCACCACCGGCCTGGGCGGCTCCGCCTTGACGACGCTGACCGGCGCTCCCGCAGCGTTGTCGGCCGCCGACTTGACCGGCCGCGACTGCGACGCCGACGGCCGCGGACGGGACGCGGCCGGTCGTTCGGTCGCTGCGACCGCCTTGGGCGGCGGAGCGCTCTGCCTTGTCTTGGCGGCGGCCTCGGCCGCCTCGGCTGCGCGCTGCGCCGTCAGTTCCCGCTCGCGCTCGGCCAGCGCTGCTTCGCGCTGCGCCAGCTCGGCGCGCTGCGCTGCGACCTGTGCTTCGGCCTGCGCTTGCGCGCTCGCCGCGTCAGCGGCTGGCTGCCCGGCCGCCGGCGTTGCCGTCGGTGGCGTGGAAACCCCGCCACAGCCCGGGAGCACCAGGGCCACGCAGAGGGCCAGGACAACAGCGAGCATGCCGTGCAGATTTTTCAAACTGGAGTTCTTCATGGAATCGTCTCGAGGCAGGAAAAAGGAGTGGACACGCTACGCCGAACCGGCGCCGCCCGATACCTCTCCAGGCGTCGCCGCGACGCGACTTTTGCGGCCAGTTGTCCGGGCCGGTTTCGGCCTATCGCAGGTCGAAGCCGATTTGTTAGACACAGTCGCGCCTCCGCCGCCCCGAAAAAGCCCCTCGACCGCTCTGCAAACGTGTGCAATCCTTGCGCTCGATACGCCACGGGGGGGGGGCGCCAGGATGAGCAACGAAACACGGCGGCGGGTGTTGCAGGCCGCTGCAGCCATCGCCGCAGGTTCGACCGTGGCGGGCGAGGGGGGTGCCGCGTCACGCGGCAAGCCGGCTACGGCGAGCCTGCCGGGACGCAACGACCTGTTCGTCCGGCTGCGCGGCGCGCCCAACGGGCAGCCCGGAATCTGGTGGTTCTCCGGCTCGCTGTGGGGCAAGCGGTCGCTGGATGCGGCAAAGCTTCTGTTCGCCGTGGAGGGCTGCAGCTTCAACCGGCTGGTGCTGCAGCCGGACGGCTCCGTCGAGATGAACATGATCGAGATCGGCTTCTGGCTCGATCCCGCGACGCGCCAGCCCGCCGACTCCTGGACCAACCCGATGAACGGGTTGCCGTGTGCGCCGGTGCATTTCATGGGACCACAGTCGCTGCGCTTCGACGCTGCCGGAGTGGCGACCCCTAATAATCCAGTGCCACCGGGCACGCAGTTCGATGGCTACATCACCGAGCCACTGACGTCCGGAGACCTCGTCTGGGTCGGCGAGAACTTGATCGTCAAGGGCCCGGCCCGGCCACCGGCCGGCACCGATCCGCTGCAGAGTGGCATGCCGGTGTTCACCGCAACGTCGCTCGACACCTACCAGGCGAGCCGCGTCGATCTCGCCGCGGGCCCTGACCGCTGGACGCCCGCGAGCCGCAGCTACCAGACGCTCGGCTCCTGGTATCCGTGGATGCGGATGGGGCACGAGTCCGGCGGCATCAGCTTCCAGATGATCGGCCGCAAGCTGCGCACGCTGGACGAGCTGCCGGCCGCCCTGCGCAGCCTGGTGGACGCGCGCCAGCCGGGCTGGCTCGAGAAGCACAAGTAAGTGGGCACACCACGCGGCACACCGTGGGCGCGGCGCGAAGTACTGGTTGCGGGCGTCGCAGCCGGATGTACCTTGATCGGCCAGCGTAGTGGTTACGCTGCAGCGGCCGTGCCGCGCGGTCAGGGAAACCGCCAGGGAAACAGCATGACGAACCAGACGAGCGTTCATCCCGGCGGCCCGGGCGTGATCTTCGGGCCCGGTCCCGCTGACTGGTGGGACTCGGAGCGCGTCTCCTGCCCGCGCGTGCTGCGTGCCGCGGATGGCACCTGGAAGATGTGGTACTACGGCCGCGATGCGACCTTCGAACGGCGCGTCACGCTGCCGACCGGTCGGGTGGGGCTCGCTACTTCGACGGACGGCATCCGGTGGCAGCGCGTGCGCGGTCCGCTGACCATGGGCGCGGTGTTCGAGCCGCACCCCGACCCGGCGCGCTTCGATTCCTCGCACGTCGGCCACAACGACATCGAGTATCGCGATGGCCTGTACTGGATGTGGTACTTCGGCGGCGATCAGTCGCTGCAGAAGATCGGCTCGATGGAGATCAAGGGCTTCCCGATGGCCTCGGGCTGCGCGGTGTCGCGCGATGGCCTGAACTGGACGCGGCTCGAAGGACCGCATCGCGGCGCCATGGTCGCGGCGGGTGCCGCCGGCGAGTTCGACGAGATCATGGCGGCCTGGCCGCAGGTCATCCGCTGGGACGACGGCTCCTGGCGCATGTACTACCACGGCCTGAACCGTCGCCAGCAATACACGATGGGCTGGGCCGAATCTCCCGATGGGCTGCGCTGGCAGAAGCGCGGGCCGTTGCTCGGGCCGGGACCGGCGGGCCGCTTCGACGATGTCGGCGTGGCGACCCGGCACATCGTCCGTCGCGACGATCAGTGGGTCATGTTCTACGAAGGCTGCCAGCGGATTGCGGGCGGCAGCAGCATCGAAGTCGAACGCCAGCTCGGCCTGGCCACTTCGCGCGATGGCCTCGAGTGGACGCGTGTCGATGGTCCGGATCGTGACGGCAGCGTGCTCGGCCAGGCGCCCAAGGGCTCGGGTCGATGGGACTACCGGCTGGGCTGCCCGTGGATCGTCGCGATGCCGGACCGCTCGCTGCGCATGTACTACATCGGCTCGAACGAGCGCGGCGCCGGCGGCAGCAGCGAGCTCGACACCGTCAACCAGATCGGCCTCGCGCTCAGCGATGGCAACCTGCTCAAATGGAGCAGGTATGTCGCGGCCTGAGCACGCCCTGCGACTTGCGGCTTCGCTGTCGGCGGCTGCGCTGGCCGCGGCGGCGCTGACGGCACTGCTGTTCAGCACGCCGGCTCTGCCGCAGGCCTCCGGCCAGCCGGCGCTGCCGCAGCGGACGATGCAGTGGCAGGCACTCGCGGCTCGCATCGTGCAGCAGCTGCAGCTCGAGCCCGGCGAGCGTGTCATCTCGATCGCGCAGCCCGGCATGTTCGAAGAGATCGTGCCGTTCATCCGCTACGAAGTGATGAAGGCCGGCGGCGTGGACATGGGCGTCATCGACGTGCTCGACGATCCGTATCCGGCGGAGTGGAGCGCCGAGACGCTCGGCAAGGGCCTGTTCGCATCGACCACCGAGTACGGGAAGATGCTGAAGGACGTCGACGCGGCGATCATGCTGCCCGGCGCCAACCCGGTGCACCCGGCCTACGCCGCGCTGCAGCGCCTGCTGATGAACGAACGTGGCCCGCGGCGCACGATCCACTTTCACTGGACCGATCCCTAC
Organism: Gammaproteobacteria bacterium; assembly: GCA_031431655.1. Lineage (GTDB taxonomy): Bacteria > Pseudomonadota > Gammaproteobacteria > Steroidobacterales > Steroidobacteraceae > UBA964. The sequence continues at coordinate 1,972 of JANPDV010000061.1, read as the reverse complement.
AGCTCCTCCGGCAACGAGTTCGGCCTCACCGGCATCACCCTCGTTCCGGGGTTCCCGCCGCCGCCGATGCAGGTGATCGATCGCGTCTACCAGCGCGCCATCCTCGAGACGGATCTGGCGGCGCTGGCGCAGCACCAGGCGGCGTTCGCCGCGGCGATGCGCAAGGCGCTGGTGCGGATCACTTCGCCCGCCGGCACTGACCTGCGCTTTCGGGTCGGCGACCGCGACATCATCGAGCAGAATGGCGACGCGTCGGCGAAGCGCATGCGCGCGAACGCGCCGTTCCTGGTGCGCGAAGTCGAGATCCCCGGCGGTGTCGTGCGCGTGGCACCGCTGGAGGAGAGCGTCGACGGCGTGGTGGTGTACCCGTTCTCGGCCTGGAACGGTCAGAGCGTCGTCGATGCACGGATCACCTACAAGGCGGGCAGCATCGTGCGCACCGATGCGCGTAGTGGCGCTGAGCACGTGCGTGCCGAACTCGAGCGCGCGCCGCCCGAAGCCCGTCGCTTCCGCGAGTTCGGGCTGGGCTTCAACCCACTGCTGGCGCCTGCAGAGACCCCGGGCTGGCTCGCCTACTACGGTTACGGCGCCGGTGTCGTGCGCCTCGGCATCGGCAACAACCTGGAGCTCGGCGGCACCGTGCGCGGCCGCTATTTTCGCTGGCGCGATCTGTTGACCGACGCCACCGTGAGCCTGGATGGCGACGTGTGGCTTAAGGACGGGAGATTCGTCAAATGAGTTCCGGCGCTTCGCGAGGCATCCCGTTTGTGGTGTATGCGCTGAGTTGCGCGCTGCCGGGATTCGCAACCGCGCCTGCGCACGCGGCTGACGCGGCCCTGAAGGCGAAGACGGCGCAGTACCTGGACTCGCAGGCGGACCTGCTCGGCCGCACCAATCGAAGGATCTGGTCGTTCGCCGAAACCGGTCTCGGCGAAGCCCGCTCGTCCGCCGAGCTGCAGCAGCTGCTGCAGGCCAACGGCTTCAAGGTGGAAGCCGGTGTCGCCAACATGTCGACCGCATTCGTCGCGACCTATGGCAGCGGACGGCCGGTGATCGGCATTCTCGCCGAGTTCGATGCCCTGCCCGGTGTCTCGCAGTCGGCCTCGGGCGAGCCAGCGCCGGGCCCGAACCCCGCCGCCGGCCATGCGTGCGGACACTCGGCTTTCGGCGTCGGCTCCACCGGTGCGGCGATTGCGATCAAGCAACTGCTCGCCGCAGGCGCGATCAAGGGCACCGTCAAGTTGTACGGCACGCCGGCCGAAGAAACCGCGATCGGCAAGGTCTTCATGCTGCGCGCGGGCTATTTCAAGGACGACGACGTCATTTTCACCTGGCATCCGAGCTCGCTGACGCTCGTGCCGTATGGCACCACGATGTCGCTGGTGAACGTGAAGTTCCGCTTCAAGGGCGCGGCTTCGCATGCCGCGCTGCAGCCGTTTGCCGGACGCAGCGCGCTCGACGCGGTCGAACTGATGAACACCGGCGTGAACTTCATGCGCGAGCACGTGCGGGACGACGCGCGCATGCACTACGTCATCACCAACGGGGGCGGTCAGCCGAACGTGGTGCCGCCCGATGCGGAGTCCTGGTACTACATTCGTGCCTACGAGTTCGGCGATGTTGCTGCGTACTTCAAGTGGATCCGCGAGATCGCCGAGGGCGCCGCCAAGATGACGCAGACGCAGCTGGTGGCCGTGGACGTGCAGTCGGAGGTGCACAACATCATTCCTACGCCGACGCTGGTGAAGCTGGTGCACGACAATCTCACGGCCGTCGGGCCGCCACAGTGGAGCGACGCGGAACTGCGCCTGGCGCGCGCCACGCAGACCAACTTTGCCGATCCTTCGCGCCGTGGACCGCTCAAGGAGGGCACCCCGGCCCTGTCCGCACGCATCGAGCCGCTGATGGACAAGCCGACCAAGGGCGCGTCATCCACCGATGTCGGCGACATTTCGTGGTTCGTGCCGGTTGC
>JANPDV010000060.1:0-1845 GCA_031431655.1 Gammaproteobacteria bacterium | reverse complement strand
GGTCGATCCTGCGATCCACCCCGCAACAGCGCAGCTGGCCTATTTGCCGGGCTTGAAGTTGTAGCGGGCGGTGAGACCGAAGGTCGCGCCCTGGCCCAGCGCCGGGATGTACTGCTGCACCACTGAGACTGCGAACGCGCTCGACGCATACACCTCGTCGGTGACGTTCTTGCCCCACAGGTTCAGGCTCCAGCCCTTGTCCGGATCGCTGAGACCGACGTTGAGGTTGAGCAGCGTGCGGTCCGGAATGTAGGCCAGGTTCAGGTTCTCGGAGTAGTACTTGTTCTGGTACGTCAGGTCACCGCGCAGCGACAGTTCGAGCGCCCCGAGCGGCATCCGGTAGTCGAGTCCGAGAGCCATCTGGGTGCTCGGCGTACGCGGCAGGTCCTTGCCGCCGATCGGCGAACCGCCCAGCGGCAGCGGGCCCGGTACCGTGCCGACGCGGGTGCGCGGCAGGAACGTGCAGACCGGGGTGCCGCTCGTTTCGCAGAGGCGACCGAAGGTGGTGTCGATCGTGCCGTCCTTGAACTGGCTCTGGACGTACGAGGCGACGAACGTGCCTTTCAGACGATCAGTGAACACCACGGTGGCATCGAGCTCGACGCCCTTCGACTCGGCGCCCTTGACGTTACCGATGAAGTTGGGCTCCTGCGTGGTGCTGTTGGGATTGATGGGGATCGTATCGGGCACGCTGAGCTGCAGGTCCTTCCAGTCGACGAAGAACACGGCGTAGTTCAACTGCAGCCGTCGATTCCAGAGCGTCTGCTTGGCGCCGAGCTCGAACGTCGTGTTGGTCTCCGGGTCGTAGGCCAGCACATCGGCGGTCACGCCGTTGAAGCCGCCGGACTTCTCGCCGACAGCGCCGCTTGCGTAGAAGGTCCATTCCTCACGCGGCTGCCAGCGCAGGTTGATTCGCGGCGTGAACTTCTTGAACTCGCGCTTCAGGTTGCGGAGCGAGCTGCTGGCTACGGCACCGGTGGGGCCGAACACGTTCACGATGGATACCTGCGTGCGGGTCTCGCTGTTGTAGCGGCCTTCCACATCGACGTTCCACTGGCCGGCGAACGGAATGTTGAGTGCGAAGAACTCTGAGTCGATCTTGTCCGAGAAGCTCGCGAGTAGCCCTTGAGGATCGGGGGTCAGGAATGCGAATGACGTTTGAACGAAGGAGTTGGTCGGGTCGGCGCTCAGCGGAAGGCGACGTGAGAAAAGCCCAACTGCCCCGACGTCTTCGACGGTGTTGTGGTAGTAGCCGATACGCCAGCCGATGTCGCCGACCTTGCCGTCGAGCCGGACCTCGTGCGATTCGGCTTCCTGATCCGTGAACGGATTGCCCGCGAACTGCACGAGGCCAGGGCCGCTGGCCATGCCGTTGACGAGGGGCCGCAACGAGAGATCGCCGTTGATCGTGACCTCGGGTTGGGCGCCCAGCTGGTAGCCGGCCGCGTCGTACAGGCCCTTGCCATACAGGTAGGTGGCGCTGAGAGAATCCGTGAACTCGTACTGGATTCGCCCGGACAGGATGTCGCTGTGCGTCCTGGAACCCTGCGACCGCGGGTCCGCGAGCACGCGACTCGGGTCGATCGGAAGCTCGCCGCAGCGCAGCTGGTTGATGCCCGTCGCGATGTTCGGGCTGCAGTTGTGCGGATTGAGCTGCGAACCCGTCGCCCCGGCAAAGACTGCCGTCGTCAGGGGCTGAATCAAGATCTGGGCACCCGGGTCGTTGAGCGTCTCGGAGCGGAAATACAGCAGGTCCAGGGTCAGGGCATCGATCGGACGGAAACGCAGCGAGGCCTGCACGGCCTGGTTGTCGTAGCCGCCGAGGTTGCCCTCGTTGCCATCGAA
>JANPDV010000059.1:0-10096 GCA_031431655.1 Gammaproteobacteria bacterium | reverse complement strand
CCACCGAGAAGCTCGCCGAGACGCGCACCTATATCCAGAGCGTTCCGTACATGGATCGCCTCGATTACGTCTCGATGATGTGCAACGAGCACGCCTACGTGATGGCGATCGAGAAGCTGGTCGGCGTGGATGTGCCGCTGCGGGCGCAGTACATCCGCGTGATGTTCGACGAGATCACCCGGATCCTCAACCATCTCATGTGGCTTGGCGCCCATGGTCTCGACATCGGCGCGATGACCGTCTTCCTGCTCTGCTTCAAGGAGCGCGAAGACCTGATGGACTGCTACGAGGCCGTGTCGGGCACGCGCATGCATGCCACGTACTATCGGCCGGGGGGTGTCTATCGCGACCTGCCGCGCGAAATGCCGCGCTACCAGAGCTCGAAGTGGCGCGCGCAGAAGGATGCCGACCGTCTCAACGAGGCCCGGGCCGGCGGCCTGGTCGAGTTCATCGCGGATTTCACGCGGCGGTTCCCGAAGTGCATCGACGACTACGAAACGCTGCTGACCGACAACCGGATCTGGAAACAGCGCACGGTGAACATCGGTGTCGTGAGCCCGGAGCGTGCGCTGCAGCTTGGTTTTTCGGGCCCGATGATTCGCGGCTCCGGGCTCGCCTGGGACCTGCGCAAGCAGCAGCCTTACGAGGTCTACGACCGGCTGGATTTCGACATTCCGGTGGGCGTCAACGGCGATTGTTACGACCGCTACCTGGTACGCATCGAAGAGATGCGCCAGTCGAACCGCATCGTGGTGCAGTGCCTTGACTGGCTCCGCCAGAACCCGGGACCCGTGATGGTGGAGGACAGGAAGGTCCGGCCGCCGCGGCGCGAAGAAATGAAGGGCGACATGGAGTCGCTGATCCACCACTTCAAGCTCATGACCGAGGGCTACAGCGTGCCCGCCGGCGAGACCTATGCCGCAGTGGAGGCGCCGAAGGGAGAGTTCGGCATCTATCTGGTATCGGATGGCGCCAACAAGCCCTATCGCCTCAAGTGCCGCGCCCCGGGCTTTGCGCATCTCGCGGCGCTGGACGAGATGGTGCGCGGCCACATGCTGGCCGACGTCGTTGCGGTCATCGGCACGCAGGACATCGTTTTCGGGGAGATCGACCGTTGAGCGATTTGCAGCCAGCAGGCACCGTCCTCACCAGCGATGGCAAACAGTTCGAGCCGGGCTCCGGCAGCAAGGTTGGGCTGCTCAGTGAGCACACCCGCCATGAGATCGATTACTGGATAGGGCGTTTTCCGCTGGGTCGCCAGCGATCCGCATCGCTGTCGGCGCTGCGCTTTGCGCAGGAGCAGAACAACGGCTTCCTCACGGCGGACTTGATGGATGCGGTGGCAGAGTACCTGCGCCTGCCGCCCATCCAGGTCTATGAAGTGGCGAGCTTCTATTCGATGTTCGAGACTCACCGCTGCGGCCGGCACCATGTCAGCGTTTGCACCAACATCAGTTGCTGGCTGAACGGCGGCGAGGAGTTGCTGGCCCACTGCGAGCGCAAGCTGGGCATCAAGGTGGGTGAGAGTACGCCGGACCTGCGTATCTTCCTCAAGCAGGAGGAGGAATGCCTGGCGGCCTGCACTGGCGCGCCGATGATGATGGTCGACCACGTCTTTCACGAGTATCTGACGCCCGAGAAGGTCGATCGGATTCTCGACGACCTGAGCTGATCGGCAGCACGCGACCATGACCGCAATGGCAACCTGGCAGGATCGGCTCAATCTCGTGGTGTTCGAGCCGCTGAAGCTCGAGCAGCCATGGACGCTGGCAAGCTATCTCAGCATTGGCGGCTACGAAGTCTGGAAGCAGATTCTGGCTGGCAAGATGACGCGCGAGCAGGTCATCGAAGGCGTGAAGGCCAGCGGCCTGCGCGGCCGGGGCGGTGCAGGGTTTCCCACCGGCACCAAGTGGAGCTTCATGCCCCGCAACGCGCCGATGCAGAAGTACGCGGTGTGCAACTCGGACGAGAGCGAACCCGGCACGTGCCATGATCGCGACATACTGCGTTTCAATCCGCATTCGCTGATCGAGGGCATGGCAATTGGCGGCTATGCCATGGGCGCTACGGTCGGCTACAACTACATCCGCGGTGAGTTCCTCGGCGAACCGGTGCCGCGATTCGAGGCGGCGGTGGCGGAGGCCTACGCGGCAGGGCTGCTCGGCAAGAACGTGCAGGGCTCCGGTATCGACTTCGATCTCTACACCTTTGTCGGTGCCGGGGCCTACATATGTGGCGAGGAGACGGCGCTGCTGGAGTCGCTGGAAGGTAAGCAGGGCAAGCCACGTTTCAAGCCGCCGTTCCCGGCCGCTTTCGGCCTGTACGGCCAGCCGACCACGATCAACAACACGCAGAGCTATGCCTCTGTGCCGACGATCCTGCGCAAGGGTCCTGAGTGGTTTGCCAGGCTGGGCACTACGAACGCGGGCGGCACGGTCATTTTCTCGGTCTCGGGCCACGTCAACAAGCCGGGTAACTTCGAGCTGCCTCTTGGAATCCCGTTCAAGGACCTGCTCGAGATCTCCGGTGGCGTGCGAGAGGGGCGCAAGCTCAAGGCGGTGATCCCGGGCGGCTCCTCGGTCAAGGTCGTGCCTGGCGATCAGATGCTTGGCGTCAACATGGACTACGACTCGTTGCGCACAGTCGGCTCATCCGTTGGTTCGGCCGCTGTCATCGTCATGGACGACAGCACTTGCATGGTACGGGCGCTGGAGCGCATTTCGCGCTTCTACATGTCCGAGTCCTGCGGGCAGTGCACGCCCTGTCGCGAAGGCACCGGTTGGTTGAACCGCATGCTGAAGCGGATACTTGGCGGACAGGGACGCCTGGAAGATGTGCAGATGCTGGTCGACGTAGCCAATCGCATCGAGGGTCATACGATCTGTGCGCTCGGCGACGCCGCTGCCTGGCCAGTGCAGAGTTTCGTCAAGCACTACCGGCACGAGTTCGAATACATGGTCCAGCACGGCGGGCGCAGCCTGGTCGGCTGAGATCCCGGACAATCGCAAGCATGTCAGCCAATATTCCGGCCGCAAGCCCACCCGACGACAGTGTCAACGTCATGGTCGATGGCGTCGCCGTCAGGGCCCGCAAGGGTGCCATGATCATCCAGGTCACCGACGCTCTGGCCAACGCGTATGTGCCGCGCTTCTGCTATCACGAGAAGTTGCCCATAGCGGCCAACTGCCGCATGTGCCTGGTCGAGGTGGAGAAGGCGCCGAAGCCATTGCCGGCCTGTGCCACGCCCGTTGCCGAGGGCATGAAGATATTCACCAAGTCACCGAATGCGATCGCTGCGCAGAAGGCGACGATGGAGTTCCTGCTCATCAACCACCCGCTGGATTGCCCGATCTGCGACCAGGGCGGCGAGTGTGAACTGCAGGATCTTGCAATGGGCTTCGGTCGGGATGTTTCGCGCTTCAACGAGCGCAAACGTGTCGTCAAGGACAAGGATCTGGGTCCGCTGATCTCGACCGACATGACGCGCTGCATCCACTGCACGCGCTGCGTCCGGTTCGGGCAGGACATCGCCGGCATCCAGGAGCTTGGCACCACCGGTCGTGGCGAGCACATGGAGATAGGCACTTACATCGAACGCAGCGTCGATCACGAGCTGTCCGGCAACATCATCGACCTTTGTCCGGTCGGTGCACTGAACTCGAAGCCCTCCCGGTATCGGGGCCGATCCTGGGAAATGACCCAGCATCCGCTGGTCGCGCCGCACGATGCGTTCGGCACGAATGTCTACGCCCACGTGCTGCGTGGCAAAGTCATGCGCGTCGTGCCGCGCCCCAACGACGAGATCAATGAAACCTGGATCCCGGATCGCGACCGGTTTTCGTACGAGGGCCTGAATGCAGCGGATCGCGCGGCGACGCCCCTGGTGCGACACGACGGCCAGCTGGTCCCGGCAAGCTGGGAGCGAGCCCTGCGGGTCGCTGCGGACGGCCTGCGATCGCATGCCGGGAGTCTCGGTACCATCGTGAGCCCTGCCAGCACTCTGGAAGAGCTCTACCTGGTGGCAAAGCTGAGTCGCGCATTGGGCTCGGACAATATCGACCATCGTCTGCGTACACGGGATTTTGGGGATGCCGCCGCGGATCCGCTCGCGCCCTGGCTTGGGCACTCGATCACAGCGGTGGAAACCCTGACGGGCCTGCTGATCGTGGGCTCACATCTGCGGGCCGAGCTGCCCATGCTCGCGCATCGTGTTCGCAAGGCAGCGCGCCGTGGCACTCGCGTTGCCATGGTGTGCCCGCAGGAGTTCGAATACCTGTTTCCGGTCGCGGCGCGGGTCCATGCGGCGCCGCACGCCATGCTCCGCGAGCTGCTCGGGGTGCTGGCGGCCGCTTCACCTGGCCGCGTCCTGCCACGGGCATGGGAATCGGCCATCCCGGAACTGGCGCTGACCGAGCCGCAGCATGCCGCGGCGGCCGCGCTCATCAATGGTGAGCGGCGCGCAATCTGGCTTGGTGCCGGAGCGCAGCGGCACCCACAGTGGAGCCTGATCCGCGCCGTCGCCGCGGATCTTGCCGTCGTTACCGGGGCGAGCCTCGGCGTGTTGCCTGAGGGCGGCAACGGCACTGGGGCATGGCTGGCGGGCTGCGTGCCCCATCGTGAGCCCGGCGCGCGCGCCCATGGTCGCCCGGCACTCAACGCAGTCAGCATGTTCGAACAGCCGCAGCGCGCCTACCTGCTGTGGGGCGGGATCGAGCCTGGCGAGGATCTGGTCGATAGTTCGGCGCTGGCCGCGCTCGATGCAGCCCAGTTTGTCGTCGCGGTTACGCCCTTCGCCAGCGAAGCCGTGCGCAGAGCGGCAAGCGTCGTCCTGCCGATCGGAAGCTTTGCGGAAACTTCCGGCACCTACGTCAACCTGGAAGGCCGTTGGCAGAGCAGTGCTGGCGCAGTTGCGCCGCCCGGGGAGGCCCGCCCGGGCTGGAAGGTGGCACGCGTCCTGGCGAACGCCCTCGATCTCCACGGGTTCGACTACCAGTCCAGCGAGGCGGTACGCGATGAACTGCGTGCGCTGTCGCCGTCGCTGGACGCCGGGAACGGCGCTGCCCCCTCTGTTTCCCAACGCGCAATCGGCGAGCGACCGGACATGCCGCCGCAGCAGTCCGATGTCCGCATCTACGGCAGCGACGCCCTGGTTCGTCGATCGGCACCGCTTCAGGCCGCGCGCGCAGGCTGCGGCAGATTGGTTACCGAGCCATGAGTTCCGTGACGACGTGGTGGGCATCGCTCGATGACGTGATTCGCGGGGCCGTGGTGTCCACGGGCTGGATCCTGCTGGTGACGCTGTGTCTGATACTGTCGGTGGCGTTCACGACCCTGTGGGAACGCAAGGTCATAGGCTGGATGCAGCTGCGCAAGGGCCCGAATCGGGTCGGCAGCATCTTCGGATTCCTGCCGGGCATATTCCAGCCGTTCGCGGACGTCATCAAGCTGCTGGTCAAGGAAGTGGTGATTCCTTCCGCGGCCAACAAGGTGCTGTTCCGCATCGCGCCCATGATCACGCTGATCCCCGCATTCGCCATCTGGGCGGTGGTGCCGCTGGATCCGAACCTGGTGATCGCCGATGTCGACGCGGGTCTCCTTTACGTCCTGTCGCTGACCTCGGTGGGTGTCTACGGGGTCATCCTTGCCGGCTGGGCTTCGAACTCCAAGTACGCCTTTCTCGGCGCCATGCGCTCGGCCGCGCAGATCGTCGCCTATGAGATCGCCATGGGGTTCGCGCTGGTCGGCGTGATCATGGCGGCAGGCTCGTTGAGCCTGGGTGATATCGTGCGCGCGCAACAGGGCGGGTTCCTCGCCTGGAACTGGTCCTGGTTGCTGCCGCTGTTCGTCGTTTACTTCATCTCTGGCGTGGCTGAGACCAATCGCGCACCCTTCGACGTGGCGGAAGGCGAGTCGGAGATCGTTGCGGGTTTCCACGTTGAGTACTCTGGCATCGCATTTGCGCTGTTCTTCCTCGCCGAGTACGCGAACATGATCCTGATTGCGGCGCTCACCGCCGTCTTTTTCATGGGCGGGTGGCTCAGTCCGTTCGACGGCTATGTGGCGGCCGACAGTGCGTTGCGCCAACTGCCCATCGTCGGCTGGTTCCTGGGCGACGGCTTCCACTGGTTGTTCATCAAGCTGTTTGGTTTCCTGTTCCTGTTCCTCTGGTTCCGTGCCACTTTCCCGCGCTATCGCTACGACCAGATCATGCGGCTGGGCTGGAAGGTACTCATTCCCGTGACTCTGGTGTGGATTGCCGTCGAAGGCGTAATGGTCTACTTCAATGTGGGCCCCTGGAGCGATTGACATGGCCATCCCGAATCCGATCAAGACCTTCCTTCTGACGGAGCTGCTGGCCGGCATGACCGTCACCGCGCGCACGCTGTTTTCGAAGAAGATCACGATCAACTATCCGGAAGAAAAGGCACCGCAGTCGCCGCGCTTCCGCGGGCTGCACGCGCTGCGCCGGTATCCGAACGGCGAGGAGCGCTGCATCGCCTGCAAACTCTGCGAGGCGGTGTGTCCGGCGCTTGCGATCACGATCGATTCGGATGTGGCGGCGGACGGCACGCGCCGCACCACCCGCTACGACATCGATCTGTTCAAGTGCATCTACTGCGGCTTCTGCGAGGAGGCCTGCCCGGTGGACGCGATCGTGGAGACGCGTATCCACGAGTACCACATGGAAAACCGGGGAGAGAACATCATGTCCAAGGACAAACTGCTCGCGGTGGGCGAGCGGTACGAAGCGATGATCGCGGCCGACAAGGCCGCGGACGCGTCGTACCGCTGACCTTCGCGGCCATTTCGGGGGATTGCCGTGCTTGTTGAGGGTCTCTTTTATGCGTTCTCCGCGGTCCTGATCGCGGCTGCGCTCGGTGTCGTCGTGACACGCAACCCGGTGCATTCCGCGCTGTGCCTCGTGCTGTGCTTCTTCACCAGCGCTGCCATCTGGTTGCTGATCGAGGCGGAGTTCCTTGCGATCGTGCTGGTGCTCGTCTATGTGGGCGCCGTGATGGTGCTGTTCCTGTTCGTCGTGATGATGCTCGATATCAACGTCGAGGAGATCCGGCGGGGCTTCACGCGCTATGCGTGGCTGGGCTGGCTGACCGCGTTTGCCGTGATAGCGCAGCTGGTCGGAGTGTTCTGGTTCCGTGGGCTGGGCATCGATGCGACCGGCGGCATGGCGACGCTGCCGGCCGGCTACAGCAACACGCGCGAGCTCGGCAAGGTGCTGTACACGGATTTCGTCTACCCCTTCGAGCTGGCGGCGGTCGTGTTGCTGGTTGCGATCATCGCGGCGATCTCGCTGACGATGCGACGCAGGCCTGGGCTGAAGGCGCAGAACATATCTCGGCAGGTGGCGGTGCGCAGCAAGGATCGTGTGCGGCTCATCAAGGTGCCTTCGCAGCCGGCGCCCGGCGCTGAGTCGCCCGCTGGCAATGATGCTGCCGCGTCGACCAAGGGGAGCGCCCCGTGATCACCCTGCAGCACCTGCTGACCCTCTCCAGCATCCTGTTCGCACTCGCCGTGGCAGGCATCTTCCTGAACCGCAAGAACGTGATCCTGCTGCTGATGTGCATCGAACTGATGCTGCTCGCGGTCAATTTCAATTTTGTCGCGTTCTCGCGCTTTCTGAACGACCTGGACGGCCAGGTGTTCGTGTTCTTCGTGCTGACGGTGGCGGCGGCCGAGGCCGCGATCGGGCTCGCGATCCTGGTGGTGCTGTTCCGGGAGCGGCGCAGCATCAACGTCGAAGATCTCAACACGATGAAGGGCTGAGGCGCTGGGCCGCCCCGATCCCGTCCGACCGTAATCATGATCATGAATCCCAACCTCTTGCTGGCGATCCCGGTGCTGCCGCTTCTGGCGGCGCTGGTGGCGGGCCTTTTCGGGCGCGCGGTCGGCCGGGTGGTTTCCCATTCGGTGACGATCGTGGCGGTAGGGCTGTCGTTCCTGCTCTCTGCTTACGTGGCGTGGCAGCTGTTCACGGGCCAGGTGGTCGCCTTCAACGGGTCGGTCTACACCTGGCTGGTGTCCGACGGCATGAAGATGGAAGTCGGGTTCCTCGTGGATCCTCTGTCCGTCGTAATGATGTGCGTGGTGACGTTCGTGTCGTTCTGCGTGCACGTGTACACGATCGGGTACATGCATGACGACCCTGGTTACCAGCGGTTTTTCGCCTACATCTCGCTGTTCACCTTTTCGATGCTGATGCTGGTGATGTCCAACAACTTCCTGCAGCTGTTCTTCGGCTGGGAAGCAGTAGGCGTCGTGTCCTACCTGCTGATCGGGTTCTGGTACACCCGGCCGTCGGCGATCTTCGCCAACATGAAGGCGTTCCTGGTGAACCGGGTGGGCGACTTCGGCTTCGTGATAGGCATTGCCGCGCTCGTCTACTACACCGGTTCGCTGGATTACAGGGACGCCTTCGCGCTGGCGCCGAATCTCGAGGGCGCGCAGTTCGCGCTGACCGACACCTGGTCCGTTTCGGCGCTCACGCTGATCTGCATCGGGCTGTTCATCGGTGCGATGGGCAAGTCCGCCCAGGTGCCACTGCATGTATGGTTGCCCGATTCGATGGAGGGCCCTACGCCAATTTCGGCGTTGATCCACGCGGCCACCATGGTGACCGCCGGCATCTTCATGGTCGCGCGGATGTCGCCGATCTTCGAACATTCCGAGACCGCGCTGTCGTTCGTGCTGGTCATCGGCGCGACGACAGCCCTGTTCATGGGCTTTCTCGGCATCGTCAACAACGACATCAAGCGGGTCGTGGCGTATTCCACGCTGTCTCAGCTTGGCTACATGACGGTGGCGCTGGGCGTGTCGGCCTACAGCGTTGCCATGTTCCACCTGATGACACATGCCTTCTTCAAGGCGCTGCTGTTCCTGACGGCGGGTTCGGTGATCATCGGCACGCATCATCAGCAGGACCTGCGCCGGGTGGGCGGGCTCTTCAAGGTCATGCCGATTACGGCGATCACCAGCTGGATCGGCGCGCTGGCGTTGATCGGCACGCCGTTCTTCTCCGGGTTCTATTCCAAGGACTTCATCATCGAGGCCGTTCACGAGTCGCACCGCTGGGGCGCAACCTATGCGTACTGGTGTGTAACCATCGGCGTGTTCGTCACCGCGCTGTACACGTTCCGGATGATCTTCATGACGTTCCACGGCGCCCCGCGCTGGGAGGCGGCGGCGAATCACGACCATTCGCACGATGATCATGGGCATGCGGCTGACCATGGTCCGCCCCACGAGAGCCCTGCCGTGGTCACCGTGCCTTTGCTGATGCTCGCGGTCCCGTCGGTGGTCATCGGCGCGATCACCGTCGGTCCCATGCTGTTCGGGGGTGCCTTCGGCAGTTCCATCCAGGTGCTTGAGCGCAACGACGTCGTCGCTGAACTGGGGCGCGAGTACCCCGGCTGGTTTGCATTCGCGCTGCACGCCGCATCGCACCCGCCGTTCTGGCTCGCTCTCTCGGGTGTACTGGTCGCCTGGCTGCTGTTCCTGAAGTCGCCGGCGCTCGGTGATTCAGCGGGGCGCGTATTTGCGCCGCTGCGCGTCGTGCTCGACAACAAGTACTTTTTCGACTGGTTCAACGAGAACGTGCTGGCGGCAGGCAGCCGCGGCCTTGGTCGCTGGTTCTGGAAGGGCGGCGACCAGTTCCTGATCGACGACGGTGTCGTCAACGGGTCCGCCGGCATCGTCGGTACGTTCGCGGCGATGTCGCGCCGTCTGCAGACTGGCTTCCTCTATTCGTACGCGTTCTGGATGGTGATTGGTCTGGCAGTGCTGCTGGGCTGGTCGCTGTACCGGGGCTGACGCCGCCTCGCGCAGCACGACCAGGCCACAGAAGGTATCGCAGCGACCATGCAGGGATTCGGTGTTCTGTCCGCGCTGATCTGGCTGCCGATCTTCGGTGGCCTGGCCGTGCTTGCCCTTGGCGAACGACGGGTTACCGCTGCGCGCTGGCTGGCGCTGGCGGTGTCAGTCGCCACTCTGTTGCTGTCGTTGCCGGTGGCGCTCGTCTTCGACGGCGCAACCGCCGAGTTCCAGTTCGTCGAGAAGCTGGCCTGGATTCCCGCGTTCAATG
>JANPDV010000058.1:0-4707 GCA_031431655.1 Gammaproteobacteria bacterium | reverse complement strand
AGGCGCTGCGCGAGCGGGCTTTCCAGCTGTCGGCGCCAGCTGGCCTGCGATTGTCCGATGCCATGCAGGAACAGCACCGATGGTGCATCCCGCGGGCCGGTTTCACCGACGCTGAGCACGACACCGTCGGTGGAAGTGACCGACGAGTAACGGATGCCGGGGTTGTCGGCCGCGTGACTGGCCGCTGCTGATGACACGAGAAGCGTCATGATGAGGATCTGCCGTTGCGCGTTCATCGACGGAGCATAGGTGCTCGCGACACTGGGATGATTTCACAGAGTGAAATTGGGCCGATCCGGCCAAGGAGGCCGGCGCGCCATGCCCGATGATCGGGAGCGAGGTGTAGCCAGATGTCTGTGAGTTCGCGAGCGCTGGCCGGGCCATTCCGGATCGATCGCATCATCGAGTTCGAGGGGCCCTTCCGGTCGGCGGAGCATCTGTTCCCGCTGGCCACCGAGCCGGACGTGCTCGCCTGTTCCACCTGCCATGACCCGCGTTTCTACGACCTGCAGCGCAAGCTGCTGATCATGTCGTTCCATGCACTGCTGGTGCGCACGCCCACCCACACGATCCTCGTCGACACCTGCCTCGGCAACGACAAGCCGCGTCCGGCGGTGCCCGAGTGGAACGCGCGCAGCGGCCGGTTCATCGCGGACCTGGCGGCGCTCGGGGTGCGTCCGCAGGACATCGACCTGGTGCTGTGCACACACCTGCACGCGGATCACATCGGCTGGAACACGCGGCTGGAGAAGGAACGTTGGGTGCCCACGTTCCCGCGGGCGCGCTACCTGTTTGCGCGGCGCGAACTGGATCATTTCCGGAGCCGGATGCAGGCCGAGGGCGCCGGCATCCATCACGGGATGTGGGCAGACAGCGTCCAGCCGATCCTCGACGCGGGTCTCGCCGAGATCGTCGATGAGCACCAGGAGGTGGCGCCGGGGGTCACCCTCCATCCGGCGCCGGGGCATACGCCCGGTACGGTGATGATCCGCCTGTTCGATGGGCACTCCACCGCCTGGTTGATCGGCGACGTGGTGCATCATCCGATCCAGGTCGACCGGCCGGACTGGTACTCGCGGTTCTGCGAGCAGCCATCGCAGGCCGTGGCCAGTCGGCTCAAACTGCTGGGGGAACTGGCCGACTCGTCCGCGTTGTTGATACCGGCGCATTTCCCCACGCCCACCTGCGTGCGGATCGACCGCACGGCGCATGGCTTCCGCACCGTCACCGATTGAAGCGACAATCATTCCCGAGGTACCGCCCGATGTTGCCGACCAACGATCCGATGGAACTGCCCCTGACGCTGCGACGCCAGTTGCTGGGCGGCGCCGGTGGCCTGCTCGCGGGAGCGATGCTGGCGCCTGGGCTCGCCCTCGCCGATGCGACCGGTGCGGCCGCGGCGCCTGGCCCCGAGGACGAATGGATGAAGGATCCGCAGAAGTGCTTCGAGAACTTCCTGCGGACGACGGGCGATCTTTCCGGGCGCGTGTCGCCGCAATGGTGGCGCGGGGTCTACATGGGCGTCGTTCCCGGTCACCAGCCGACGATCCTGTTCCGGCTCGAGGGCTGCGAAATGAAGCGCCTGATCCGCCGTGGACCGCGTGAATGCGAAATCCAGTATCGCCTGTTCACATCGTTCAACGACCCGGAAACCAACGAGCCGCTGTCCGGCAAGCGCTGGCGCAACCCGTTCACCTCGGAGGACGTGGTGGTCGAGCCTAACATTGGCTCGACGGAAACCGTGGCGCGGCTCACCGACCGGGGCATCACCGAGACCGGCATCAAGAACGGGTTCGAAGGCCTGATCCACCTGGTCTGGGCCGCGCATGAAAATACGGTCCTCATGGCGGGCAACAAGGATCGCCCGGCGAACACACCCGCGCCGACGGGGGAGTACGCAACCCACTGGCTGGATCGCCGCGCGGCACGCAAGTTCGATGCCCCGCGGCTGGAGATGAGCTTCAACTCCACCTTCATGATGGGATTCCGCAAGTTCCTCGGCATGCCGCCGGACAAAGGCCTGTCGGTGTGGCATGCGTCCGGCATCAAGGCGAAATCCGTCGAGACGCTGCCGGAGAACTACCTGCGTGAACTGTGGAAGCATCGTCCGGAAATCCGCGACTGGCTGCGGGCGCCGGTGTAACTGCCATGCTCATCATTTCCCAGCGTGACTGGAGCGCGCACGGCATCGACGATCTCGCCGCGCTGGTCGCCGAGGCAGCCCGCACGTACTACGCGCGCGCCCTGATCGATCCGGCCCCGGTGCCGCTGCTGCTGTTGCCGTTGTCGTCAGCAACCGAATCCGCCGGCACTCTGCAGCAGTTCGTCGCCGCGGTGGCGCCCATAGCGCGCGCCGGCCGCCTGTTCATTGCCGGGGCGCTGCGCGTCAGCGCCGCGAAATCCGGCACGTCGGTCACGACCGGATTCGTCATCGGGGACTCTGGCGAGCTGCTGGCCGCGACGCCCAAGTTTTCACCGGATCTCGTGCAGGGGTTCGTCGACGGGGCAACGAGTCCGATGGGCGAGCCGGTTGCGTACGCGGCCTGCGTGACGCCGCTCGGGCAGGTCGTCGTGCTGCCCGGGGAGGACATCCTTTTCCCGCAGCTGGTGCGCGCCGCGACGTTCGCCGGCGGCGAGCTGCTGCTCAATCCGGCGCACGAGTTCAACGACCCGCTGTTCGATGCGCGGCGCAACGCGCGCATCGCCCGCGCCTGGGAGAACCACGCCTTCGTGGCGACGGCGAGCGCCGTGCGCAGCACGCACACGGACCGGTCGCGGATCGGCCCCACGGCGAGCGCGCTGATCGATCCGCTCGGCGTCGAGAAATGCGGCGCCCACGGCGAGGACCTGCTGATCGCCGATGTCGACATCGAGCTGCTGCGCCGGCGTCGCGATGCGATCGTTCCGGTGCAGCCGCTGCACTTGCGCGCCAAGCTCTATGCGGAGGGCTACCGACGCCTCGCGGCGCGGCAACCGGCGCCCGCGACGTCGCCGCGGACCCGCGTGGAGTGGATCGGCGAGGCGCGGCGGCGGCTCGATGCGCAGACCGTACCCGCGCGCCCCGCGGGGTTCATGGACCAGTACGACGTGATCCTCACGCAGACCGTGCAGAAGATCATCCAGCGCGAGTCGGACGTGGTCGCCGTTCGCCTGCAGAACATCCAGGCTGCGCTGAAGCTTGCCGGCCGGCTTGCGTCCAACCCGATCAGCAAGCTGGTCGTTTTCGGCGAGTTCTTCATGCACGGCCAGGGAGGACACGGCTACCGCTCGCCGATCACGCTGCAGCGCCTCGCGATCCGTTATCCCGGGCCCGAGATGGAGCTGCTGCAGGACTTCGCGCTGCGCAAGCGCACCTATGTTTCCGGCTCTTCGTTCGAGCTCGACGATCGGCTGCCCGGGCACGTGTTCAACTCGGCGTTCATCATCAGCGACACCGGTGAACTGATCCATCGCTACCGCAAGATCCAGTGCGCCGATGTCTGGGGTTCCCTGCCGGACACCACGCCGTCGAGCGTCTACGACCGCTATCTCGATCTGTACGGCTACGAGCATCTGTTCCCGGTCGCCAATACGCCGATCGGCCGGCTGGGGACGATGGTCTGCTTCGACCAGGCGCATCCGGAAGTGGCGCGGATGCTGACGCGGTTCGGCGCCGAGCTGATTATCCATCCTTCGTCCGAGGGGCATGGATCGGGCCGCCGGGGCTGGGATTCTGCGCGCGCGACGCGGGCGTTCGAGAACACGGCGTACGTGCTCTCGGCGATGCCGGGCGGCGAGCACTTCGATCCGGAATCGCCGGACCCGCACACGGTGCAGATGCGCGGCTACTCGCGGCTGATCAACTTCGACGGTTCGGTGCAGGGCGTGGCCGACACGGCCGGCCCCTGCGTGCTCAAGGGTACGATCGATCTCAGGGCGCTGCAGAGGGCACGCGCGAATCCGCAGGCGAATCTTGCCCTCTGGGACGACCCGATCGCCTATGCAGCCGCGTACGAGGCCGACGTCGGCTTGCCCAACAACCTCTGGGGCAACGACCCGCTCAAGAATCCCTACGTAGGATTCGGTCCCCTCAAGCGCGTGCTCGCGAGCTACTACGAGCGCGGCATCTTTGTCAGGCCGCAGGTGCAGCAGGGCGACGCAGTGCGCCAGGCGCGAATCTATTCGGCCGCAACCGCCGCGCCCGCGGCGGCCCCTGCCCGGCTCGCTGACCAGAAGCAGATCGATGGCGAACACATCCAGATCTAGGGCCGCGCGCGGCGCGCCAGGCGCGGCGCAGGCCGCGGCGATCTCACGGCGCACGGTGCTGCAGGGTGCGCTGGCGCTCGCCGGTGCGGGCGCACTCCCGGGGCGCGTGCGGGCTGCCGGCGCCGGCCTCGATGTCATCGTGATCGGCGCGGGGTTGTCGGGCCTGAATGCCGCGCTGCTGCTGGAGGAGCAGGGGTTGCGCTGCCGCGTGCTCGAGGGCCGCGCGCGCGTCGGTGGGCGGGTCGAGAGCCTGCGCAGCGTCGAAGGCGCTCCGGAGATGGGTGGCGACAGCATCCTCGGCGGTTACGGACGCATGCAGGATGTGGCGCGGCGTCTGAAAGTCCCGCTCGTCGATCACGAAGGTCGGCGGGACATGTCGCCCGAGGCCCAGCGTGATCCGCGCTCCGTCGAGCTGGCGCTGCGCGGCAGCATCATCGACCGGCGCGCCTGGCCGACGCATCC
>JANPDV010000057.1:0-2760 GCA_031431655.1 Gammaproteobacteria bacterium | reverse complement strand
GGCGTGCCTCGGATCTCGCGCTTCGGCCCTGAGTACGACTCGAAGCAGGCGCTGTGCTCTGCATACGAGAGGTCGCCGCTTCTCGTGTAGTAGTCTGCGACCCACGTCAGGAGGAAGTCCAGCCGCTCGTCTTGTTCCTTTTTCGAAGCGTACTTGTGCGGCTCCCAAGGTCGTGAGCGGCAGTTCTCCAGGCACTGCGCCAGGCCCGGGTTCATAAACAGCAGCAGCGGCCGATGATCCAGAGCCGCCTGCGTCAACTGCGCATAGCAACCCTCCACTATCCAGTCCTCCGAAGCCTCGCAGAATGCGCGCACCAGCGCTTTCGCCTCCGTCGTGGCTCGTTCGGCCGCGATCTGGCCAGGCACCCACGCAATCGTGTCTAGATCGAGCATCGCGGCGCCGGAGCGCTCCGCCAGCCACCGCGCTAGCGTGGACTTGCCGGATCCTGAATTGCCGAGCACTGCGACGCGCACGACCTGACGCCTAACGCCCTGGTTGAGCGGCGGCACGCAGCGAGGAGCAGGCTCCGTGCCTGCGACGAGCTCGGACGCTACAAGCAGCGCTTTGCACTTTATGCTTCACCGTCCGCTCCAACCTGATGTTATGCCGCAGTTTGCGCACGGCTAGTCCGAGGCATTTAGAAGCGGCTCATACACGATTCGTCCTCTAACGCCCGCGGATTGAAGGCCTCGGACGAAGCCGAGCCGTTGCGCATTGCCTACGGTCGCGTCGGCAAGGACCAAGAACGCGCTATCCAGTCGGAAGTACCGCGGTCGTCTAGTCAACTGCTTCAGCAAGTCATCGCAGCGCCACTGTCGCTCGCCGAAGAGACACGACTCTCCGCCGCTCGTGAGCTTGACCCTTTGAATCGAAACGGGCTCAGGGGTTGCAACACAACTGAGCGGCGCGAGGACGAGCGAAACCACCGCGCAAGCGCGCAATATGGTGGACACGATGGCGGGGCTACGACTAGAGCTCATTCGCGCTCGCGCTGCGTGTCACTGCGGCATAACTAATGAACGACATAAGTGACGCAACCGTTCGCGCCATTAACGTCGGATAAGCTGGCCGAACGCGGGCACGTCATTGATTCCACAAAGCCCTCGTCACGATAACGTTCAAGTTCGCTCCCAGAATATCCCCAATCCCATTCGGCGGGCTAGGGCGGACTGCCGCGGCGAATCAATGCCCTGGGTAACTCTTTCGGCTTCCCAACTTGGAGCCGGTGACTGTCGTGGGTTTCGCTGGTCCCTCAAGTGCTTAATGACCCCTGATCCGACTGATTCTGGGCTGGCAAGTCAGGTCGATTCCCAGCGACATTCACTGGATGCCAGGAATCGAGGGCGGTGGGCTGCTGCAACACATCAGGGACCGCGTCCGAGCCCGTCACCTTTCGTACAGCACAGAGAAGGCCTACCTTCATTGGGTTCGGCGCTACATCCGCTTCCACGGCAGACGACACCCGCGGGAGTTGGGGCGGGCGCATGTTGAGGCCTTCCTCTCCTCGCTCGCGACGCAGGGGCGTGTCGCGGCTTCGACGCAGAACCAGGCGCTGAGCGCCCTGCTCTTCCTTTATCGCGATGTGCTGATCGATGGTGACGGAAAGCCGGGAATGTTGCCCTGGCTCGACAACGTTACCCGGGCGCGCAAGCCGGAGCGGCTGCCGGTGGTGCTCTCCCCCGTCGAGGTGCAGCGGGTGCTCGCGCACCTCAACGGCGAAAACTGGCTGCTGGCTGCGCTGATGTATGGCTCTGGCCTGCGGGTGGGTGAAGCGGTGGCGATCCGCATCAAGGACCTGGATCTTCCGCGTCGGGGCCTGGTCGTGCGTGCTGGCAAGGGACAGAAGGATCGGACGGTGATGATCGCGGACAAGCTCGTCCCTCACCTTGAGGTACAGCGGCAGCGGTCGCATGCCATTTTCGAAGCGGACCGGGCCGCACGCGCGGCCGGAGTGTCGTTGCCGTTCGCGTTGGCTCGCAAGTACCCGGGTGCGCCGGTTCGGCACCACCATCATCTGGCTCGCGTCCAGCGGGCCTTCAAGGCTGCGGTGCGCTCTGCAGGGATCGAGCAGCCTGCCACTCCGCACACGCTGCGCCACTCGTTTGCGACGCACCTGCTGCAGTCTGGCGCAGACATCCGCACAATCCAGGAGTTGCTGGGCCACTCGGATGTGAGCACGACCATGATCTACACGCATGTCGCGGGACGCGCGGGCTCGGGCACGATGAGTCCGCTGGACCGGCTGCTGGGCTGAGGCTGGGTGCTCGCGTCGGATCGTCTCAGCCGAGACCTTCGGTCGGCGCGGGCGGTGTCGTGGCCTTCTTGTAGCCGCGCGGGCGGATCGCCACGGTGTTGAGAATCCGCGTGCAGCGGGTGCCGTCGGTCAGGAAGAATCCGTACTCGAACTGGGGGGTCGCGCGGCCGTCGCGGGCGAGATCCGCGCGGATCGTTGCCTCGAGCTCCGGCGGAAACTGGAAGCGCAGCTCGAGGTCCGTGCGGCCGCCAACATCGAACTCGACCGACATGCTGCGGGTCCACGCTGCGTAGCCGGGGAATACGCGCGCACAGGCCAGCGCGGCGATGGGGTCCGCCAGGGCGGCCTGGAAGCCACCGAACATGACGCCGCCGGGGTTGCGGGAGATCAGGTTGAGGGGCAGGCGGATGCGCTCGGTGCGCCAGTCATTCGACATCTCGAGCACCTTGATCCGCATCCTCAGGAACGGGGGGTACCACTCGAGCATGCGCGCGTCCGAAACGGAG
>JANPDV010000056.1:0-3375 GCA_031431655.1 Gammaproteobacteria bacterium | reverse complement strand
CCGTCTCCTCGATCGGTACGTTGCGATCGATGCGGTGCTGGTACCAGAGGTCGACATGGTCGGTGCCGAGCCGCTGCAGGCAGCCCTCGAGCGCGCGCCGCACGTTCGCGGGGCTGGAGTCCTGCCCCGTCATCCGCCCTTCCGGGCTGAGGCGGAAGCCGAACTTGGTGGCGATCATTGCGTCGTGACGCCGTCCCGCGAGCGCGCGGCCGAGGATCTCCTCGTTGCGCCACGGGCCATAGACTTCGGCGGTGTCGAAGAACGTCACACCGAGATCGAGTGCGCGGCGAATGGTCTCAATGCCTTCGGCCTCGTCGGCTACGCCATACATATCCGGCATGCCGGCGACTCCGGTGATGCCCATCGTGCCGAGCCCCAGGGCCGAGACCTGCAGGCCCTCGCGGCCGAGTTTTCGCTGCTTCATCTGAGGTCCCGTGGGGCTAGTCGCCGCGCTGGAATACCGCGCCGGCGATTTCCGCAGGCGTCAGTGCCGGCAGCCCGTCGATGCTGCGCTGGTTGTGATCCCGCAGGTAGCGCTGCAGCGTGGCATCGCTGGCCCTGGCGACGTAGTTGACCGAGTCCGGGCGCTCGGCCCGGAAGTCCATCAACGGCACGCCGTAGCCGCAGGAATCCGACACGCGCTGTACCTCGATCCGGATGATCGACCGCACCGACGGCTGCGGCGCAAAACGCGCCAGCAGGCCGGCGAAACCGGCGTGCGTCGGATCGACGACCGTGCCACGCCCGTGCAGCCGCACGATGCGCGGCGCGCCCTGGAAGGCGCAGAACATCACGACGATGCGGCCGTTGTCGCGCAGATGAGCGACGGTCTCGATGCCGGAGCCCGCGCCATCGAGCCACGCGACCTGCCGCGGCCCAAGCACCCGCAGGCTGTCGCCGCCCTTCGGCGAGCAGTTGACGTGGCCGTCGGCCGCGAGCGGCGCGGTGGCCACGAAAAACAGCTTCTGCTCGCCGATCCAGGCCGCGAGCTTCGGGTCGATCGCTTCGTGAGTCTTGCCCACAGTTCCTGCCGGGGCGGGCCGCTACGGGCCCGCATGCCGCAGCTTCAGGTAGGGCCCAGATAGTCCGCCTTGCCGACGTCGACGCCGGCCTGGCGCAGCAGCGCGTACGCCGTCGTCACGTGGAAGTAGAAGTTGGGCAGCGCCCATTTCTGCAGGAACGCCAGGCCCTGCATGTCCAGGGTCCGCGTGCGCAGCGGCACGATGATCTGCCGCGTCTCGGCGCCGTTGAGCTGGTCCGCCTTGATGGTGTGCAGCCACTCGATCGTCCTGGCGACACGCGCCTTCAGCTGCGCCAGCGTGGTTTCGTTGTCCTCGAACTTCGGCGCCTCGATGCCCGCGAGCCGCGCGGTGCTGTTCTTGGCGAAGTCGCAGGACAGCTGGATCTGCTTGATGAAGTTCAGCATGTCCGGCGCAATGCGCAGGTTCTCGATCACGCCGGCTTCCAGCTTCTTCGTCTCGGCAAAAGCGCTGGCCTTGTCGAGGATCTTGCCGAGGTTCTGCAGCATGGGCGCGAACTGGCCTACCGTAATGGAATACATCGTCAGGGACATGGAATCGCTCCGCGGTGGCGTGAGGTAGGCAGGGTAGCGCGTTTCCAGAATTTGCATCAGCTTCGCTGGAATGCGCGCCGTGTCGAACGACGAATGGCCGGTCGCGTTGAAGATTTCCATCGCGTGGTACCTGCCGCCGACATAGTCCTGGTAGTCGCCGGTCAGGGGGTTCTCGTAGAACAGTGGCACCTCGCTGGAGGTGACGAACAGTTCGTCGTACTGCCGCACCGTCACGTTGATCGGCTTGCCATCGGCGCCGCGCGCCGGATCCTGCATGCGGGCGCATAGCGCGGCGCGCTGAGCGAGGCGAGCAGGACCGCGGCGGCGGGAGCGAGGGCCTTGGCGAGCATGGGGGCCCTCTGGATCCGGCGGGAGGAGCGTGCGAAACATACCAATTTTGGGTCACATATGGAACAATCCGTCACTGGAGGCTCACAACGTGTCTGAAAACAGCTTGATCTGGTCGCCGGCGCATCTGGCGACGTTTGCCAAGGTCGTTGATCTCAATGGCTTTTCGGCGGCGGCGCGGGCGCTCAAGGTGCCCAAGGCGGCGGTCAGCCGTGCGGTCGCCGACATCGAACGCGAGCTGGGCGTGCAACTGCTCACGCGTACCACCCGGCGCATCAAGCTGACCGCTGCGGGCACGCAACTGCTGCCGCATTGCCGGTCGATCCTCGAGTCAGTCGAGCGGGTCCGCCAGCGGGCCGCTGAGCTGACGACGCGGCGCGAGGGGCCACTGCGGGTGCTCGCGGACACCGCGTACGGCCGGGTACTGCTGGGTCCGTTGGTACCTCGTTTCCTCGAATCCTTCCCCGATATCCCGCTCGAAGTGGAGCTGGGCGACGGCGGGTCGGGCGAGTTCGACGTGGTGGTGCGCGCCGAAGCGGTACCGTCATCACCGGATCACATCGCGCGCGAACTCGGCGCGCCGCCGACGGTGCTGTGTGCGACCTCCGCCTACCTGGCGCGCAATCCCGCTCCGACGAAGCCGGAGGAGCTGGAAGCCCACTCGCTGCTCACGCCCGATACCGGCGACGGGCCGATCTTCGTGCTGCGCCTGACCCAGGGGGCCTTGCGGCGCGCCGAGGTTGCCGTGCGGCCCAAGCTCGCCGTCAACGACCCGGCGTTGATCCACGCGGCCGTCGTCTCCGGTCTGGGCATCGGCGTACTGCCGGAATTCCTCTGCCGTCAAGGCCTCGCGCTGCAGAAATTGCGCCCGGTGCTCGCGGAGTGGTCGCTGCCGAACCAATCGCCGCTGTGTGCGGTCTACCCCGCGCGGCTGTCGCAGGACAGGCGTGTGAACGCGCTCGTAGATTTTCTCGCTGCGAACATCGTGCCCGCGCTGGCACGTTAGAATTCTCGCGGAAAACCACGACGACCGCGACGATGACCCAAGGATTGCGCCATGTATCGAGCCCCGCTCAAGGACCTGCGTTTCGTTCTGCACGACCTGATCGGCGACGCCGGCCTGAAGGCCTGCGCTGAGTTCGCCGACTACTCGCTGGACACCGCAGACGCGGTGCTCGAAGAGGCCGCCAGGTTCGCCGAGACCGTGCTCGATCCGCTCTACAAGAGCGGCGATCGCGAGGGTTCGAAGTGGACGCCACAAGGCGTGGTGACCCCGCAAGGCTTCAAGGCCGCGTACCGGCAGTTCGTCGAGGGCGGCTGGCCCGCCCTGGCGGCGCAGCCGGAGTACGGCGGCCAGGGCGTACCCGCTACGCTCGCGACCGCGGTGCAGGAGTTGTGGGCGAGCTCGAACCTGGCGTTCAAGCTGTGCCCGATGCTGACCCAGGGCGCCATCG
>JANPDV010000055.1:0-13867 GCA_031431655.1 Gammaproteobacteria bacterium | reverse complement strand
ACCTTGGCGGCCTCGGCGACGCGGATCGAAGAGGCCAGGTGCGTACCTGCCTTGATGATCGAGCCGTACAGCTTGTCGACGAACTCCGCAGCCTCCGTAGTAGACCCCGAGGTCACCTTGCGGATGCTCGTGAGGCGATGCTGCTTGTCGCCGGGATTGATGCGCTCCGGGCTGTAGCCGGCAAAGAAGTCCCGGTTGAACTTGAGCCCGGACACCCGCTCGAGGATCGGCACGCAGATCTCTTCGGTGCAGCCCGGGTACACGGTCGACTCGTAGACGACGACATCGCCCTTCTTGAGCACTTTGCCGAGCGTTTCGCTGGCGCGCTCCAGCGGCGTGAGGTCGGGCCGCTTGTAGCTGTCGATTGGTGTAGGAACGGTGACGATGTAGACGCCACAGCCCTTCAGCGCCTCGAGCTGGCTGGAGAACTCCAGCAGCCGCGCCTCGCTCAGCTCCTGGCGATTGACCTCCAGGGTACTGTCGCGCCCGCGGCGCAGCTCGCGGATCCGGGCAGGCTTGATGTCGAAGCCAACGGTGCGGAAGTGGCGGCCGAACTCTACCGCCAGGGGCAGGCCGACATAGCCGAGACCGATCACGCCGACGCGCAGGTTACGAAGACTCAGCACCGGGAGACACCTTCGATGTGATGCAAGGCACACATTGTCGCAGGGACGGTCCGGGGTGTCCCGCGACGTCGTTCCCAGATTTCAACGCGCGACCGCGCGGAACAGGCAGTTTCCGCTGCTGTCCTTGTCGATCTTGACCAGCAGCGCCTCGTGCGCCTGCAGTTCCGCAGCATCCGCCCGCAGCACCGCCACCACGCGTGAACCGCGCGATGAGCGCGCCGCCGCCGTCGGCTGCCCCGCCCCCCGCGCTGCGCCGCGCGAGAGGTCGTCGAGTGCCAGGGCGCTTTGACCGCCGGTCATCGCGAGGTAGACATCCGCGAGGATCTGCGCATCGAGCAGTGCGCCGTGCAGTTCGCGACGTGAATTGTCGACCGAGTAGCGCTTGCACAGGGCGTCGAGACTGTTGCGCTGCCCGGGATGCAGTTCGCGCGCCAGCGCCAGGGTGTCGAGCACGCGGCAGCAATCCCCGAAGCGCACCGGCGGCGTGGCCATCCGGGCGAGCTCGGCATCGAGAAAGCCCACGTCGAACGTGGCGTTGTGGATGATGACCTCGGCGCCCGCGACGAACTCGAGCAGGTCAGCGGCGATATCGGCGAAGTGCGGTTCGTGTTCGAGCTGCGCGCGCGTGATGCCATGGACAGCCGTGGCACCTTCGGCAATGTCGCGATCCGGGTTGAGATAGCGCTGGAACACCCGCCCGGACGGGCGCCGGTTGACGAGCTCGACGCAGCCCACCTCGATCAACCGGTGTCCCTGGTCGACCTCGAGGCCTGTGGTTTCGGTGTCCAGCACGACTTGGCGCATGGCGCGAACTCTACCCCAGCGCGCCCGTGCCGCCGAGCATCGCGTCGATCGCCTCGTTGGCGAGGCGGTCCACGCGCTCGTTGCCCGGCACGCCGGAGTGGCCCTTGACCCAGCGCCATTCGACATCATGGCGTGCCGCGAGCGCATCGAGCTGTTCCCACAGGTCGCGGTTCTTGACCGGCTTGCGATCCGCGGTGCGCCAGTCGCGTGCTTTCCAGGAGGGCAGCCACTCGACCATGCCACGGCGCACGTACTCCGAGTCCGTGAATACCCGCACCTGCGCGGCGCGCTTCAGCGCCTCCAGCGCGCGGATCACCGCGGTGAGCTCCATCCGGTTGTTGGTGGTCGCCGTCTCTGCGCCGGACAGCTCGCGGAAGTGCTCACCAACCTCCAGGGTGGCAGCCCAGCCGCCCGGCCCGGGGTTGCCGCGGCAAGCCCCGTCGGCATACACCTCGATCCGGCTCACGAACGATTCGCCGACGACGGTTCGATCAAACCACCGATGGCGCGTGCCCGCTCGAGCAACCGCAGCCGCAGCGCCGGCAGCGCAAACACACGCTTGCGCGCCTTCAGCAGGTCGGCCCCGGCGGGCAGCGGATTGAGCAGGCTGCGGCGCAGCCGCGGGTTGGCATCGGGCTCTCCCCAGGGCAGTTCGTATAGGTAGCGCCGAGCGTCGGCCACCTCGTAACCGAGCACGCCGAGCCAGTCGCTGACCCGACGCTCGGGCAGCAGGCGGCGAATGCCTGGCGGAAAGCCGTGCCGGCTGGCGATGCTGCGCAGACCCCAGGCGCTGAGCGGCCGAAAGCCCAGTATCAGAAGCTTGCCCTCGCCGGTCAGCACACGGTCGACCTCGCGCAGCACACCGTATGGGTCGGTTTCGAACTCCAGGGTGTGGGGCAGCAGCAGGGCATCGACGGAGTCGCTGGCGATCGGCAACTGGGTCAGCCGGGCACGCACGTCGACGAGACGGGGGGGTGCCGCCGGCGAGCCGGCCAACCCCTCGGCAGGGGCAACGACGGTCTGGTGACGGGTGCGGGCAGCAGCCAGCAGTTCGCGCGTGCCGCCCCACACCCCGAGCTGCATCAGCTCCCAGCCGAAGCAGTCCTCCAGCGCCTCGGCCATGACATGCGACTCGGTGCGGCGCACCGACTGACCGCGCGGGGTTTCAAACCAGCCTTGCAGCGAACTCACGCCGAGTGCCGGCACGGGTATCGAGACATGGATCAAACAATAGCAATTTTGGGAACTTATCGGTTAAATACGCCGCACTAAGTGAGGCCCGGGCCGCTACCTGTCACTGCTGGCTGTGATCTTCACGCCAACGGTGCCCGGGCGCGTCAACCGCGGCGTGCCGGAGTAACTGCCCCAGGAGCGCTTCCTGGGACGTTTTCCTGGATTGTCATCGCAGAGGGCCGGACTTGGATCAAAGCTTCCTCCCTCGAGCGCCACAGCTTTGCCTGTCGGCGCTCGTGATTCTGGCGCTGAGCGCCTGCGCCAGCCTGCCCGAGGCCGAGCCGTGGCAGGGTCGGATTGCGCCCCCTCCCGAACTGTCTGCTGCTGACGCAGCGATCGTCGCCAGTAGCACGACGCCGCCCGCCGCCACTGGGCAGGATGGCGAGGCGACGCCCTATGGCGAAGCTCAGTCGGCGCCGCTGATGCCCGGCAGCCTGCTGCCCGTTCCCGGCAGTGGAGGCACCGGGCCCGACGCCGAGGGCTCACCCGCCGCGGCGAATGCAACCCGGGCGGTTGGCGACGACGCCAGCGCGGACGGCAACGGCAATCCCAGCGCAGCGGAGGCCGTTCGCAAGGCCGATCTGCTGCAGCGCATCCGCACCGGGTTCGCACTCGACGATCCGAATCGTGCCGCCATCGACACGCAGCTGAACTGGTATGCGCGCAGCCCGGAGTATCTGGAGCGGGTATTCAGCCGCGCCGAGCTCTACCTGTTCCACATCGTCGCCGAGGTCGAGCGACGCGGCATGCCGCTCGAGATCGCCTTGCTGCCGGTAATCGAAAGCGCGTTCGAACCCTACGCCTACTCCTCGGCGCGGGCCTCGGGACTGTGGCAGTTCGTTCCGGGCACGGGTCAGCGCTTCGGCATGCCGCAGAACTGGTGGTATGACGGCCGCCGCGATGTACTGGAGTCGACGCGCGCCGCGCTCGACTACCTGCAGTTCCTGCACGACGAGTTCAACGGCGACTGGCTGCTGGCCGTGGCCGGCTACAACTGCGGCGAGAACTGCGTCGGTCGCGCGGTGCGCGAAGCGCTGCGGGCCGGCAAGCCGGCGGATTTCTGGTCGCTGCGCCTGCCGTCCGAAACCCGCGCCTACGTGCCCAAGTTGCTGGCGATGAAGCGGCTGATCGCGGATCCCGAAGCACTGGGTATCTCTTTCAGCCCGATTCCCAACGAACCGTACTTCGTGCGCGTCGACGTGGATGGCCAGATCGACCTGAAGCTGGCTGCGGAACTCGCCGGCATCACCAGCGTGGAGCTGTTTGAGCTCAACCCGGCCTATCACCGCTGGGCCACGCCGCCACGCGGCCCGCATCACCTGCTGCTGCCGCTCGATGCGGCGGAACTGTTTCACGAGAACTATCGGCAGCTGACTCCGGACGAACGCATGCGGGTGGTGCACCACGTCGTCCGCAAGGGCGACACGCTCACTGCCGTCGCCCAGCGCTACGGCGCGTCGGCACTGAACATCCGGATGCTGAACGACCTCGGCGAGGCTCCGCTGACCCAGGCCGAAGATCTGCGCATCCCGGTGGAGTCGATGAGCCTGCCGCCCAAGGTACTGAAGGCGGCGGCACGGTTCGATGGCGGCGAGCGTCGTGGCAAGTCGCGTCGCCCGGTGATACATGTCGTGCGACGCGGCGAATCGCTGTGGTCGATCGCGCGGCGCAACAACATGGACACGCGCACGCTGATGCGCCTCAACAACATCAAGCCGGGAGAGAGCCTGCGTGCGGGCAAGCGCATCGTTGTGTCGCGCGCCGCACCGGACAAGGACCGCTCCGCGCCCTCCACGATACGCGCCGCCAGCGGCACGGCCCGCTCGGTGCGACATACCGTGAGACGCGGCGACACGCTCTATCGAATCGCGCGCATCTACCAGGTGACCGTCGCGCAGCTCGTCGGCTGGAACGGCATCCCGGCCGGCGCAACGCTGCGACCGGGCCAGACACTGAACATCCAGGTCGCGCGGAGACGCTGAACATGGGCTTTCTGACCGGCAAGCGCGCGCTGATCGTGGGCGTGGCTTCGGAGCGCTCGATTGCCTGGGGCATCGCCCAGGCCATGCATCGAGAGGGCGCCGAGCTCGCCTTTACCTACGCAAACGACAAGTTCGCCGAGCGCGTGCGACCACTTGCAGCCACCCTGGGTTCAACGGTCGTGCTGCCGCTGGATGTCACTTCGGACGCGCAGATCGCGGCCGTGTTCGGCCAGTTGACCCGGGACTGGGGGCACCTCGACATCCTGGTGCACGCCGTCGCGTTCGCCCCGCGTGAGGCGCTCGCCGGCCGCTTCGTCGACAACACGTCTCGGGAAGCGTTCGGCATCGCACACGACGTCTCGAGCTACAGCCTGACGGCGCTGACGCGCGCCGCGGCGCCGCTGATGCGAGGCCGCCGTGGGTCCGTCGTCACGCTGTCTTACCTTGGTGCGGTGCGTTCGATTCCGGCGTACAACGTCATGGGTCTGGCCAAGGCCAGTCTCGAGGCGAATGTCCGATTCCTCGCCGCCGACCTGGGGATCGATGGCATCCGCGTCAATGGCATCTCCGCCGGTCCGATTAAGACGCTGGCGGCGGCCGGCATCGCCGGGTTCCGCAAGATGCTGGGTCGAGTGGCGGAAGTTGCGCCGCTGCGTCGCAATGTCACGCTGGAAGACGTCGGCAACGCCGCAGCATTCCTCGCTTCGGACCTCGCCGGCGGCATAACGGGCGAAATTCTCTACGTTGACGGCGGCTTCAACACCGTTGGAATGAGCTTTCCGCAGGAAGCGGAGTAGCACCGCCCGTAGACGCGCCACGCCGCCGAGGGAAGGCGCCGGCGGCGCCCAGCTGTCGGCGCGCGGCTACTCGAACGCCTGGGCGTTCTTCTTGACCTTGGCAGTGCGTCGCAGCTCACCGACGTAGCCGGCCACATCCCCCGAACCAGCACGCACCGCCGCCTCCCGCACCAGCTGCTGCTGCAGCTGCGCGTTACCATCGGGCGGCGCCGCGCGGGTGCTCAGCAGCGTGACCACCGCGGCGCCGCCTGAGTCCAGCGACAAAGCCCGCACCAGCGGTTTGCCCTTGGGGCGCGGCAGGCTGAACGCCAGCTCTCGCACCTGCGCCTGCAGCGCCGGATCGCCGCGACCGACGAACCGTGCCGCTTCGAGCGTCGCACCCGAGGCCTTGGCGATGGCTTCGAACGAACCGCCGGCCTCGAGCTGTCGCGCAGCTGCATCGGCAGCGGCGCGTGCTGCGCCGCCCGCGCGTTCGCGCCGCAGGCTCTTGACGATGTCCTCGCGCACCTCGACAAGCGCCCGCGGCGTCGGCTTGCGATGATCGAGTACCCGGACGAGCACGAAGCGATCCTCGCCAAGCGCGACCGGCCCACCCACCTTGCGCTGGTTGAGCACGGCGTCGCCGAACACGACTTCCTCGAGGCCCGGGTCCGCGCCCAGCGGCGCACCGCCCCCGTTACGCAGGAACTCCGGCACTTCGCCGATGGTCAGGCCGAAATCCTTGGCAAGCGCTTCGAACGCTGCGCCAGGCTGCTCCAGGCGGCGCTGCACCTGTTCCTGCCGGTCACCGAACACGTCGGCGGCACGGTCGCGGCGGTACTCTGCGTCGAGCTCGGGGCGCGCTTCTTCGTAGGTCTTGTTGCGCGCCGCCTGCACGCCGTCGAGCCGGATGATGTGGTAACCGAACTCCGTCTTCACCGGGCCACGCAGCTCGCCGTCTTTCATGCTGAACACGGCGTCTGCGAACGGCCCGACGAACACGGTGCGCTCCGACCAGCCCAGGTCGCCGCCTTGCGAGGCTGAGCCGCTGTCCGCTGAATACTGCCGAGCCAACGCCGCGAAGTCCTTGCCGGCGCGCGCCTCGGCCAGCACGGTCTCGGCCTGCTTCAGTGCCGCGGCGTCGTTGCCGCCGCTGACGGCAATCAGGATGTGGCGCGGACGGCGCTTCTCGGCGTCGGAATAACGATCGCGGTTCTTGGCGTAAAGACCCTGCAGGTCCGCTTCCGTCACCGTCGTCTGCGCGGCGATCTGCGCGAGCCGCAGTTCCGCGAACTGCAGCCTGACGCTCTCGGGGGTCTGGAACTGCGCCTTGTTCTTCTCGTAGAACTCGGCGACCGCCGCGTCCTCGACGCGTACCTGCGCTTCGAAACTCTCAAGCGGCCACACCGCGTACCGTACTTCGCGTTGCTCGTTCTCGAGTGTCAGGCGACGACCCGCTTCGCGTGGCGTGAGGAACTCGGACACCTGCAGCGCGCGCTGCAGTTCGGTGTTCTGCAGGCTGGTGCGCAGGTCGACACGGTAGCGCTCCGGCGTCAGGCCCACCTGCGCCAGTCGCGCCAGCGCCAGCGTCTCGCTGTACTTGCCATCGACCTGGAAGGCCGCCTCGCGCTCTATCGCAGCCCTGATGCGGTCCTCGCCAACGCGGTAGCCCAGAGCCGCCGTGCGCTCCGAAACCAGCGTCTCGCGGATCAACTGCTCGAGCAGGCCGTCCTGCAGGGCTTTGCGCGTGGCCTCGGGGATCTCGCCGGGAATCTGCTGCTGGAATCGCGACTGCTGGTCGCGCCACAACTCACTGGCGCGCTGCACAGGGATGCTGGTGCCATTGACGGTGGCCGCGTAGGTTCCGCTTCCGAAGAAGTCCATGTTGACCACCCCGGCAGCGCCCCAGACGGCGAACACCAGCACCAGTGGAATCAGGATCAGGTAAGCAAGGATTTTCTTGCCCTTGAGGGCGTCGCCGATTCTCTGAAGCATTGGGGCAGCAGAACCCTCGAGGAAAAGTGGCGGAGCGGACGGGACTCGAACCCGCGACCCCCGGCGTGACAGGCCGGTATTCTAACCAACTGAACTACCGCTCCACTTGCGCGCAAACCTGGTGGGTGCTGAGGGGATCGAACCCCCGACCCTCGCCTTGTAAGGGCGACGCTCTACCGCTGAGCTAAGCACCCCTCGCCGAGGCGGGCGCGAAGTTTAGAGGACTGGCCCGGGCGGCGCCAGTCGGGCCGCCGCCGGGGTGCGCCGCGAGGCTCCGTGCCTCAGTGTGCTGCGGGCGTGACCTTGCCACCCTTGCGGGCCGTGCGGCGGGTTGCCTTGCTGGCCGCTGCAGCCACCGCGGGGGGCGCGTCGATGACCGCATCCGGCCGCGGCTGCGGCCGTGAGGCAAGCGCAATCTCCAGCACCTCGTCGATCCACTTGACCGGCCGGATGGTCAGCTTGCCCTTGATGTTGGCCGGAATCTCCGCGAGGTCCTTCTCGTTGTCGATCGGGATCAGCACGGTGTCGATGCCGCCGCGGTGAGCCGCCAGCAGCTTTTCCTTCAGTCCGCCGATCGGCAGCACTTCGCCACGCAGCGTGATCTCACCGGTCATCGCAACATCGGAACGAACCGGGATCTTGGTAAGCGCGCTGACCAGCGCCGTGCACATGCCGATGCCGGCCGAGGGGCCATCCTTCGGCGTGGCGCCTTCGGGCATGTGCAGATGCACGTCCTGCTTCTGGTAGAACTCGGGCTCCAGACCCAGCAGGGCGGCGCGGCTGCGCACCACGGTCATCGCGGCCTGGATCGACTCCTGCATCACCTCGCCGAGCTGGCCGGTGTGCTGCAGCTTGCCCTTGCCGGGCACGATCGCAGCTTCGATCGTCAGCAGCTCGCCGCCGACCTCGGTCCAGGCGAGTCCCGTGACCTGGCCGACGCGGTTCTGGTCCTCGGCCTTGCCGTAGCGGAAACGGCGCACGCCGAGGTACTTGTCGAGGTTCTTGGAGTTGACGGCAACCACCTTCAGCTCCTTGACCGTCTCCTTGCTCTCCTTGGCTTCCCTGGCTTCCTTGAGCGCCGCGCTGTCCTTGGCGCCCTTCTTGCCACTGAGCAGCTGCTTGACAGCCTTGCGGCAGATCTTGGCGAGTTCGCGCTCCAGGCTGCGCACGCCGGCTTCGCGCGTGTAGTAACGCACGATGTCGAGCAGCACTTCGTCGGTCACCTTCAGCTCGCCGTCCTTCAGGCCGTTGTTCTTCATCTGCTTGGTCAGCAGGTAACGCCTGGCGATGTTCATCTTCTCGTCTTCCGTGTAACCCGGCAGACGGATGACTTCCATGCGATCCAGCAGCGGCGCAGGGATGTTCAGGGTGTTGGCGGTGCAGACGAACATCACCTGCGAAAGATCGAAGTCGACCTCGAGGTAGTGATCGCTGAACGAGGAGTTCTGCTCCGGGTCGAGCACCTCCAGCAGCGCGGACGACGGGTCGCCGCGGAAGTCCATCGACATCTTGTCGACTTCGTCGAGCAGGAACAGCGGGTTCGAGACGCCGGTCTTGGCCATGTTCTGCACCACCTTGCCCGGCATCGAGCCGATGTAGGTGCGCCGGTGGCCGCGGATCTCGGCTTCGTCGCGCACGCCGCCGAGCGACATGCGAACGAACTTGCGATTGGTGGCGCGGGCAATGCTCTGGCCGAGCGAGGTCTTGCCGACACCCGGCGGACCAACCAGGCAGAGGATAGGACCCTTGATCTTGTCCACGCGCTGCTGCACGGCCAGGTACTCGACGATGCGTTCCTTGACCTTGTCCAGCCCGTAGTGGTCTTCATCCAGCACCTTCTCGGCGCGCGCGATGTCCTTCATCACCTTGGTGCGCTTCTTCCACGGCACCTTGGCGAGCCAGTCGATGTAGTTTCGCACCACCGTGGCTTCGGCTGACATCGGCGACATCATCTTCAGCTTGTTCAGCTCGCTGGTCGCCTTGTCGCGCGCTTCCTTGGGCATGCCGGCCTTCTGGATGCGGTTCTCCAGCTCCTGCACCTCGTTCGCGCCGTCCTCCATCTCGCCGAGTTCCTTCTGAATGGCCTTCATCTGCTCATTCAGGTAGTACTCGCGCTGCGACTTCTCCATCTGCGACTTGACGCGACCGCGGATGCGCTTCTCGATCTGCAGCACGTCCATCTCGCCTTCGATGGCGACCAGGATGTGTTCGAGGCGCGCGCGAATGTCGAAGATCTCCAGCACTTTCTGCTTGTCGGCAAGCTTCAACGACATGTGGGCAGCCACGGTGTCGGCCAGGCGCCCGGCGTTCTCGATGCCCGACAGCGCGGTCAGCACCTCGGGCGGCACCTTCTTGTTGAGCTTCACGTACTGCTCGAACTGCGAGATGACGGAGCGCGACAGCACCTCGAGCTCGCGCTCCTCGTACTTGTCGATATCCGGGGCGATCCGCACGCTGGCCTTGTACAGGTCGCCGGTCTGGATGGAGTCGATCTCGGCGCGGTCCACGCCTTCGACCAGCACCTTGACGGTGCCATCCGGAAGCTTGAGCAGCTGCAGGATCGTGGCCACGGTACCGATGCCGTAGAGGTCCTCGGGCTTCGGGTCGTCCACGTCTGCCTGGCGCTGCGCCAGCAGCATGATGCGCTTGTCGGCCTTCATCGCCGCATCCAGCGCGTGAATGGATTTTTCACGGCCGACAAACAGCGGGATCACCATGTGCGGATACACCACCACGTCCCGCAACGGCAGGACCGGGATGTTCTCGATGGCCGTGACCTTCAGGCCGGAAGCAGAAGCAGAGGATTCGTCTGACACGCGCGCAAGCCCTCGCAGCAAGAGGGGCGAACCGGCATCCGGGCGGACGCCGAGGATCGCCCGTGGTGGACCCAGTCTAGCGCTTGTCTGAGGGCGTCCGCGCGGGATTCAAGGGCCGCGAGGCCGGCGAGCTGGGAGGTCGCACCGCGTCGCCGCCCCAGGGCACCGGAGGCGCGTCAGTTCAACGCGCCCGACACCTTGCGGGCCGGCGGCTCTTCGCCGCCCGCCTCGGACTTGTAGACGATGAACGGCTTGGAGTGTCCGTCGATGACGCTCTCGTCGACGACGACCTTCTGCACGCCGCGCAGCGCCGGCAGCTCGTACATGGTGTCGAGCAGGATGGTCTCCAGAATCGTGCGCAGGCCGCGGGCGCCGGTGCGCCGCTGCATTGCCTTGCGCGAGATCGCCCGCAGCGCTTCGTCGCGGAACTCCAGCTCTGCCCCTTCCATGTCGAACAGGCGCCGGTACTGCTTGGTGAGTGCATTCTTCGGGTCGATGAGGATGGACATCAGCGCGGCTTCGTCCAGCTCCTCGAGCGTGGCGACCACCGGCAGACGGCCGACGAACTCGGGGATGAGCCCGAACTTGATCAGATCCTCCGGCTCGGTGTCATGGAACACATCGACGCCGTGCGGACGGGAGTTCTGCTCGCGGATCTCCGAGGTGAAACCGATGCCGCTCTTCTGAGTGCGGTTGAGGATGATCTTTTCGAGTCCCGAGAACGCGCCACCGCAGATGAACAGGATGTTGGAGGTATCGACCTGCAGGAACTCCTGCTGCGGGTGCTTGCGACCGCCCTGGGGCGGCACCGACGCGACAGTGCCTTCGATCAGCTTCAGCAGCGCCTGCTGCACGCCCTCGCCCGAGACGTCACGGGTGATGGACGGGTTGTCGGACTTGCGCGAGATCTTGTCGATTTCGTCGATATAAACGATGCCCGTCTGGGCCTTCTCGACGTCGTAGTCGCACTTCTGCAGCAGTTTCTGGATGATGTTCTCGACGTCCTCGCCGACGTAGCCCGCCTCCGTGAGGGTCGTGGCATCCGCGATCGTGAACGGCACGTTGAGCAGCCGGGCCAGAGTCTCGGCCAGCAGCGTCTTGCCGCAGCCGGTGGGGCCGATCAGCAGGATGTTGCTCTTGGCGAGTTCGACCTCGTCCTTGCCGCGCGGCGCGGTGCCGCTGCGGGACTGCAGGCGCTTGTAGTGGTTGTAGACGGCGACCGCGAGCACCTTCTTGGCGCGCTCCTGGCCGATGACGTATTCGTCCAGGACTTTCTTGATCTCGGTAGGCTTGGGCAGCTTGTCGCGCGCGCGCTCAGCGCGGTCTTCCAGCTCCTCGCGAATGATGTCGTTGCACAGCTCGACGCATTCGTCGCAGACGAAGACGGACGGGCCCGCGATCAGCTTGCGGACCTCGTGCTGGCTCTTGCCGCAGAAGGAGCAGTACAGCAATTTGCCGTCGTCGGTCCGGCTGCGCGAATCTTCACTCATGAAGCTCAGGTCCCCTTGTCGCGAGTGCAAAACCTTATAGCACGGGCCAAGCTGCCCGATCAAAGACGGAAGTCTCAGCTAAGTGCCTGTTCTGGCGGCAAAACACGGCCGAGTGAGCGGCTCGGGTTCACAATGTCCGGTGAATGTCGATTGCGGCCCGTAAGGCGGGTGAGCTTGAGCCGGCCAGGTCAGGCCACAGGCGCAGGGGCAGGGGCGGGAGCAGGCGCGCCCGGACCCACGGGCAGGATGGCCGAGCGCTTGTCCAGCACCTTGTCGATGAGGCCGTAGGCCACCGCGGCCTGCGAGTCCAGCCACGTATCGCGTTCCGTATCGGCCTGGATCCGTTCGACGCTCTGGCCGGTGTGATGGGCCAGGATGCTGTTCAGGCGCTCGCGCATGATCAGGATCTCCTTGGCCTGGATGCTTATGTCCGAGGCCTGGCCCTGGGTGCCACCGGACGGCTGGTGGATCATCCCGCGCGAGTTCGGCAGCATGAAGCGCTTGCCCTTGGTGCCGCCGGCGAGCAACACGGCGCCCATGGAGGCCGCCATGCCGATGCAGATGGTGGAGATATCGGGCTTGATGAACTGCATGGTGTCGTAGATCGCCAGGCCCGCGGACACCGATCCGCCGGGCGAATTGATGTACAGCGCGATGTCCTTCTCGGGGTTCTCGGATTCCAGGAACAGCAGCTGGGCGACGATGAGGTTCGCCATGTAGTCCTCGACCGGGCCGACGATGAAGATCAGCCGCTCCTTCAGCAGGCGCGAGTAGATGTCATACGCACGTTCGCCGCGGGCGGTCTGCTCGACCACCATCGGAACCAGATTCAGTGCTTTTTCGTTCATGCCGCTTGTCCTGCATTCTGTCCAAACCCGGTCAGCTCGGCGAAGGTGGTTGCCTTTGCCGTTACCTGCGCGCGCTCGCTGATCCAGTCGATCAGCTGGTCCTCCAGCGTCGCAGACTCGATCTGACGCATCGCGTCGGCATTTTGCAAGTACTGGCGTCGCACTTCGTCGGCGTTCGGGTAGCTGCTGACGACCTCGGCGAGCCGTGAATTCACGCGCGCCCTGTCCAGCTTGATGCCGCTGCCGCGGAGAAGTTCCCCGACGATGAGACTCAGGGCGACGCGGCGACGCGCCGGCTCCTCGAACTGCTCACGTGGCGGCAACTGGCTGGCTTCGCGGGCACCCATGCGCCGGCCCATGTCCATCTGCAGTGCCTGCAACTGCTCCTCGACCATCGAACGCGGCAGCTCCACCGGGTTGTCGCTGAACAGGCTGTCCATGATCTGGGCTCGCAGCCGGTTGCGCGTGGCTTCCGCCAGCTCGCGCTCCATGCTCTTGCGCACTTCGCCCCGCAGCGCCTCGATACCACCCTCCTGCACGCCGAAGGCACGGCTGAACTCGTCATCGAGCGCTGGCAGGCTCTGCTCTTCCACCGCCTTGACGGTGGCGGTGAATTCAGCCGTCTTGCCCGCCACGTCCCCACCGTAGTCCGCGGGGAACGACAGCGGGAACGTGCGTGTGTCGCCGGCGTTGGCGCCACGCAGGCCGTCCTCGAACTCCTTCAGCATGCGGCCAGCGCCGAGCACGAAACGGATGTCACTGCCCGTGCCGCCCTGGAACGTCTCGCCGGCGATTCGGCCTTCGAAGTCGATGGTCAGCTGGTCGGTGTCGCGCGCGGCGCGCTGCACGGCCGTGAACACTGGCCGCTGGCGGCGCATCGTCTCGAGCATCGCGTCCACGTCGCTGTCCTGCACGGTGGCCTGTGGTCGCTCCAGCCGCAGGCTGTCGACCGGCTTGACGGTGAGCTCCGGCATGACGTCGAAGACGGCGACGTAGCGCAGGTCGCTGCCCGGGTCCGCCGAAACGGACTCGATGCGCGGATCCCCGGCGGGACGCAGCTTCTTTTCGTCAACGGCGGCGCTGAAGGACTCGCGCAGCAGGTCACCCACCACCTCGGACTGAACCTGCCCGCCGAACTGCTGGCGCACCACCGGCAGCGGCGCCTTGCCGGGGCGAAAACCCTTCAGCCGCGCGGTGCGCGCGATCGTCTTCAGCCGGGTGTCGATTTCGCCGGCCACCTTGGCCGCCTGCACCGCCACCACCAGGCGAAGTTCGAGTGCCACCGTAGCGCTCACAT
>JANPDV010000054.1:0-14449 GCA_031431655.1 Gammaproteobacteria bacterium | reverse complement strand
CTGCTCGAGCAGCTGCGCGCCGCCTCCTCCGATCGCCTCAGCTCCTTCGAACTGATACCGGCGAATGCGCTCGACCTGGTGCTGCAGCACATCCCCGGCACCGTTCGCCCGCTGCCAGCCGCTTCGCCATTCTTCGCATTGCTGGAAATCACTTCTTCGAATCGCGACGAACCCCTGCGCGAAGCGATCGAAGCCGCGCTCGGGCTGGCGCTGGATTCGAAGCTGATCACCGACGCGGTGCTGGCCCAGAACAGCCGCGAGCGCGACGGCCTGTGGAAACTGCGTGAGTCCATCCCAGAGGCGCAGCGCAAGGACGGCGCCAGCCTCAAGCACGACGTGGCGCTGCCGATCGCGGGGCTGCCGCAGTTCTACGCTGCCGCGAGTGCCTGGGTGCGCGAGCACGTCCCCGAAGGGGTGCTGGTAGCCTACGGCCATGTGGGTGACGGCAACCTGCACTTCAACATCAACCAGGCGCCCGGCAGCGCGCGCGCCGCGTTCCTGGCCCGTGAACCGGAGATCAAGCGCGCGATTCACGATCTGGTCCGCGACCACGCCGGCAGTTTCAGTGCCGAACATGGCATCGGTCGGCTGAAGGTCGAGGAACTGGAGCGCTATGCGAGCCCGGTCGAGCTCGATCTGATGCGGGCGATCAAGCGCAGCCTGGATCCGAACGGCATCATGAATCCCGGCAAGGTGCTGCGCCGCGCCCCGTGACAGGCCCCACCTCCAGCGCGATCCTCGCTTTCAGCCCGCGGCTGATACACACCATGCTGCAGGTGCGGGACCTGCCTCGTGCGCTGGCGTTCTACTGCGGCGTGCTGGGCATGCAGGAGCGCCGCCGGATCGAGTTCGCGGCCGAGCGCTACACGCTGGTGTTCATCGGCTTCGCCGCGCAGCCGAGCGAGCCGGAGGTGGAACTGCGGCACGACTGGGATCGCACCGGGCCATGGGCCGCAGGCGAAACCTCCTATGGTCATCTCGGCATTGCCGTCGGCGATGTGTCCGCATGCGTCGCTGCGCTGCGCGCAGCGGGCGTACCGATCCGGCGCGAGGCGGCGGCGCTGCGGTCCGGCGGACGCGTCATCGCACTGGTCGAGGACCCCGACGGAAACGAAGTCGAACTCCTCGCAGCACCTTGAGAGCACCGCGTATCATCGTCGGCGGATGAATACACCGCAGCAGGCTGAAGCACCCTGGCCGCCGTCCGGCGCCGCCTGGTACATGGTCGTCGTGCTGATGCTGGCCTACATCCTCTCGTTCATCGACCGGGTGGTGCTCGGCCTGCTAGTCGGCCCGATCCGTGCGGACCTCGGCATCAGCGAGACGCAGATGAGCCTGCTGTACGGGTTTGTCTTTGCGGTGTTCTACACCGGCGTCGGCGTGCCGATCGCCTGGGCCATCGACCGCTACAACCGCCGCAGCATCATCGCGGTGGGAGTAGCCGTGTGGAGCGCCATGACCTGCCTGTGTGGCGTCGCGCGCGGCTTCGTCGAGCTCGCGCTGGCGCGCATCGGCGTGGCGGTTGGCGAGGCGGTGCTGTCGCCGGCGGCTTACTCGATGGCAGGCGACAGTTTTCCGGAGAAGCGCCTCGGGCGTGCCCTGTCCGTTTTCGTCATCGGCCTGCCGCTGGGCGTGGGGCTTGCGCTGATCATCGGCGGCATCGTAGTGCAGTTCGTCTCGACCGCCCCGGAGTACACGCTGCCGCTGCTGGGTACGATCCGCGCCTGGCAGCTCACTTTCGTGATCGTCGGCCTGCCGGGTGTGTTCCTGGCGCTGTGGATAATGACGCTGAAGGAGCCGCTGCGCCGCCGACGCGGCAACGACCTGCAACGCGCCTCGATCGCCGACACTCTGCGCTTCATGGCCACGCGCTGGCAGGCCTACTTCGCCCTGATCATGGGATTCTCCGTGCTCGGCATGGTAATGAACGTGTTCCAGATCTGGGGCGTGCAGTATTTCGTGCGCGTGCTGCATGTTCCGTTGTCGGAAGCCGGCCTTCGAGTCGGCACGGCGATCGCCGTATTTGGCACCGTCGGCATCCTGGTTGGCGGCTGGCTGACGGATCGCTGGCGGGCCGCAGGCAAGGTCGACGCGGCGCTGCGAGTCGGACTGACGGCAGCGATCTGCCTGCTGCCCTTCGCGGCCACGTGCACGCTGCTCGACAGTCTCGAGCTGTCGACACTGTTCCTTGCGCCGATCGGCTTCTTTACGGCCTTCGCGTTTGGCGCAGGCGCCACCGGCGTCGTCGTGCTGACGCCGCCAGCAATGCGCGCCCAGGCGTCGGCCGTCTACCTGCTGTTCGTCAACCTGATCGGCATCGGCCTCGCGCCTTTCCTCACCGCG
Organism: Gammaproteobacteria bacterium; assembly: GCA_031431655.1. Lineage (GTDB taxonomy): Bacteria > Pseudomonadota > Gammaproteobacteria > Steroidobacterales > Steroidobacteraceae > UBA964. The sequence goes on along the minus strand of JANPDV010000054.1, from coordinate 12,106 downwards.
GCCCTGACGCAGTACTTCTTCGAAAACGACCTGGCCGTCGGGCGCAGCGCCGCCCTGGTTGCCGGCAGCGCGGCCGGGGTCGCTGCGCTGTTGCTGGCATGGGGCTTGCCGCGGTTTCGTGCCGCGATGGAATAGTCGGGCCTTGGCCGTCTGTATCACGATGGAACCCGATACCTGGGGCCGCGCTGGAGTCCCCAGCTTGACCGGCGCCGTACCACTCATGCTGGCGCTCGGCCTGCTGGCGCTGTGCGGCAATGCCGCGACGGCCGATGACGCGGGCGCCAAGTCCCTCGAGGTGCTGCCCAGCGTCACCGCACGCGTCACCGACACCGCGCTCAAGCGACCGGCGGACGTGCCCGACGACGCAGCGCTGGTCGCAGCAGGGGCGCGCATCGGCACCATCCGCATGCGCCGCGTGCCTGTCTTCGACACGCAGCGACCCGAGGAGGACACACGGCTGTTCCGCCTCGCCAACCGCCTGCACATCGAGACGCGTGAGGCCACCGTCGCCGACCAGCTGCTGTTCCGCAGCGGCGACGTCTACGACCCGCGCGTGCTCGAGGAAACGGCGCGCATCCTGCGCCGCGCCCGCTACCTGCGCGAGGCGCAGGTGCTGCCGGTTGCATTCAAGGACGGCCGGGTCGACGTCGAAGTCCTCACCCAGGATGTCTGGACGCTCAATCCGGGCGTGTCTTTCGGACGCAAGGGCGGCACGAACACCTCCGGCTTCCAGCTCGAGGAGCTGAACCTGCTGGGCCTCGGCACGCAGCTGTCTCTGGGCTACAACAAGGGTGTCGACCGCACGTCCAGCGACCTCATCTATCGCGATCGCCACCTGGGTCGCAGCTGGTGGCAGCTCGATGCACAGTACTCGGACAACAGCGATGGGCGCCGCGCCGAGCTTGCGCTTGACCACCCCTTCTACGCTTTGCAGACCAAGGCCGCAGGCGGAGTCTTCCTGCGTGACGACGATCGGATCGACTCGCGCTACGACCTCGGCGAAGTCATTGGCAAGTACCGCACGCGGGAGCGCGGAGCGACCGTCTACTACGGCCGGTCGCCCGGACTCGTCGACGGCAACGTGCATCGCTGGACAGTCGGATTCACTCGTGACGAACGTCACTTCGACACTTTGCGCGACCCCCTGTCGGTCCGCATCGCACCGCCGGACCGTACGCTCGCCTACCCCTGGATCGGCTACGAGTGGATCGAGGACCAGTTCAGGACGGCACGTAACCGCGACCTGATCGAGCGTACCGAAGACATCTCGCTCGGCTGGCAGGCGAGCGCCCGAATGGGCGTCTCAGCCTCCGCCTTCGGAGGCGATCGGACCGCGGTCGTGTTCAATGGCCGCGTGTCGCGCGGCCTCGAACCCACACCCGAGCAGACCTGGCTGTTCGAGGGCGGCTTGCTTGGTCGTCACGAGTCCGGCAAGTTCACGGACACCATCATCTCCGGCGCCGCCCGCTACTACCGGCGACAGTCGGCACGCCGGCTGTTCTTCGCCGCGTTCTCGTTCGATGCAGGCCGCAATCTCGATCTCGACCGCCAGTTGCTGGTGGGCGGCGACAACGGCCTGCGCGGCTACCCATTGCGTTACCAGGCCGGCGAGGGACGGTGGCTGTTCACGGTGGAGCAACGCGCGTTCACCGACTGGTACCCGTTCCGTCTGTTCAACGTCGGCGGCGCTGCGTTCCTCGACGTGGGTCGAACCTGGGGCGACCGTCCCTTCGGATCACGCAGCCAGGGCCTGCTCAAGGACATCGGCGTCGGCCTCCGCCTGGGCAATGCCCGTTCCGCGCTGGGCAACGTGCTGCATATCGACGTGGCGGTGCCGCTCGATGGCGACTCATCGATCAAGAACGTCCAGTTCCTGGTCGAGACCAAGCGCACCTACTGACGCCCCGAACGTTCTCCCGGGTCAGTTCATCGCCCGCCCCTGCGCGCATGCCTGCTGATCCGGCATCGTGTGGCACAATCGAACGATGTTCACGTCGCTGCGGCTGCAGCACTGGAAAGGGACTCCATGTCACCTGGGCTTGTTCGACTTGCGGCGGTCACGATCACCGCGCTCGTTGTGAGCGGCTGCGGTTCGTCCGAACGGCCGCAGGCGGTTCCCGAAGCGTCCAGCGGCTCGGCCGCCGGCGCGGCTTCTGCGGGCGGCGCCGCTGCGCCAGCGACCGCGGCAGCGGCCGTGGCGGCCGTCCCGGAAGGCACCCCGCGCATCACCGATTCGGGCGCCGGCAAGGTCCATATCCAGTACCGGCTGTATGGATCGGGCGAACCACTGGTGGTGCTGATCCACGGCTGGTCCTGCGACTCCAACTACTGGGCCGCGCAGCTCGATGACCTGAAGGCGAAGTTCAGCGTCGTCACCGTCGACCTTGCAGGGCACGGCGGCTCCGGCGCCAATCGCAGCGACTGGTCAATGGCCGCTTTCGGCGAGGATGTCGCAGCCGTGGTCAACGCGCTGCCGCAGTATCGGAAGGTGGTGCTGGTGGGCCACTCGATGGGCGGGCCGGTCGCCGTCGAGGCAGCCCGCATGCTGCGGGGCCGGGTTGCCGGCGTCATCGGCGTCGACACGCTCAAGAGCATCGGCGGACCGCCGCCGCCGTCCGCGCAGACCGAAGCGCGTCTGAAGGCTTTCGAGGCCGATTTCATAGGTTCGACCCGCGCCATGGTGACGACCAGCTTTTTTACCAAGACCAGCGACCCGACCCTGATCCGCCGCATCGCCGACGACATGTCATCCGCGCCGCCCGAAGTCGCCTTGCCGGCGGTGCGCGCGCTGAACGCCTGGGATGGCAAGACAGCAATGAGTGCCCTCGACGTTCCCGTCACCGTCATCAACTCGGATCTCGGGTCACCGACCAGCGTCGACGCGATCCGCAAGATCGCGCCGCGCTTCAACGCCGTGATCGTCGGCGGCCTCGGCCACTTCCTGATGATGGAAGACCCGAAGCGTTTCAACCCGCTGCTCGACGCCGAGATCCGCAAGTTCCTTTGAGTAGTCCCGCTTCGCAGTACGTCCCGCGCGAGCACGTCGCCACGGACGAGCAGCACCGACGGCTGGCGGTGCTGTTCGACCAGGCATTTCGCGTTCCCGGAACCGACATTCGCTTCGGGCTGGATGCGTTGCTCGGCCTGGTGCCGGGCGCGGGCGACCTCGCAGGCGCACTGGTGGCTGGCTACGGCATCCTGCTCGCACGGCGCATGGGTGTCCCAGGCACCATCCAGCTGCGAATGCTGGGCAATATTGCGATCGACCTGTTCGGCGGTTCGGTGCCAGTGATCGGCGATCTGTTCGACGTAGCGTTCAAGGCGCAAACACGCAACCGGCTGCTGCTCGACCGCTGGCAGGCAGAGCGCTCGCGCGTGGAACGCATCAGCCTCGCTGCAATGTGGGCGATACCGCTGCTTGCGCTGCTGGCAATGGGCGGCGTGATCGCCCTGACGGTCAGCGTGTTTCGCGCGTTCGCCGGCGCGTTGCAGGCGCCAGGCGCGGGCTAGCGCGGCGCGCAGCCCCGGGCGCTACTTGGTCTCGGCTACCAGGTACGCCAGCAGCGCGGCGCGATCGTTGGCGCTGGAGATACCGGCGAAGGCCATTGAATTCCCGGGCACCAGTCCACTTGGCTTTTCCAGCCATTTATCCAGCGTGGCGCGATCCCAGGTCAGGTTGGCGCCCTTCAACGCGGCCGAATAGGCGAAATCACTGACCATGCCTGACCTGGCGCCGACGATGCCGTGCAGGTTCGGCCCGACCTTGTTCGGCTCACCTGCCTTCAATTCATGGCAGGCACGGCACTGGATGTACAGCAGGCGGCCACGCTTGAGCTCGGGGCTCGCAGCAGTCGGGGCGGCGGCGGCCGGAGCCTGTGCCAGCGCAATGCCGGCGGTGCCCATCGGTACGAGGGCCAGGGCCAGTGCAGCAACACGCTTCAGGATACGAGTGGACATAACAGGCAGCTCCAGAAGATGGGACCTCGACGTCGAGACTGGAATCTACGAGCCGGCGACCAACGCCGGCTGAACGGGTGCGGTTGTGTCCGGGCCGTGGACGACGCGCATCAGCCCCTCCTGGGCCACGCTCGCTACCAGCCGCCCGTCGCGCGTGAACACACTGCCGCGCACGAAACCGCGCGCGCCAGAGGCGCTGGGGCTGTCCATTGTGTAAAGCAGCCAGTCGTCGATGCGGAACTCACGATGAAACCACATCGCATGATCGATGCTGGCAAGGATGAGATTACCGTCGAGATAGTGCACGCCGTGCGGATTGCAGGCCGTGCTGAGCAGGTTGAAATCCGACGCGTATGCCAGCAGGCAGCGATGCAGGCGATCGTCATCCGGCAGCCGGTCCACTGACCGTAACCAGACCTGCTGCACCGGCGGTCGCGGACGCGTGTGCAGGTAGTCCAGCTCGTCCACGTATCGCAGCTCGAACGGCCGTTCGCGCAGCATGTAGCGCCGGATCTTGTCCGGCAGTTTCGCCAGAATCTCGGCCCGCGGCCTGCCGGTTTCGTGCAGTGCCTCGGGCGCAGGCACATCCGGCATCGCAGCCTGGTGATTCAACCCGGGCTCTGGCTCCTGAAACGACGCCGAGAACGTGAAGATCGGATCCCCGTTCTGGATCGCGACCACGCGCCGCGACGAAAACGACTGGCCGTCGCGGCTGCGGTCGACCTGATAGACGATCGGCAGGTTGAAGTCGCCGCGCCGCAGGAAGTAGGCGTGCAGGGAGTGGACCGTCCGACCGGACAGGGTCGAGTACGCTGCCATCAGCGCCTGGCCGAGCACCTGCCCGCCGAACACCTGCGGGCTGCCAATGTCGCGGCTCTCGCCGCGAAACAGGTTCACCTCCAGGCGTTCGAGCTCGAACTGCTGCAGCAGATCGGCGAGCTGACGGTCCATCCTGCGAAGACTTCGCGCGGGTCGGCGGGCTACTGGATGATCAGCTTGCCCTTCATGATGGCAAAGTGCCCGGGAAAGCTGCAGAAAAAGGTGTAGTCACCGCCTTTCTGCAATCCCGCCATTGGGATCTTCGCCGTGGTCGTCTCGCCGCCGCCGATCACTTTGGTAGCGCCGATGACGCGCTTGTCACCGACCGGCACGTGATTGTTCTTCAGGCCCGCGCCGATACCGGCGTTGCTGACCGCCTGTGCGTCGGCAGTGCGTGTCACGACGACGTTGTGGCCCATCGCAGCAACCGGCAGCTTGCCGGTGTGCTTCAGCACCACTTCCAGCTCCTTGCAGGTCGCGCTGGCGCGCAGTTCCTTCTTGTCGAACTGCATGAGGTCATTGCCCGCGATCTCGAGCTTGCAGCCGGCAGCCGCGGGAGCCGCGGGTTTTGCGGCGGGGGCCTGCGACAGCGCTGGCAGCGCGCCCATGCACAAACCGGCGACCATCGAAAGACTCAACAACTTGAAACGATCCATGTCTCCACACTCCATTTACTAGGTCCATTTCCAACTACTGACACACTCGACAAAACCGCGGCCGATCACGACGCTGAGCTGGCCCCCGCGGCAGCGCCCTCGACCACGCCCAGGCGCTTCTGCATCACCGGGCTGGTGGTCGTGTACTGCAGAAACTGCTTCTTGGCGGGATACAGGTGCGCCTGCACGGCGAACGCCGCCAACGCGGCCTCATGAAACCCCGAAAGAATCAGCTTCTTCTTGCCGGGATAGGTATTGATATCGCCGACCGCAAAGATGCCGGGCACGCTGGTCTGGAACTTCTCAGTGTCGACCTTCAGTGCCTTCTTCTCCAGCGACAGCCCCCACTCGGCAATCGGACCGAGCTTCGGGTGCAGCCCGAAGAACGCAAAAACGTGCTCCGCCTCGACCGGATGTTCGCCGCCGTCGGCACCCTTGACGATGATGCCGCGGAAGCGGTCGCCATCCAGCCACAGGCGCTCGGCCAGGCCCTCGATGAATCGGACCTTGCCGGCTGCCTGCAGTTCCCGCATGCGCGCAACGGAGGCCGGTGCGGCACGAAACTCGCTGCGGCGGTGGACCAGCGTCAACCTCGGCGCATCCGGCCCGAACTCGTTGACCCAGTCCAGCGCCGAATCGCCGCCGCCGAAAATCGCCAGCGGCTTGCCGCGGTAGTCCGCGGCACCGCGCACCCGGTAGTGCACCCGCGAGCCCTCGAAGCGTTCCGAGTGCGGCACTCCCAGTCGCCGGGGCTGGAACGAGCCTACCCCCGCTGCGATGATCACGGTGCCGGCGTCAAAGACAGTGCCGGCCGCCGTCGCCACGCGAAACCGGCCAGCAGACTGGGGCTGCAGTGCGCTGACTTCCTCGCCGAGGTGGAACCCGGCTTTAAAGGGTTCGATCTGCTTCATCAGCCGGTCGACCAGCTCCTGCGCGCCACAGACCGGCAGCGCGGGAATATCGTAGATGGGTTTGTCCGGGTATAGCTCGGTGCACTGGCCGCCCGGCGTTTTCAGCGAGTCGACGATGTGCGCCTGGATTCCAAGCAGGCCGAGCTCGAATACCTGGAACAGCCCGCAGGGACCGGCCCCGATGATGAGAGCTTCGGTACGAATAACGCCGGACTCCTGGGAGACCGCCGTGGACGGATCATTCAAGTTCGGCTTCCCGGTAGAGCCACGATTTGCACGCTAGTCTACCAAAGCCGCCCACCCCACCGACCCGACTGCGGACGCCGATGGCGGGAACCGCTATCCGCCTGCCCGCAGGCGGGTTTATAGTGGCGCGCCGGAGCGCTGCCCCGGCGCGTTCTTCAGGAGACCCGCTGTGATCAAGCTCAAAATCAATGGCAACACGGTCGAGGTCGACGTCGATCCGGAAACCCCGCTGCTGTGGGTGTTGCGCGACACCATCGGTCTGACCGGCACCAAGTACGGCTGTGGCATGTCGTTGTGCGGCGCGTGCACAGTGCACCTGAATGGCGAACCGATCCGCTCCTGCGTCACGCCCGTCAGCGCGGTCGGTGATTCGGCCGTCACCACGATTGAAGGCCTCTCCAAGGATCGGAGCCACCCGGTACAAAAGGCCTGGATCGAGCTGGACGTGCCCCAGTGCGGCTACTGCCAGAGCGGCCAGATCATGTCCGCCGCTGCCCTGCTCGCCAAGACACCGAAGCCCACGGACGCGGACATCGACGCGGCCATGTCGGGCAACCTGTGCCGCTGCGGCACCTACCAGCGCATCCGCGCGGCGATCCACAAGGCCGCCGACGGCGGCGCATCGGGCGCGACGAAGTCCTGACGGCACGGGCCTTCGGGGCCCGGGCCACCAGTGTCTGCACTTGCCGTGTCGCGGGGGCTGACCGGCCTGCGCTCACCCCTCCACCACCGGCCAGATGGCCCGCTGTGGCCATAGAGGGAGAGTGACCATGACTCGCAATCGCTCGGGCGCTTTACGCCCTGTCACTTCCGCCACGCTATCACGTCGCGCCGTTCTGCGCGCCGGCGGCGCCATCGCCGCCGGCGGACTCGTCCTTGCCATTGGCCTCCCGGGCTGCAGCCGGCCGTCCGGCGGTGGGGCTGGAGGCGGGGCGCTCAAGACCACGGCGACAAATGCGTGGCTCAAGATCTCGACCGACGAGTCCATCACGTTCGTCTGCGACCGCTCCGAAATGGGCCAGGGCGTCTATACGGCCCTGCCGATGTTGCTGGCGGAAGAACTCGGCGTGAAGCTCGAGAGAATCCGCGTCGAGTTTGCCCCGGTCGGCGATGCGTACGTCAATAAGCTGGTTGGCGGACAGATCACCGGCGGCAGCACCAGCGTGCGGGACGCGTGGGACAAGCTGCGGATCGCCGGCGCGCAGGCGCGCGAAATGCTGGTGGCTGCGGCCTGCCAGCAGTGGGACATGCCGGTGGCCGGTTGCCGTGTCGAAGACGGCATCGTGATCTCGACGCGTGGCAAGAAGCTAAGCTATGGCGCGCTCGCCGAAGCCGCCGCGAAACTGCCGGTACCGGCCAAGCCCAAATTAAGGCCGCGTTCCGAGTTCACGCTGATCGGCCGCGACACGCGCCGACTCGATGGCGCGTCCAAAGTCGACGGCTCGGCCGTCTACGGCATCGACGTCAAGCTGCCCGAAATGTTGTACGCCGCGCTGGCGCAGTCGCCCACGCTCGGCGGCAAGGTCAGGAGCGTGGACGACGCGGCGGCGAAGACGATGGCCGGGGTCAAGGCCGTAGTAACGACGGGCTCGGGAATTGCCGTCGTCGCCAGCTCCTGGTGGCAGGCGCGCCAGGCGCGCGACGCCCTGAAGATCCAATGGGACGCTGGTCCAAACGCCGAGCTCGACAATGCCACCATCGCCCGCGGCCTGCGACAGGCGGCGGCCGGCGCGGGCAAGTCCGCGCGCGCCGAAGGCGATGCGGACGCGGCGATCGCGGCAGCAACCAACGGCGGCGGCCGCGTGATCCGCTCCGACTATGAGCTGCCCATGCTCGCGCACGCGACCCTCGAGCCGCAGAACTGCACCGCTCACGTGACCGCGGACGGTTGCGATCTGTATGTACCGACGCAGATCCAGGGCGTGGCCCAGGCGGCGGCGGCCACGGCCGCGGGCCTCAAGCCCGAGCAGGTCCGTGTGCATACCACCCTGCTCGGTGGCGGATTCGGTCGCCGGCTCGAAGTCGATTTCGTCCCCGCCGCGGTGGAAGCATCCAAGGCCGTAGGCAAGCCGGTCAAGTTGCTATGGACCCGGGAAGACGACATGCGGCACGACGCCTACCGACCGCCGGCCTTCGACCAGGCCGCGGCCGCGTTCGACAAGGACGGCAAGCTCACTGCCTGGAAGCTGCATCTCGTGGGCCCGTCGATCACCGCGCGGCTGTTCCCGGGCGTGGTCGCGCAGGCGGTCGACCCGTTCGCGATCGAAGCCGCCGTCAACTTTCCCTACGACGTGCCTAATATTTCGGTCGACTACCTGCGGCATGAGATCGGCATCAATGTCGGCTACTGGCGCTCTGTCAGCCATGCGCTCAACTGCTTCGTCGCCGAGAGCTTCATCGACGAACTGGCCTACGCGGCCCGCAAGAACCCGGGCGAGTTCCGCCTCGGGCTGCTCGAGAAGCAGCCGCGCTACAGGCGCGTGCTCGAATCGGCGCTGCGCACCTCGAAGTTCGGCCTCGTGCGCAAGGGCCACTTCCAGGGCCTCGCGCTGATGGAAGGCTATGGCACGTACATGGCGCAGGTCGTGGAAGTCTCCATCGAATCGGGCCTGGTCAAGATCCATCGGATCACCTGCACCGCGGACTGCGGCCAGATGGTGAACCCGCTCAACGTGCATTCGCAGATCGAAGGTTCCGTCATATTCGGCCTGTCCGCCGCGCTGTGGGGCGACATCAACCTCAAGGGCGGCAGCGTTACCCAGGGCAATTTCGACACCTATCGCATCCTGCGACTGCCGGAAGTGCCGCGCATCGTGGTGGACCTGATTGACAGCGGCGAAGCTCCCGGCGGTATCGGTGAGCCCGCGACCGCACTGGTGGCGCCGGCGCTGTGCAACGCCATCTACGCGGCCACCGGCAAACGCCTGCGCTCGCTGCCGCTGGCCCGTCACAGGATGATCTGAAGCGCAGCATGTCGACCAATGCAGAGCTGGCGCTGCGGCGCGCCGCAGCGGTGCCGCGTGGCGTGGGCAATTCCCTGGCGGTGTACGCCGACCGCGCACTGAACGCAGAGCTCTGGGACGTGGAAGGTCGCCGCTACATCGACTTCGCCAGCGGCATCGCAGTGCTCAACACCGGCCACCTGCACCCGCGGGTGCGCGAGGCCATCGCGACTCAGCTCGACCGCCTGTCGCACGCCTGCTTCCAGGTGACGCCGTACGAGAGCTATGTCGCACTCGCGGAGCGGCTCAATGCCCTGGCTCCGCCACCCGACGCCTGGAAGACCATATTCTTCACGACCGGCGCCGAGGCCGTGGAAAACGCGCTCAAGATCGCGCGCTACCGCACCGGCCGCCCCGGCGCAATTGCCTTCGTCGGCGGCTTCCACGGACGCACGATGGCGGCCCTCGCCCTCACCGGCAAGGTGCAGCCGTACAAGAGTGGCTTCGGGCCCCTGCTCGGCGACGTGTGGCACGTACCTTTCCCCATGGCGTACCACGGTGTCACGGAGGACGACTCGATCCACGCGATCGAAGCGCTCTTCAAAGCCGACGTCGAGCCCACCCGAATTGCCGCCATCATCATCGAGCCGGTGCTCGGCGAAGGTGGCTTCTACGTCGCTCCGCCGGGCTTCCTGGCGAAGCTGCGCGCCATCTGCAACCAGCACGGCATCGTGCTGATCGCGGATGAAATCCAGACCGGCTTCGCCCGCACCGGACGCATGTTCGCGTTCGAGCATTCCGGCGTCGCGCCCGATCTCATCACGGTTGCCAAGAGCGTCGCCGGCGGCGTGCCGCTGGCCGGCGTGATCGGCCGTGCCGACCTGAGGGACAGCGTGCCTCCCGGTGGGCTCGGCGGCACCTATGCCGGCTCGCCGCTCGCCTGCGCGGCCGGCCTGGCCGTGCTCGATGTCATCAGGGACGAGCGACTCTGCGAGCGCGCCGAGCGCGTCGGTCAGTTGATAGGCGCGCGGCTCACCGACCTGCAGTCACGCTGGAACTGCGTCGGCGAGGTGCGCCGCCTCGGCGCGATGGTGGCGATGGAACTGGTCAAGCAGCGCAGCGCCGCCGCACCTGACCCCGAACTCACCCGCGCGCTGGTGCAGGCCGCCGGCCGGCGTGGCCTGATCCTGCTGTCATGCGGCCTCTACTCCAACGTCATCCGGATCCTCGCGCCGCTGACGATCCCGGACGCACAGCTCGCGGAAGGGTTAGCCATACTGGAAGCGGCCATGGAGGACGTTGCAGTCAGGGCCGCCTAGTCGCGTGGCGCCCCTCGGCCGCGCCAGCACCTTGCGGCAAGCCGCGCCGCGGCGGATAGATCCACCATGACGCTGCCACCATCAGTCCAAACAGCGAGTAGACCAGTGTAAACAACCAGCCCGGGGCGTCGTAGAAGAGCGCCCGATGCAGCCAGTACTCGATGAAGCTCGTTTGATAGGCGGCCGCACCCGCCTGGACTCGGAGCCAGGACTCGAGCGTGGTCAGTGGGCACGTGACGCCAAGCCAGGCCTGGGCGACCACGGTCGCGATGGCTGCGAGGTGCAGCAGTCTGAAGGACAGCCGGTTGACCCAGCTCCAGCCCGCATGGTTGCCTGCAACCACCAGCACGAGACCGCCGACCACGAACAGCACGACCGCGGCGTGCAGCAGCAGTACGAGATTTGCGAGTGTTTCGTACATGGCAAGCGGGTCAGTAGAGCCTGACGTTCGAGCCGGCGCGAACTATCGCGGCCGCGTCTCCGTTCCCCAGCCGTACGGTAAGGATCCGGCCTCGAGTTCCTGGTGCAAGGTGATACGCCCCTGGGTGCAAACCACCAGTTCGGCGCCGCTCGGGTGCATCTCCCAGGAATCCCATGACCGGCTGAAACCGTGCATGGACACCAGGGGCCCTTCGATGCCGTCGCCGCCATGCCGTTCACCGTACTGCTGATACCACTCAATGCCGCTGAACCGCGTCTGGCGCACGGCCGTCGCCCCCAGTCCCAGGTGAATCGGAAACTCGTCAAGGCGGAATACCGGGGAATCATTTGCAGGCATTCGGTCGCACCCTCCCTTGCTTGCGGATCAACGCCGGACCCTCGGTCCGGCGTGATGCGCATCACGGCGCCCGGGCCTTTGCAGCGCGACACTGATCGGCGTAATCGCGCAGCAGCACCGAGGCCGAGGATGTCATACCCACAACCCGCCCGCCGCGGCATCGGCTGCGAGCACTCGCTGTTCCGCTACTACGAGCGGAGCTTCAACCCGGCGGCCATCGACACGGCGCGCCGCGTTGCGCGCCTGGCAGTCCTGCTGGCAATCGGGCTGTTGCTGGCGATGAGCCGCACGAACGCGGGATTCATCTAGCCAGGCCGATCACGCCCGCTTGCGCTCGCCGTAGCGCCGCACGCGCAGGTCGGCCTGCTCCTTGTGGCCGGAGAAGTTCTCGATCTCGCACAGCCGCGAGCAGTACTCGCCGACCATCGCTGAGGCCGCATCCGTCAGCACGCGCTGATAGGTGCAGGTCTTGATGAAC
>JANPDV010000053.1:0-8650 GCA_031431655.1 Gammaproteobacteria bacterium | reverse complement strand
CGCGAAGCTCGCGCAGGTACTTCATCTCGGGCGAGTCGTCGGCCGGCTTGTAGTACGGGATGTCGGCGAGCTTGTCGTCGGCGATCGGTATGTTGAAGCGGTCGCGGAACTGCTTCAGCGCCTCGATGGGCATCTTCTTCTGCTGGTGCGTCACCATCTGGCCCTCGGCCGACTTGCCCAGGCCAAAGCCCTTGACGGTCTTGGCGAGGATGACGGTTGGCTGGCCCTTGTGCTGCGACGCGGCCCAATAGGCGGCGTAGACCTTGAGCGGATCGTGGCCGCCGCGATTGAGGCGCCAGATCTCCTCGTCGGACATGTTGGCGACCATCGCCTTGAGTTCAGGGAACTTACCGAAGAAATGGTCGCGCGTGTACGCGCCACCCTTTGCCTTGAAGTTCTGGTACTCACCGTCGACCGAGTCTTCCATGACCCGCCGCAGCAGGCCCTTGTTGTCCTTGGCGAGCAACGGGTCCCAGCGCGACCCCCACAGGACCTTGATGACGTTCCAGCCGGCGCCTAGAAACGCCGCTTCGAGCTCCTGGATGATCTTGCCGTTGCCGCGCACCGGCCCGTCGAGTCGCTGCAGGTTGCAGTTGATCACGAAGATGAGGTTGTCGAGCTTCTCGCGCACCGGCATGGTCAGCGCGCCCATCGACTCGGGCTCGTCCATTTCGCCGTCGCCGAGGAACGCCCAGATCTTGCGATCGGAGATGGGAACGAGCCCGCGATTTTCGAGATAGCGCTGGAAGCGGGCCTGGAAGATCGCCTGCATCGGCCCGAGGCCCATCGATACCGTTGGAAACTGCCAGAACTCGGGCATCAGCCAGGGATGCGGATAGGACGACAGCCCCTTGCCCGATGCTTCCTGGCGGAATGCACGCAGCTGCTCTTCGGTCAGCCGTCCTTCAAGGTAGGCGCGGGCGTAGACGCCCGGCGATGCATGACCCTGCACGTAGATCATGTCGCCGGGATGCGCTGCCGACGTGGCGCGCCAGAAGTGATTGAAGCCGACCTCGTAGAGGGTCGCAGCAGACGCATAGGTCGACAGGTGCCCACCGTACTCGGATGAGATGCGATTGGCATGCACGACCATCGCCATGGCGTTCCAGCGGATGTACGCCTCGATGCGGCGCTCCATCTCCCGACTGCCCGGATAGTCCTGCTGCTGACCGGTCGAGATGCTGTTGAGGTAGGCAGTATTGGGCTTGAATGGCAGGTAGGCGCCGGAACGGCGGGTGTGATCGATCAGGCTCTCGAGCAGGAAATGCGCCCGCTCGGGGCCGTGGCTGCGCAATACGGAGTCGATCGATTCGAGCCACTCGCGGGTCTCGGTCGGATCGATGTCGTCGTCCGTGCTGTTTCCAACCTTCGCGATCCCGGTCATGGGCAATTCGCCTCATCGCGCTGAACTGGGCGCGCATTCTAGCGCTGCGCGCCCCCTGTGCTAGCATTCTTGACCGTCCCGAACGCAAGGCTTTCCCTGCTCGTGTCCGTGCTTTCCCAGCAGCCCGTTCCTGTCGTCGTCGGCCGGGCTGGCATTCCTGGAACCACAGCCTGCAATGCGCTCGATGTGCTGCTCGTCGTGATTCAGACGGACCAGTTGTCGTTGCCCGCCCCAAGACGCAGCTGGCGACGGCTGGGCTGTGCTGCTCAACTGGAGCGGTTGCTCAAGCGAAGCAAACCGCGCGCCGGCCAGGTCGAGGCGTTCTCGCTCGACAACGCCAGTCAGACCCAGGTCATCGTGGGACTGGTCGATCCGGTGGCGACGCCATTCCAGCGGTTGGCGCTTTCAGGACGAATGACCAAGGCCGCCCCGGCCCTGCGGCTGGCAGGGCGGACCGCAGCCGTTGCCTTTGCGCCCGCCTCATCGGCCGACCAGCTGCTGGAGCCCGTTGCCGCAGCGGTGCTGGCTGCGGCATTCGAGCTGCCGCGCTACCGCGGCCCGGCCCACCCGAAGACTCGGCGACGCCGCCCCGAGCTCACGGTTTGGGGCGCAACTTCGCTGGATCTGCCGCGCCTGCGCGCCACCAGCGCGGCCGCGAATCTCGCGCGCTGGCTCACCGCCCTGCCGCCAAACCTTCTGGACGCTGCGGCCTATCGGCGCACCCTGGCCGCCGTCGCGCGCAAGGCCGGCCTTGGTTTCCGCTGGATCGGTGAGCCTGCGCTGCGGCGCGCGGGCGCCGGCGCCTTTCTCGCGGTTGCCAGCGGCAATGCCAATCGCGATGCGGGCATCGCGCACCTGACCTGGAGGCCAAAGGGAGCAAAGCGCTCGGCGCCCGAACTCGCGCTGGTAGGCAAGGGCATCCTGTTCGACACGGGAGGCACCAACCTGAAGTCACATCGCTCGATGCTCGAGATGCACACCGACATGGCCGGCAGCGCCGTCGCGCTGGCGAGCCTGCTGGCGCTGGCGGAATTGCGCGCGCCGATCGCGGCGGACGCCTGGCTCGCCATCACCGAGAACCGCATCGGCGCAACCGCCTATCGTCCGCAGGACGTGGTGCACGCCGCCAACGGCGTCACCGTCCAGGTGATCCACACTGACGCCGAAGGCCGCATGGCGCTGGCGGACACCCTGGCACTCGCCGGCCGGACTCGCCCGAGGCTGATGATCGATTACGCAACACTGACGGGCAGCTGCGTGGTGGCGCTGACCGAGCGAATCAGCGGCGCCTTCACCAATCGCGTCGCGGTGCTGCAACCGTTGCTGGAAAGCGCAGGCCAGGCCAGCGGCGAACGCCTGTTGTGCTTTCCGATGGACGACGACTTCGACACGGACCTGGAGAGCAAGACAGCCGACATCGCGCAATGCGCGGTCGATGGCAAGGGCGACCACATCCTCGCCGCGCGCTTTCTCAGCCGGTTCGTGCCAGAGGACACCGCCTGGGCGCACGTGGACCTCACGTCCGCGACGCGCGCCGGTGGTCTCGGCCACGTGAATACCGACATCACCGGCTTCGGCGTGCGCTGGACACTGTCGCTGCTGCTGGACCACGATGCGCTGGGCGAAATGCAGCGCAGCGCAGCGAAAGGAAAGCCGCCAGCCCGTCCCGCCAGGCGCATCAAGCAACGCCCGGTCGCTGCATGACGGACTCCCTCAGCCTGCGGCGCCCGGACGACAGGCACCTGCACCTGCGCGACGGCGCGGCACTGCGCGCCGTGGTGGGACACACGGCGCGCTGCTTCCGTCGCGCGATCGTCATGCCAAACCTGCGACCGCCTGTCACTACCACAGCACTGGCGGCGGCCTATCGCGAACGCATCCTCGCCGCTGCGCCCGCGGGCAGCGACTTCGAACCGCTGATGACCCTGTACCTTACGGATCGCACCGACCCTGGCGAAGTCGACCGGGCCGCTGCGAGCGGCATCGTGTCCGGCTTCAAGCTCTACCCATCGGGCGCCACGACCAATTCCGACGCCGGGGTGACCGACGTCGCGGCCCTCGATCCCGTGCTGGCGCGCATGGCAACGCGGGGAATGGTGCTGCAGGTGCACGGCGAGGTCACCGACGAAGAAGTCGACGTCTTCGATCGCGAAGCGCGCTTCATCGACACGGTGCTTGCACCGCTGGTCGAGCGACATCCACGACTCAAGGTCGTGTTCGAGCACATCACGACGGCACGCGCGGTTGAGTTCGTGCGCGCCGCGATTGGCAGCGTGGCGGCCACCATCACGCCGCAGCATCTGCTGCTCAATCGCAACGCGATGTTCCGCGGGGGCATTCGACCGCACCTGTACTGCCTCCCGGTTCTCAAGACGGAGCCGGACCGGCGAGCGCTGATCGAAGCGGCGATCAGCGGCCAGCCGCAGTTCTTTCTCGGAACCGACAGCGCCCCGCATGCGCGCGGCGCGAAGGAAGCCGCGTGCGGATGTGCCGGCGTCTACTCGGCGCATGCGGCCATCGAGTTGTATGCAGAGGCGTTCGAGGACGCCGGCGCGTTACCGCAACTGGAAGGATTCGCTGCGTACTTTGGCGCGGATTTCTACGGCATGCAGCGCAATGCCGGGCACATCACGCTGCGACGGGGCTCATGGGACGTACCCCAGAGCTATGCTTTTGGCGACGACGTACTCGTGCCACTGCGCGGCGGCGAAAAGCTGCGATGGAAGCTGGTGGACGACAGCGGAAGCAGCGCATGAACAGCCCCCCGCCGACAGCGCCCCCGGCCGCCAGCGCCGGCCCCGCGACCGGACCGTTCAGCATGGCGCGCCGCTTCCGCGGGTTTCTGCCGATCGCCATCGATGTCGAAACTGGCGGCTTCGACGCCACGCGCGACGCCCTGCTGGAAATCGCCGCAGTGATCATCGATATCGATGCTGCAGGCGCGTTGTACAGGCTGGATTCGATTTCCTATCACGTCAAGCCGTTCGCTGGCGCCAACATCGAGCCCGCATCGCTGGCGGTCAATGGCATCGACCCGCATCATCCGCTGCGCCCCGCCCTGGACGAAGCCGACGCGCTGACGCGCGTGTTCAAGGCCGTGCGCGAGCAGGTCAGGCGTCACGGCTGCAAGCGCGCCATCCTGGTAGGACACAACGCCGCGTTCGACCTGTCGTTTCTGAATTCGGCAGTTGCACGTACCCAGATCAAGCGCAACCCGTTCCACCCTTTTTCCAACTTCGACACCGCCACGCTCGCAGGAGCGGCACTCGGCCAGACGGTGCTGGCCAAGGCAGCGATCGTGAGCGGCCTCGAATGGGACAACAGCTCAGCCCACTCGGCCCGCTACGATGCCGAAAAGACAGCCGAACTGTTCTGCCGGATCTGCAACGAATGCCGCCCCAGCTACCTGCTGGCTGACCAGCGCGCCCAGCAGCTGGGCTGGGTCGAGGCGACAGTGGCCGAAGTGCCCGCGACAGACGCCAGCGGCCCGGATTCACCCGGCCTGCCACTGGACTGATCCGGCCAGGTGAAAACGCAAGCCCCGCGTTGCTCTCAGGCGGTGGCGCCCGCTTCGCCGAGGATCTTCTTCAGTTCACCGCTGCGGTACATCTCCAGCGCGATGTCGCAACCGCCAAGCAGCTCGCCGTTCAGGTACAGCTGTGGGTAGGTCGGCCAGTTTGAATGGCGCTTCAATGCCTCACGCAGCTCCGGATCCTCGAAGATATTGACGGCATGGAACTGCGCTCCGCAGGCACGCAGCGCGGCAACCGTCTGGGCCGAAAATCCGCACTGCGGGAAGTCCGGAGTGCCCTTCATGAACAGCACTACGGGCTGGCTGGCGAGCTGGGTCTTGATTCGATCTGCGACGTCCACGGGTTGATCTCCAGTAGTGGGTTGGGCGAATGCGGTTGTCAGGGCAAACCGCGAGACATGCGACGCCCGGCAAGGGCGTCGAGCAACTGCCACTGCTGCGCGGCGGTCATCCGCATCCAGCGGGCGATCTCGTCCCTGGAACGCAGGCAACCAGAGCAATATCCGGCGGCATCCAGCGCACAAACGCTGATGCAGGGTGACATTGGCCGCGCAACAGCCTGAGTGCCCGATGCAGCGTCGAGCACGGGGATCTGACGTTGAATAATGGGGGTCCCTCCCCTATCCTTCTCAGTCGGCAGTCTAGGGCAGGACTGCTGTCAGAACAACAAACCTCACGCCAGCCCCGGAGCGCCTCACCATGCAAAAAATCCTGATGGACCATCGCTACTCGCTCATGGCGGGCGTCGTGCTCGCGGTAATCATCGCGCTGTTTGTCGGCGGAATTCAGTTCAACAGCCTGGGCCTGGCGCGCTGGACGCACATCGTCACCGGCATCTTCTGGATCGGACTGCTGTACTACTTCAACGTCGTGCAGATTCCGGCCCTGGCAACCGCCGGTGCCGACAAGGGCGGCCCGGGCGGCGCAGGCATTACCAAGTACGTTGCCCCGCGCGCGCTGTTCTGGTTCCGGTGGGCGGCCCTCGCCACCTGGTTCACGGGTTTCTGGCATCTGGCCGAAAGCCGCAATTTCGCCGCTTTTTGGTTCGGCATGGGTGGCGAGACGGTGAACCAGTACCAGCTGGTAATGGGTATTGGCGCCTGGCTCGGCACCATCATGCTGCTGAACGTCTGGGGCATCATCTGGCCGAACCAGAAAAAGGTCATTGGCCTGGTTCCTGCAACCGACGACGAGAAGGCCAAGGCCCGCAAGATCGCAACCCTGGCCTCGCGCACCAACTTCATCCTGTCCATCCCCATGCTGATGTGCATGGGTGGCGCCGGTCACGGACTGCCGATCTGACCGACAGTCCCGGGGGCGGCGCGCTGCCACCGTCGGAGGTGATTGCCTCCGACGTTCAGCGTGCCTTGGCTGAAGACATCGGCGCTGGCGACGTCACGGCCGCCCTCGTGCCGGCCACCCAGCGGGTCTCCGGAACCGTGGTGTGCCGCGAGGCCGCGGTGCTCTGCGGCAGCGCCTGGTTCGCGCAGGTGTTCCGCGAACTCGATGCCAGTATCTCGGTGAGCTGGCAATTCGCCGACGGCGACGCCGTGTTGCCGGGCGCAACCCTCTGCAGCGTTGCCGGCCCCGCCCGTGCCGTCCTGAGCGGCGAACGCAGCGCGCTGAACTTCCTGCAGACGCTTTCCGCCACCGCCACCGCCACCCGACGATTTGTCGACGCCGTGCGCGGCACCGGCTGTCAGATCCTCGACACGCGCAAGACCCTGCCCGGGCTGCGCCGGGCGCAGAAGTACGCCACCCGCTGCGGCGGCGCGCGCAACCACCGGATGGGTCTTTTCGACATGGTCCTGATCAAGGAGAACCATATCGTTGCCGCCGGCTCGATCGAGGCCGCGGTATCCGCGGCGCGCCGTTTGTCGCCGGGTCTTCAGGTCGAGGTCGAGGCGGAGTCGCTGGACGAGTTCGCACGCGCCCTCGCGGCCGGGGCCGACATCATCATGCTCGACGAATTGTCGCTGGACGACATGCGCGCTGCCGTGGCGAGCAATCGCGCCGCGGCGCGTCCGTGCCGCATCGAGGCCTCGGGCAGCATGACACTGGAACGCGTCCGCGCGGTCGCCGAAACCGGCGTCGACTACATTTCGGTGGGCGGCATCACCAAGAGCATCCAGGCGGCGGACCTGTCGATGCGCCTGCGATTCGGCGCGGCGCCCTGACTGCAAGCGCCACCGGGGCGCCCGGGCTCGAATTCAGGAACCGAGCGCCTTGAGCACACGCTGCGGCTGCGCCACGCCCCAGCCCTGCGCATAGTCCACGCCGATGCTGGTGAGCATCTGGATGATTTCCGCGTTCTCGGCAAACTCCGCAATCGTCAGCTTGCCGGTCAGGTGCCCGATCTCGTTGATGGAGCGCACCATCTCGCGGTCGATGGGATCCCGCAGCATCTCACGGACGAAACTGCCGTCGATCTTCAGATAGTCGACCGGGAAGTGCTTCAGGTAGCCGAAGGACGACAGGCCCGTGCCGAAGTCGTCCAGCGAGAACTTGCAGCCAAGGTCCTTGAGCGCCTGGATGAAGCGATTCGCCTGGGAGAAGTTCGCCACGGCCGCGGTCTCGGTGATCTCGAAGCAGATCTTGCTCGCGTCCAGTCCGCTCTGCTGGAACTGCTCGATCACGAACGGCAGGAACTTGTCGTCGCCAAGGCTCTGGCCAGACAGATTGATCGCGCAGACGGCGAGCTTCTCGCGTTCGTCGGAGTCCGAAACCAGCCAGCGGAACGCATTCTCGATGACCCAGCGATCGATGCTCGGGGTGATGCCGTAGCGTTCAGCGGCCGCAATGAAGTTGTCGGGCGAGACGATACGCCCGTTCTCGTCCTTCATCCGCAGCAGCAGTTCGTAGTGCTGGCCTGTCTCGGGATGCTGCAGCGGCTGGATCATCATCCGGTACAGCTCGAAGCGGCCCTCCTCCAGCGCGGCGTTGATCCGCGCGGCCCACTGCATCTCACGACGTCGCCGCATCAGCTCGATGTCGTTCTCGGCGAAGCTGTGGACGCGGTTGCGGCCCCCCTCCTTGGCGGCCTGGCAGGCACTCTCCGCGGCGGACAGCAGTGATGCAGCGTCGTCGTTGTCGGGCGTCAGGGGCACGACGCCTATGCTCGCCCCAAGGCGGAACACGCGCTCTTCCCAGGTGAAACGGAAATTGCGCACCGCCTCGCGCAGCGTCTCGGCAATGCGCAGGGCTTCGTCCAGCGAGCAGCTCTCGAGCAGCACGCCGAATTCGTCGCCGCCCAGGCGCGAGAGCGTGTCGCGCCAGCGAACCTTGGCCTTCAGCAGCGACCCGACCTGGCCCAGCAGCGCGTCGCCCGCTGCGTGCCCGCAGCTGTCATTGACCATCTTGAACTTGTCGAGGTCGATGTAGCACAAAGCATAGGCGTGCTCGCGCGCCTTCGCGCTCTTGACCGCACGCTCGATGCGGCTCTCGAACTCACGCCGGTTGACCAGCCCCGTCAGCACGTCGTGGCTGGCGTGGTATGAAAGCCGCCGGTTGAGCTCGCGGCTCTCGCTGACATCGTGGAAAACCAGCACTCCGCCCGAGATCCGGCCCGTGCCGTCCCGAATCGGCGCCGACGTGCTCTCGACGTACATTTCGTTGCCATCCTTGCGGATAAGCAGCATCGGGCGCATCGACTTGATGGGCCGCACACGGTTCACAGCCTGTGTCAGAGGGTTTTCCAGCGGCTCGCAGGTCTCTTCGTGGAAGGTGCGGAACAC
>JANPDV010000052.1:0-4280 GCA_031431655.1 Gammaproteobacteria bacterium | reverse complement strand
GAAGGGTCCGGCGATCACGCCCCCGGATCAGTGCACGCGCCCCGCTTCGGCGATGCCCTGTCGGATGGCGAGCGCGACGGGCTGCGCAGCAGCGCGCTGGTCGAGCGTCAGGCCGACCGCGAACGCGTTGCGAAGCCTCTCGCGCTGCGCCTCCGCGTCAGCCGGCGCGATCCGCCGCATGCGAAAGATCGCGACACCCTTGAGGGCGCCGTCATCATCGTAGCCCCAGGTCGAGAATTCGGCGTGGTCGTGTCCGGACAAAGCTGCAACGAAGCGGTAGCGCGGCGCGGTGCCCTTGCCGGCGATAGTGCCGGTGGCAAGGTCCGCCGATGCCGTGATCCAGCGGCCGCGATCGGCGCCAAACTGCAGCTGTCCCGGCGCTGCAGCGTCAACACGACCCACTGAACGCGTGACGGTCTCCAGGCCACGTCCCTCCGGCAGGCGTCCGCCGGCCGTGCCGCGCGCCAGCTCGCTGTCCGGATAGAACTTCCATTCCGTGATCACCACTGCGTCTTCGCCGGTTTCGATGCGCATCAGCGTCGCGTAGCGCGCAACGATCGGCTGCATGTCCTGGTCGACATAGGATGCGTCCGAGACCCAGGCGCCGGCGAGGGCCTGCCAGAACGGCGCGGGCGTGGCGGCACCAGCGAATGACGGCGTAAGCGCGGCCACCAGGACGACAAGCAGGCGGGTCAAAGGCTGCATCGATTCGAAAGCCCTATCCGGCCGAACGCGATGCCGGCTAACCGTCGCCGCGACCCGAAGTTATGGGTCGCGGCGACGGCCGGAGTGGTCAGCGGTTCAATCAAAGCTGAACGAGGCGCGCAGGCCGATTTCCCGCTTCGACGGCAGTGAGGCGCCGATACCCTGCGTCGCGAAGCTCGTCAGCGGCACCAGGGAGAGGTCGGGCAGCCGGTAGATGAAGTCCCAGCTGGTGTCGTTGGTCAGGTTGTTGGCGTAGAGCTCGATGGCGAGGTTGTCCTTCTGCACGCCGCTGCGCAGGAACACCCGCGTGAACGAGTCGCTCTGCGTGATGTTGACGTCGCTGTCCCACATCCGGCCCTGGTAGCGCACGTCGCCGCGAACGAACCACTCCCAGTCGCCGGCCAGCGGCGCCCGATAGGTGGAAGTCAGCGATGCCACCAGGTCCGGACTCTTGGCCAGCGTAGTGCCGTCGAAACGGCGCGGCAGTTCGGTTCCCGTAACCGGGCCGATCCAGGTCGCGAACGTAGTGTTGAAGTACTTGTCCCAGGTCGCGTCGTTGTAGGTCAGCGCGACGCCGGCGGTCCAGCGGTCGGTCAACGAGCCATCGACGTTCAGCTCGATCCCCTTGACGGAGGCATCGTTGGCGAGCGTCTGGAAGGAGCCCGCCACGCCGAACGGGCAGTTGGGCGGCGTGTTCTGGACCAGCGGTGGCCCGTTGCAGGATGCCGGGTTGAATACGGAGGAAAAAGTCGTCCGGTTCTTCCACTTCGAATCGTACAGCGCCACGGTGTATTGCAGCCGACCGTCCAGCAGGCTCTGCTTCGCGCCGATCTCGAAGCTTTCCAGCGTCGGCAGGATCGAGTACTCGGTGATGCCCGGGAACTGGGCCTGCAGGAAGGCCCTCTGCGCCGGCGTGGCCTGGACGAAGCCACTGTTCAGCTGCAGCGGCTGCACGCCCTCGGCGTAGGTCACGTAGAAGTTGGAGCCCTGGTTCGGCTTCCAGCTGAGTGTGACGCGGGGCATAGTCTGTTTGGTCTCGTTCTTGACATCGGCGCCACCAGTGCGGATGACGGTGGTGATCTCGTCCTGCTGGTAGCGCACGTCGCCGCTGAGCGTCAGCGTGTCCAGGATGTCCCAGTCGATCGAGGCGTAGGCGGCCGGCACGTGTGAGCGGTTGTTGACGTAGTTGCCGGTGTTCAGCACGTATTGCGTCGCGCCGAAGATGGCATTCAGGTCGATCTGCGAGAGTCGGACCGTCGACCGGAAGTAACTGGCGCCCACCAGGCCGCGGATCTTCTTCTTCGCATCCGTCGACAGGCGCATGTCGACCGTCATGTCCGAGGAGAGGAACGGCTGGATGTTCTGGAAATTCAGCACTGCGGCCCGGTCGAGGTCCCAGGCCGACACGGAGTCGGAGTTGTTGTAGCCGGCGTTGAAGTCCAGCGACCAGTCATTCGCAAAACTGTAGCCGGCCTGGGCGGCCAGCCGGAACGTGTCGCGGCGCATGCCCATGTGATCGAGGGTCGGGCCGCTGCTGAGGAACGGGTCGCCGAGCGTATTGCTGATCTGCGGGCCGATCGCGGAAGCCGGCAGCGCCGTGTTCTGGTTGACGATCACCCGCGCATCGCCGGAGTCCAGTTCGGGAATGGGGCCGCAATGTCCGTTCGGCAGCGTGAAGCGGAACCCCACCTCGACGCCGCCCTGCGTCTGTGCGGGGTAGGTGAAGCCGGCGCAGGGCCGGGCCTTGATGAAGCCAATCGCGGCGGAGCCGTCGTCGTCCTCCTGGTAGTGGCCACGCAGGCGCACCCAGAAGTTCTCGCTTGGCGTCGCGTACAGCGTACCGGTGATCGACTTGGTCTTCTCTTCACCGACTTTGCCGCCGTCGGAAGCGGTGTACTGGCCCGCCTTGTCGTTGCTCAGCGCCACCAGGCGCCCGCGGACGTTGTCGCCGAACAGCGGACCCTCGACGGAGAGTTCGAAGTTGCTGGTGCCACGATCGGTGAACTCGCCGGTGACCTTGCCCTTGAAGTCGGAAGACGGGTTGCTCGTGATCAGGTTGACGAGGCCGCCGAAGGTACTGCGGCCGAAGTAGGCATTCTGCGGACCCTTCAATACCTCGACGCGTTCGACGTCGGCGAAGTTGACGCTGGAGAGACCACCGGAGACATAGATGCCATCGATGAACAGCGAACCCGAGGCGTCCTGCGGCAGGGCGCCATCGCCCGCGAGGCCGCGGAAGATCAGGCTGCCGAACGTGCGGCCGGCGGCGGCGGTGCCGGCGACCTTCGGAAAGGTGAATCCGGCGACGGTCTGCAGGCTGCTGAGGTCCCGGATGCCGGCGGCCTCCAGCTGGACCGCAGACAGTGCCTGCACCGACAGCGGCACGTTGATCAGCGTTTCCTCACGCTTGCGGGCCGTGACGAGAACCTCCGTGAGGCCGGTCGCATCGGCAGCGACGTCCTGCGCCAGGGCGAGACCGCCCGGAGCGAGTAACCACGAACCCACAAACGCGGCGGCGCCGATTGTGGTGGAAATGACACGCTTTCGCGCGCGACTGCTGTTCTTCATTGCACCCCCTGTGGGCAAAACGCCCATAACCCAAAGACATAGCTCCTCGGCAAAGCAGAATGCCAATGCATTCGGCGCACTCACCGATCAGTTTCATGAATGCTTCATCGTTGCCGTCCCGGCCCCATCAGGCGCGTCGCCGATCGCGCCGTACTGGCATTCGGGCAATCGCGCGACCGACTCTTCAGGCCTGCAGCCGCTGCGCCAGCGCGAGCACGGCTTGTTCGCCGGATTCGCAGGCCCCTTCCATGCCGGCGAACAGGTTCGAGGCGTGCTCCCCGCAGAAGTGCACGCGGCCCGCAGGGCGCTGCAGCGCATCGCCGATCGCGCCGTACTGGCCGGGCTTCATATAGCAATAGGCGCCGCGCGTGAAGCGCGAGGTGTCGAAGTCATGCGAGGTGAGGTACTCGACCGCGCCCGCAGTCGCCGGCCGGATCTGCGCGAGCGTCTTCAGCACGTAGTCCTTGCGCTGATCGGGCGGCACCTTGCGCACTGCCTCGGCCTGCCAGCCGTTGATGGCCGTGTGGATGTAGCCTTCCGGCGCAGTGTGCGACGGCGCCCACATCACGACTTCGAGCGGCCCGTCGGTCCAGGTGTTGCGCGGCAAGCCGTCGTCCTCCCAGAACCGGCGCAGCGGACGCAGGTAGACCTGGATCTGGCTGCTGTAGGGCAGCTCGGCGATCGCCTTGCGCTGGTTCGCGGCGAGCGGCAGGTCGAGGCTCGTGCGGCGCAGCACGCCGAGCGGGATCGAGCAGATCACGTAACGCGCCTGCCAGACCTCGCCGTCGGCACAGCTGACGCGCACGCCGTCCCGTTCCTCCTGGATGGCGACCACGGTGCGCCCGAGGGCGGCCGGCTTCGCGAGTGCACGCGCCATCGCCTCGGGCAACGCCGAGGTGCCGTCGCGCATCACGCTGTAGGTGCCGCGCTGGCCGTCGAGGCGCCAGATCGCCCAGCGCTTGAGCTCATCGAGCGCACAATAGTCGGCGAGGCTGGCCGCGATGCAC
>JANPDV010000051.1:0-8005 GCA_031431655.1 Gammaproteobacteria bacterium | reverse complement strand
CATGACTTCGGCCTCCAGACTGAATGAACGGTTGAAGTTGGGAATCTGGGCATACGGAATCATCGCGTTGCCCTGGAAGAAGTCGAAACGCACCTTGTCTTTCGTCGGGAGGGGCTTGCCATCGGAGACGAAGCCCCCGCCGCCGATTGGATAGACGCTGTTGGACGAGGCCTCTCGATCGAACAGCACCTGAAGTTCCGCGAGCTTTTCGGGATAACGGAGGGCGAGATTCCGCGACTGGCTGAAATCCCTGGCGACATCGTACAGTTCCCAAGCGTCAGCCTCGCCGGTGGGCGAGTTGAAGGCGTTGAGCGCCGAGGCCATCCAGCCCTTGTGATAAATCGCCCGATTTCCCAACAGCTCGAAATATTGCGTGGTGTGATTCGAAGGCGCATCTGCATCGGCGAAGGTCGGGAGAAGGCTGACCCCGTCGAACGGCTGCTGGGTGACGCCGTCGAGCGCAGCGGGTGGTGCAATGCCGACCGCCTCATAGATGGTCGGCACGATATCGGTGACATGGGCGAACTGTGATCGCAGGCTGCCGGATGTCCCGATCCTGGCCGGCCAGCTGACGATCATCGGCGCGCGCAATCCGCCGAAATGTGAGGCCATGGTCTTTCCATACTGGAACGGTGTGTTGCCCATCCAGCCCCAACCACCCTGATACTGGTTGAAGGGCACCTCGGGACCGCCAATCTCATCGATCCGCGCCAGCTCCTCGTCCAGCGTGACATCGCCGCCATACGCCGGCAGGCGATTGATCAATGCGCCATTGTCGCCCACGATGTAGAACACCAGCGTATTCCCATCGGCGCCGGGCCCGCTTCGTACCGCTTCCAGCAAACGTCCGACCTCATGATCGGTGTAGGCAACATAGCCGGCATAGACTTCCATCTGCCTTGCGAAGAGGCGGCGCTCATCCTTGCTTAGCGACTCCCAGGCC
The DNA here is from genome assembly GCA_031431655.1 of Gammaproteobacteria bacterium. Classification (GTDB taxonomy): domain Bacteria; phylum Pseudomonadota; class Gammaproteobacteria; order Steroidobacterales; family Steroidobacteraceae; genus UBA964. The sequence continues at coordinate 7,062 of JANPDV010000051.1, read as the reverse complement.
GGGATTCTCGCTGGTCGCGGGGTCAGGACGGCATCGGGGGGCACGACGCCTAACCGCTTTTGACGCGCCAATACCTCCTGGCGCAGCACGTCCCAGCCTTTGTCGTAGCGGCCCTTGAAACGGTCTGTCCATTCGCGCGGTGCGTGGTGCGGGGTGTGCACGCCACCGGTGGCCAGATACAGGAAATAGGGCTTGTCGGCAGCGGTCGAGCGATGCTCGTTGAGCCAGTCGATCGCCTTGTCGGTGAGGTCCCTGGTCAGGTGGTAGGTTTCGCCGGGACGGTTCGGCGCCTCGATCGGTGTCGTGCCGCGATAGAGGCGGGCCGGTTCCCACTGGTTGTCCTCGGCCCCCATGAAGCCGTAAAAAAACTCAAAGCCGAGGCCGGTCGGCCAGCGATCAAATGGCCCGGCCTGCGAAATCTCCCATACCGGGGTGTTGTGCCACTTGCCTATTGCAGCGGTGCTGTAGCCGTTGCGGCGCAGCACTTCAGCTACCGGGGCAGTGCTCTGTTTCCAGTAGGAGTCATATCCCGGATAGCCGTTCGCGTATTCGGTTATGGCCGCGAAGCCCACACGGTGGTGGTTGCGACCGCTCAACAGGGCGGCTCGGGTCGGTGAGCACATCGAAGTTACATTGAAGTTGTTGTAGCGCAGTCCGCGGGCCGCGATGCGATCGAGTTCAGGTGTGTCGGCCAGGCCGCCGAAGGTGCTGGTGTCGGCAAACCCGATGTCGTCAAGCAAGATGACCAGGATATTGGGGGCGCCCTTGGGGGCCTTGGGCATATCCGGCCAATGGGGGACTGAGTCCTTCGCGGTGGGCGCTACTTTTCCTTTGAAAACCGGGTCAGCCGAGCGCGCCGGCCCGATGGAGACGAGCGCCAGCGCGGATGCCAGGACGACGAAAAGGGCGCGTCGCGGCATTGGATCTCTCCTCGGTCTGCTGGGATCTGTCGCTTCTGTGATTCGCGAGAACGGTATCACATTGCGCCAACTCGGCACCCTGCTACAGCGGAAAGGGGATCGGTCGTTCGAACTCCTGCCAGCGGGGCTTCAGCAGCTCCGGAAACTCGCGTTCCGTGCGGCGCAGGAACTCCGTCGGAAGTTCGAAGGGTGCGGTGACCTTGCGGCCGTCCCACATGCCATACATGTGGCCCTTGCGATCGCCCATCTCCAGCCACTTGGGGAACGCGAACATGTAGACGCCCGCGAACTCCGTCGGCAGCGACCGTATGGACTTGTCCTCGTACTGGCGCCGCGACACCCATTGGCACGAGTTCTCGATGTGCACGGTCGGCAGATCGGGGGGCGCCGTGCGAACGCTGTCCAGCTTGATCAGATCGTCCTGGATGCGGAACACGCGCAGCGGTTGCCGCCAGGTCCTGCCGTCACTCATCAGGTTGCGGAATCCCTTCGGCGAGGCGAGCGTCCCCGGATCCGTCAGCAGCGTGGCCGGCTCGATCTTCACCATGCGGCCGGTCAACGGGTTCAGCAGCTCCTTGAGGAACTCGCCTGTCCGAAGGTCACGCCCATAGGAAAGATTGTGCGCGTGGATCCGGTACTCCATCGGCGCCACTCGCCGGTAGTAGCTGTATTCGATGCCTTCGAAACGGATCAGCGGGAACGGTGCGCGGCCCTCGGCGACGACAAAGGCGATCCAGTTGTACCAGGTCAGCGTGCTGCCCTCGTCCTCCACCAGGCTGCGCTCGATCCGCAGGTGCTGGCGGAACTCCTCCACCGGGTCCGCGAAGGTCAGGATCTCCGACCTGACCTGGCCCGGCCGCGACGTGGCACTGCGATGCGCTGTCGAAGCAGCAATGGCAGGGGCGGTGGCTACAGCGGAGATCGCGGCCGTCGCGACCAGGTTGCGGCGGCTGATGGTGTTCTTCGGGTTCAAGACACGGTGCTCCTGGCAAGGCTCAGAACGGGCTCATCAAAGATCGCGTGCGACACGGAATCCGAACGTGAAGCGCCGATCCGTCGCGACCATCTTCAGGCGGAATGCGGGACGGACGCTGGCGGCAATCGCGGTCCAGCCCTGTCCTTTCATGACGCGCTGGCCGCAATCCGCGCCGAGCAGGCGCGGCTCGCCGCCAGCGGGCGCTCCCGCATGCGTGTCGTTCCAGCAGTCGGCCGTCCATTCATTGGCGTTGCCCAGCAGGCCGTGGACGCCGAACGGATTCGCGGCAGTCGAGGCCACCGGCGCCATCGCCGGGAAGCCATCGCGGCAAGGCTCGCCCTTCCAGTCATCGAGCTCGTTGTACTTGATGCGCGTCTTGTCCCAGCCGAACCGGTCGCGGGTGTCCATGTCGCCGAGATTGATGTAGCGGCAGATCTGCGTCGGTTCGTCGCCAAACCAGTAGGCCGTCGTGGTGCCAGCGCGGGCGGCGTACTCCCATTCGGCTTCGCTCGGCAGCCGATAGGGCTGGCCGGTGCGCCGCGCCAGCCAGTCGATGTAGGCGCGGGCGTCGTGCCAGTTGATGCACGTTACCGGGTGCTCGTCGGTCTGGCCGATGCCGGCGTCGCGCCACGAGCGCTTCGGGTCGAGCACCCACTCCGAGCCGATGAAGTGCCAGCAGCCGTCCGGGGGTCCGTAGCCCGTCTCGCGCGCGAAGCGGGCGAATTCGCCGCGCGTGATCTCGTAGCGGGCGATCGCGAACGGCTTCGCCAGCTTGACGACGTGCCGCGGCTGTTCACGCGTGGCCCAGAAGTCCGGCAGGCCGAGCCGTTTCGATTCCGCGAGCTCGGCGCCCATCGTGAACTCGCCCGCGGGCAGGCGCACGAGCTCCGGGCAATCGGCGCAGTCGCGCAGCGTGTTCGCCGCGACTGCCGAACCCGACGCCACGTACAACGCCGCTGCCAGCGCCCACGCGCGGATCATGCCGGCGGCATCCGCAACGCGCGCTCGGGATCATCGAGCACGTCCGGGTGACGCCGTCGCGTCATCTCGAGGAAATCGGGCGGGCAGTCGGACCAGGCCGCCGTCTTGGCACCATGACCGCTGTCGAGCGTGTGGCCCTTGATGTCGCCCATCTGCATCCAGGGTCGCCAGCTCGTCAGCGCCGTGTAGGCATAGTCGGCGGGAACCGAGGCGGTGCCGGAGCGCGCGAGATCGGCTGCCCGGGCCTGCCAGATCATCCATTCGCGATAGTAGACCGTCGGCGGTCGCGCCCGATCCGGATACACGCGGCCGAATTCATTCGCGCGAACCGACACCCGGTCGCCAGCGGCCTGGGCGGGCTCGAGCGAGCGCAGCAGGTGCACGGACGATTTCGGGACGAAGGCGGTCGCACCGCTGCCGCCTTGCGGTGGGTCGAACTCCTCCCACTCATCGTGCGCGACCGCGAACCGGGCCTTGATCGGCCCGAAGCGATACGCCGGGACCTTCACGCTGCGACCCGTTCCCGGCATCGTGACCGAGTCGAGCAGCTCGCCCGTCACCGGATGCGTGTAGTGGGCCACCTCGAGGATCGTCGCCTCGTAGAGGCTCTCGGAGAGTCGCTCGTAGCGCTGGATCGCGCCCGCCACCACGCCGCACAGCGGCGTGACGTCGCCGTCGATCACGGCGGAGCGCTGCGAACGCAGCCAGCCGTACCCGGGTCTGCCGTCCGTACGACCGCGCATGCGCACGAACGCCTCGAGCAGCGCGGGACCGCGCAGGCGTGCGGCGACCTCTTTCGCAGCGGGTGTCGCGAAGGGCCGCGCGACGGCGAAGCCCCCGAACGTCGCGAAGCCGAGCGCAGCGGCGCCTCCCGTGAGCGCCGCGCGCCGGTTCATCCGCGCGCCGACGGCAGCCACGTGGTCGGTAGACGTCATGCGCTTAGAACCTGTGCGACGCCGTTGCTCACTGTCATCGGGATCCCCCAAAGAATCTGTACTGTTGATGGGCAGACAGGCCAGACTGACTGTACGACTCTGGCGCAGCCGCGGTATGCAGTCTTTCTATGGCACACGATGAGGGAATCATCGGGTCCGCACGCGCACACGTCGTCGTGACGCGAGGACCCTCCGCAGGCAGCTCGATCGATCTCATCTATCGCCGAGATCCAGTCTATCGGTTGGCGCGCTCGCGTCGAAGACCGAATACTGATGATCGTCCGGAAGCGTCGCACGCCGATGATTGCCTGCAAGACAGCCTTTTTCCTGGGGAGTGAGCCATGTCCACTGAATCGAAATGCCCGTTCAACGGTGGCCACGCTGCCGCCGGCACCCGCAGCAACCGCGACTGGTGGCCGAACCGGCTGAACCTGGGTTTGCTGCGCCAGCACTCGCCGCTCGGCAACCCGATGGATCCCGGGTTCGACTACGCCAAGGCGTTCGCGGGCCTCGACCTCAAGGCCGTCAAGCAGGACGTCTTGTCGCTGATGACGACGTCGCAGGACTGGTGGCCGGCCGACTGGGGCCACTACGGGCCGTTCTTCATCCGCATGGCCTGGCACAGCGCCGGCACCTATCGCACGGGCGACGGCCGCGGCGGCGCGGGCTCGGGCAACCAGCGCTTCGCGCCCATCAACAGCTGGCCCGACAACGGCAACCTCGACAAGGCGCGCCGCCTGCTCTGGCCGATCAAGCAGAAGTACGGCAACCGCCTCTCCTGGGCGGACCTGATGATCCTCGCCGGCAACTGCGCGCTCGAGTCGATGGGCTTCAAGACCTTCGGCTTCGCCGGCGGCCGCGAGGACGTGTGGGAGCCGGAGGAGGACATCTACTGGGGCAGCGAGGACACCTGGCTCGGCGACCGGCGCTACAGCGGCGATCGCGACCTCGAGAATCCGCTTGCCGCGGTGCAGATGGGCCTGATCTACGTGAACCCGGAAGGCCCTAACGGCAAGCCCGACATCGCAGGCTCCGGCCGCGACATCCGCGAGACCTTCGCCCGCATGGCGATGGACGACGCAGAGACGGTTGCGCTCGTCGCCGGAGGCCACACCTTCGGCAAGGCGCACGGCGCCGGGGACGCCGCGCTGGTGGGCCCTGAACCGGAGGGCGCTCCCATCGAGGCGCAGGGCCTCGGCTGGATCAACCGCTTCGGCAGCGGCAAGGGCGTGCACACGATCACCAGCGGCATCGAAGGCGCCTGGAAGCCGAACCCGACGACCTGGGACAACGGCTACTTCGACGTGCTGTTCAGCTACGAGTGGGAGCTCACCAGGAGCCCCGCCGGCGCCCACCAGTGGACGCCGAAGAACGTGAAGCCGGAACACCTGATCCCGGACGCGCACGATCCCTCGAAGAAGAGCCCGCCGATGATGACCACCGCGGACCTCGCAATGCGCTTCGATCCCGCGTACGAGAAGATCTCGCGCCGCTTCCACCAGGACCCGAAGGCCTTCGCCGACGCCTTCGCCCGCGCCTGGTTCAAGCTCACGCACCGCGACATGGGACCGCGCGCCCGCTATCTCGGACCCGAGGTCCCGGCCGAAGTGCTGATCTGGCAGGACCCGATCCCCGCCGTCAACCACGCGCTGATCGGCGACGCCGACATCGCCGCACTGAAGACGCGGATCCTCGCCTCGGGCCTCGGGGTCACGGAACTCGTCGCCACCGCCTGGGCCTCGGCCTCGACCTTCCGCGGCTCAGACAAGCGCGGCGGCGCCAACGGTGCGCGCCTGCGCCTGGCGCCGCAGAAGGACTGGGAAGTGAACGAGCCGACGCAGCTCGCCGGCGTGCTGCACAAGCTGGGGGAAATCCAGCAGGCCTTCAACGCCGCGGCCACCGGCGGCAAGCGCGTGTCGCTCGCCGACCTGATCGTGCTCGCGGGCAACGCCGCGATCGAGAAGGCCGCGAAGGACGCCGGTCAGGCGGTGATCGTGCCGTTCACGCCGGGCCGCATGGACGCCTCGCAGGAGCAGACGGACGTCGAATCGTTCAGCGCCCTCGAGCCGAAGTCCGATGGCTTCCGCAACTACCAGCAGTCGCGCAGCACGCGGCCGGCCGAGGAATTGCTGCTCGATCGCGCGCAGCTGCTGACGCTGACCGCGCCGGAGATGACCGCGCTGGTCGGTGGGCTGCGGGTGCTCGATGCCAACACCGGGCGCGCCGCGCACGGCGTCTTCACGCAACGGCCGGGCGTGCTGACCAACGACTTCTTCGTGAACCTGCTCGAGTCCGGCACCACGTGGAAGGCCGCGTCGGACGGCGGCGAGGTTTTCGAGGGACGTGACGGATCAGGCAAGGTGAAGTGGACCGCGACCCGCGTCGACCTGATCTTCGGTTCGCACTCCGAACTGCGCGCAATCGCCGAGGTTTACGGCAGCGCAGACTCGATGCCAAAGTTCGTCCGGGATTTCGTGGCCGCGTGGGCAAAGGTGATGAACGCCGATCGCTTCGACCTGGCTTGAGTATCGGCGGCTGGCGCCGCAGGTCGGTCCAGTGGAATCAGAGTTCCGATGTCAGGGAGGAGTCCGGACATGTCGATTCGATACACCGCGGTCGCGTTCGCCGCGGCATGCCTCGCCGCGCCGGCCTTCGGCGCCGACGCCAACGCAGGCAAGAAGATCTTCCGTCAGCAGTGTGCCCTGTGCCACAGCGCCGAGGCCGCTGACGGTGGCGGTGCGCAGGGACCGTCCCTGGTGCACCTGTTCGGCCGAAAGGCCGCCGCGAGCAAGGACTTCAGCTACACCCGTTCCCTGGCGGCCTCCGGACTCACCTGGGATGCGGCAACGCTGAACCGCTTCCTGGCTTCGCCGACCACGGCCGTGCCGGGCTCGGCCATGGTGATCCCGGTTGCCGACGCCGCCGACCGGGAGGACCTGATTGCGCACTTCGAAGCGTTGAAGGCCGGCACTTTCAGCGAGGCGCCGCCGCCACCGCGCTTCCGCCCGCCGCCACCCGCCGTGGCCGCCGGCCCGCCGAAGGGCGATGCCGACTGGAAGAAGGACGTCCCGGGCCGCCGCCACCGCATCGACGTGAGCGCGCTCCCCGCGGCGTACGACACCCCGGCGGCAGTCAGTTTTCCGCGCTTCGTCGACAAGCCCGCCGACGCAAGGCTGCAGGTGCCGGCCGGCTTCAAGGTCGACGTGTTCGCGAAGGACCTGCCCGGCGTGCGCAACCTGCGTGTCGCGCC
>JANPDV010000050.1:0-10362 GCA_031431655.1 Gammaproteobacteria bacterium | reverse complement strand
CTCGGCGGCGATGACCTGCGACGATGATCCCAGCCTGTGCAGCACGAACAGCGTCTCGCGGCTGTCGGACGCGCCGAAACTCCGCCGCCAGCCGAGGCCGGCTGCGGCGACCGTCGTCGATGCCTGGTCCTTGCCGGGCTCGACCACGACCCGACCGGTAAACAGACTGAGCCCCGCCAGCCGGCTGCGGATTGCTGCGGCAACGACAGCAGGCGGCAGACGTTCAGGATTCTCGATGCGCGCGAGTTCTGCGGCGAGGGTCTGGGCGGCGAGCTCGATTCGCCCTGCCACCTCCATGCCAGCCGACTTGGCCAGCAGATGCATGCGCTCGGCATCGGCACGCTCGGCGCCGCGGTCCAGCTCGAACCAGGCGGCAGTGCCGGCCAGCGCGAACGGCACGACGGCGACGACGATGAACATCAGCAACAGGCGTCGCCCGAGGCGACTGTCCAGGACGTCCCACCGGCCGCTCATCGGCGCCGCCTGCCCGCACCTGGGAAGAGCAACGGCACGTTCATGGGTCGAGCAGCCTCAGAAGTCCTTGCCGAGCCCGATGAAGCTGCCGTCCAGGCCGCGTACGACGTCGTCCGCGCTGGCGGGTTGGTTGAGCTGCCTGTCGGTCTGGCCGTCCTTGCCGACGCTGTAGAGGTCGTAGTCCGTGTTGATCGGTCTCAGGTTGCCGTCGCGGCGCGAGGGATCGGGCCCCATGCCGGAGAACGTCGCGAAATTGAAGTAGGCGTAGCCGCGGCCCCAGGGATCGAAGCGCCCCTGCAGGTTGGCGTCCGAGAACAGGTCGGGCAGCCGGCCGATTCGCGTTCGATATCGTTCGATCGTCATGCTCATTTCACCGATATCGCGCACTGCAACCGACACGCGACCGCGCTCGGCATAGCGCTGGTAGCCGGGAACGGCGAGCGACATGAAGATGCCCACCAGCGCCACGACCAGCATCAGCTCCAGCAAAGACACGCCGCGGAAGCGACGGCGCGGATCTGGCAGATCGAAGGGCTTCATCCTCTGTTCCGTGGCTGGACTACGGCGGCTGCCCATCCTCATCGCACGATGGAAAGTGAACTGTGCACACCCTCACACGCAGCAGATTTCGGAGCCATCAAGCGGATGAAAGCGTGAATTGAGTAACATGATGTCTGCCCCCCGGGAAGCCATCAAAACCCCATGAACGCCGTTCCAGTCGAGTTCGTCCTGTTTGCAGTAACCCTGGCGCTGGTCGCACTGTTTCACCGTCACTCGCTGCAGGCAGCGCTGGGCGGACTCGCCGCCATCACGCTGACCAAGCTGGCGTTCACCGACTTCGCGGGCACCGCCGGTTGGACCGGGCTGGTGCAGCATCTCGGCCACGAGTGGGTCATCGTGCTCAACCTGTTCGGTCTGCTGATCGGCTTCGGCCTGCTGGCCCGCCATTTCGAGCAGAGCCATATCCCTGCACAGCTGCCGCGGTTCCTGCCCGACGACTGGCGCGGCGGCGTGGTGCTGCTGGCGCTGGTGTTCGTGCTGTCGAGCTTCCTCGACAACATCGCGGCGGCCATGATCGGCGGCACCGTGGCCGCGACCGTGTTCCGCAACAAGGTGCACGTGGGCTACCTCGCCGCGATCGTCGCGGCTTCCAATGCCGGCGGCTCGGGCAGCGTGATCGGCGACACGACGACGACGATGATGTGGATCGAGGGCGTGGCGGCGACGGACGTGCTGCATGCATACGTGGCGGCCGCAGCCGCGTTCATGGTTTTCGCTGTCCCGGCTGCGCTGCAGCAGCAGCGGTTCTCGCCGATCGTCAAGGATGCGCAGGAATGGGTGGCGATCGACTGGGCGCGTGCCGGCATCGTGCTGACGATCCTGGGCGCGGCGGTGACTACCAACATTGTCGTCAACCTGCGGTTCGCCTCGCTGGCCGACACCCTGCCGTTCCTGGCGCTCGCCGTCTGGGTCGCGATCCTGGCGACGGCACCGCTGCGGCGTCCGGACTGGTCGATCCTGCCGGAAGCGGCGAAGGGCAGCGTGTTCCTGATTTCACTGGTGCTGGCGGCCTCGATGATGCCGGTGGAGAAACTGCCGCTGGCATCCTGGCAGACGGCATTCGGCCTGGGGTTCCTGTCCGCCGTGTTCGACAACATCCCGCTCACCAAGCTGGCGCTGCAGGCCGGCGGTTACGACTGGGGTTTCCTCGCCTATGCGGTGGGTTTCGGCGGCTCGATGCTGTGGTTCGGATCCTCGGCCGGCGTTGCGCTGTGCAACCAGTTCCCGCACGCGCGCTCGGTGGGAGCGTGGTTGCGCGGCGGCTGGCACGTCGCGGTCGCGTACGTCGTCGGCTTCGTCGTGCTGCTGTTGACGCTCGGTTGGCACCCTCACCCGCCACATCACTGAGCGCAGCACCGCATGCTCAACAACCTGGAGCCGGTCACCCGCGCCGTGCTGTTCATCAACATCGCGGTGTTCCTGCTGCAGCAGGTGTTCTTCGCGTCGATGATGGCCAACTTCGCGCTGTGGCCGGGCGGCGCACAGTTTGCCCCCTGGCAGTTGGTCACCTATGCGTTCCTGCATGGTGGCTTCGCACACCTGGCGTTCAACATGCTTGGACTGATGGTGTTCGGCAACGATCTCGAGCGCCTGTGGGGGCCACGGCGCTTCTTGATTTTCTACCTTGCCAGCGTGGTCTCCGCGGCGTTGACGCAGATCGTGGTCACGCAGGCCATGGGCAACTACGTACCGACGGTCGGTGCGTCCGGCGGGATCTACGGGCTGTTGCTTGGCTTCGCCGTCAAGTTCCCGGAACGGCGGATCGTGCCGCTGATACCACCGATTCCAATGCCGGCACGCGTCTACGCGTTCATCTTTGCGGGTCTCGAGCTGCTGCTGGGAGTGACGGGCACGGCCAGCGGCGTGGCACATTTCGCACACCTCGGCGGCATGCTCGGCGGACTGGTGATGCTGCTGCTATGGCGACGCAAGCCGGCCAGGCGTATCGGCTGACACCGCCCCGGCCTGCTCCGAGCGGCCGAACACGCCGCCCAGCCACAGCGCAACGCCGAGCATGGCGAAGCTCACGGCGGCGCAGACCCAGGCAACGCCCGCCAGGCCCAGCGACGCGACGGCGCCGTACAGCAGCTGGCCGGCACTGTCGCCGCCCCGCTGCAGCAGCGTGTCCAGCAGGCTCTTGCTCTTGAACTTGGTCTCCGGGTTGAGCACCGTGAAGAGCATTTCGCGCGTCGGCTTGAACAGCCCGTAGTCGACGGCGCGCCGGAATACCTGCGTGGCCAGCAGCACGGCGCCGACCGGCAGCAGCGCCAGCACCACCAGCGAGCCCGCCAGCAGCAGCGGCACGAAGCCGAGCGCCAGCCGCAGGCCGCCCTTCGCAGCCAGCCAGCCGACGACAGCCGCCTGGAAAACCAGCGACAGCACGTTGACCGCAAGATCGATGCGCGCGAACAGCTGCACGCGGTCCGCGAGCGTGCTGTAGGCGGACTCGACGTAGCGCGCCTGTTCGTTGTACATCAGCCCGCCGAGAACCTGGCCGGCGACGATGAGCCCCGCGATCGCGAGCAGATACGGCGAGGTTGCGAGCCGCTTGAGATCGTCCAGGGCGCGCCCCCCCACCGCGATGTCGAGCCGGCCGGCCGTGGCGCCGCCGTTGCGGTCCAGCGCGATCGCCTGGGCCTGCATGCCGCAGGCGGCTGCGGCGGCGAGCAACACGCAGGCAATCGCGATGACGACACTGGGGCCCAGCTGCGCGACGAACAGCGAATTGAAGGCCGGCCCGGCGATGGCCCCCAGGCTGCCGCCGCCGGCGATGAAGCCGAACACGCGCTTGGCCGCTCCGGACTTCCAGGCGTCCACCATCACGCTCCAGAACACGCTGACGATGAACAGGTTCAGCGACGTGATCGTGACGAAGTAGACCGCGGCCGCTGCCCGGCTTCCGGGCCGCAGCATCAGCTGCCACGCGAGCACCAGCAGCAGGGCGATCACGAAGGCGTAGACGCCCGGCAGCAGCCAGCGCCGCGGTGCACGCGCCACCAGCGCCCAGTACAGCGGCAGGATCAGCAGCATCACCGCGAACGTGGAATAGAACAGCACGTCGATGTGCTCGCGGCCCACCTGCAGCGCCATCGCCTCGCGGACGCTGCGCAGCATGTACCAGCCCGCAAGCAGGAAGCAGTACGCGCCGGCCGCGGCCAGCAGCGGCGCGCGCTCGTCGCGCGCCAGCCAGGCCGAGGGCCTGGCGCCCGGATCCAGGTTCATCCGGTGGCGGGTTGCATCGAACCGACCAGGTGCAGGCGCTCGCCATGGGTGTCGCGCAGCGCAAAGCCCGCGCCGGCCCCTTCGCTCCAGCTCTCGAACTGCAGCCAGGCCGGCAGGTAGACCGGCAGCTTGAACTGGACCTCGAGCACACAACGCCCGCCGAGAGCCGCGCGAACCGGCTCCAGCTCCGCGGCACAGCGCGCCATCGACCACATGCCGTGCGCAATGGCGCCGCTGAATCCAAACGCGCGCGCAGTGAGGTCGAACAGGTGAATCGGGTTGATGTCGCCGGCTATCATTCCGTAGCGCCGACCCAGCCCGGCGTCGGCACGAAAACTCACCGTGGCAACGGCAGCGCCCGGCGGCGCGACTTCGACGCGACTTCGGGACAGGCCTCGGGCTGCGGCCCCGGTCCCGGCCGCCGCCGCCCCGGTTGCCGATCCGGCCGCGGGCTTGCGCCGCCGCGCAAGGAACGTGCAGACCTCCCGCCAGATCACCTGACCGTCCACGCGCCATAGCGTGTGCAGCTCGAACTCCTGTCCGCGCTCGGTGTCGCGATGGCCCTCGATGAACGTCTCGATTTCGCCACCGCCGTCGGTCGGCAGCCCCTGCAACTGTTCCACCCTGTTCTGCACATGCACCAGGCCCAGCAGCTTCAAGGGAAACCGGCTCGATGACAGCATTGACAGGTGCAGCGGATTCGCCAGCAGATGCGGATAGGCCAGCGGCAGCGACTCGCTGGCGCCGGCGGCGCAGATGTCGCGGTACTGGGCCAGGTGGGTGCGCGCGATCCGCACGGGGCTGAGTGTCGCGTCGATCCGCGGTACCTCAGACCCAGGACGCAAAGTCGCGGGCTTGCGCGCCGCCAGCACGCGCGGATACAACGCCCAGATCGAGGGCGGCGAGGAGAACCTGATCGTCTGCGCGTCGGCCATCGAAAACCGCTCCGGCTTGCGGCTCAGGGCGTCAACTGGTCGATCACCAACTCACGCACGCCGTCCTTGCCGACATCATAGCGAAGCCGACCCACCGGGTCGCCGGCGGCCGCGTTGGCAGTGCCGCTGCGCGACAGGCGCGCGACGATCTCGACCTGCTGGCCGGCGTTGAAGCTGCGGCCCGGCACCATCGCATCGGCCGGTGTCAACTCCACTTCCACGGGCACGCGGCTGGCCAGGCGCTTTGCTGCCAGCGGTGGCCCGGGCTGGTCCGGTACGCGCACGGCCACGAACAGCGCGGTAGTGCCAGCCGCCGCCGATTGCAGCCGCGGCGATAACGCAATCCGCAGCCGGATCGCCGCGCCGCCCGAGGCGGCCGGCGAACTCGCGCTACCTGCAGGCCCTGACGACGCGGCGCGGCCCGCCGGATCCGACGACGCAGAGGCGCCGCCAGCGATCTGCGCATCGAGCACCGCGATCTGCTGCTCCAGCATCGGCCGGATCTCCGCCGGTGCACCGATCTGCAGGAGCCGCGCGAAGCGTTCGCGTGCGACTACCCATTCGCCGCGGCGCTGAGCGGCCGCCGCTGCAAAGAACAGCGCCTTCGGCGCGTTGGGATCGATGGCCAGCGCACGCTCGAAGAGTCTTCCGGCGCGCCCTTCGATCTCGTTGTCGTTCTGCAGCACCAGGGACTCAGCCCAGCCGGTCAACGCTTCCACGCTGGCCCCGCCAGCGAGCCGGTCGGCGCGCTGGAAGGCGCGCGACGCGAGTGGATACTGCTCGAGCGCCCCATACGAACGCCCCAGCATCAGCCAGCCCTCGAGGTCGTCGGGTTTGGCTTCCAGGCGCCTCGCGAGCCGGCCTATCATTTCGGCCGGCACCCCCATGTGCCCGGCGCTCGAGGTTTCCGGCGCGGGCGGCTGCCAGTTGCTCCAGACCGCGTACAGGCCCGCGGATCCCACCGCCAGCAGCAGCGCGCTCACCGCCGCGGCCACACGCGCATCGCGCCACATCGGCCACACCAGCACAGCAGCGGCGACGGCGCCCAGCAGGACGCAGGCTACGATCAATGGCGTCACGACCGGCTCCGCTCGTCGTCGGCCTCGACCGGCTCCGGATCCGTCGCCACGCGCGCCGCGCCGGCACGCAACACCCGCCACGCGACGATGCCGCCGAGCACGAGCAGCAGGCCGGGGGCCAGCCAAAGCCATGCGGTCTGCCAGGAGAACGCCGGGCGAAACAGGATGAACGCGCCGTAGCGTTCGCGCATGTAGTCGCGCACTTCGTCATCGCTCTTGCCGGCAACCAGCAGTTCGCGTACCTGCCGCCGCAGATCGCCGGCGAGGCTGACCGGCGAATCGGCGATCGACTGGTTCTGGCATTGCATGCAGCGCAATTCGTGACTGAGCTCCCGGTAGCGCTCCTGCAGCACCGGATCCGGCAGCTCGATCGGATCAACGGCATGAGCCAGCGCGCAACACAGCAGGCCAACAACCAGCATCAGGGCGCGCATCGTCAAACACCCCGCCGCGCGTCAGGCGGCAGGCGCGAACGGAAGTCCCGTTCCCAGACCTCGAGCGTGAGTGCCCCGACATGCTTGTGAACGATGGTGCCGCGAGCGTCGATCAGGAAAGTCTCCGGAGCGCCGTACACGCCATAGTCGATGGCCGTGCGGCCCTCACGATCGAGTGGCACATGGGCGTAGGGATTACCGAGGCGCTGCAACCATTCCGTGGCAAGCGCGTCCTCGTCCCGCCAGTTCAAGCCGATCATCGGCACCTCGCCCTGCTTCTGAATGTCGAGCAGCGTCTGGTGTTCCGCACGACACTCCACGCACCAGGTGCCCCAGACATTCAGCGCATACCAGCGGCCCGCCATGCTGCGCACATCGAACGGCTGCGGCGCCATCAGGTCCGGCAGCACGTAGGCAGGCGCAGGCCGGCCGATCAGCACCGACTTGATCACCGACTTTTCCGGCGCGCGATCGACCCCCACTGCGAGCACGATGACCAGCAGCCCGAACGCCGCGATCGGGATCAGGAAGCGATTCATTCTGCAGCGGCGACCGCGCCTGCCGTGGACGGGCCGACCCCCGCGGGTGCCACCTTGTCGCTCTCACGAGCCGCGGCCGGCACGCGATAGCGTCGATCCAGCGCGGCAATGAGTCCGCCGAGCGCCATCAACGCCGCAGCGATCCACACGTAGCTGACCATCGGCCGCACCTGGGCGCGCACGCTCCAGCGACCGGCGCCGAGATCCTCGCCGAGCGCAGCGAACAGGTCGCGGTTCCACTGCATGTCGATGCCCGCTTCGGTCATCACCGAGCGCTGCACCCAGTACTGGCGCTTCTCGGGACGCAGCAGGGCGATCTGCTTGTCGTCGCGGAACACGGCGATCTCGCCGCGCACGCCGTCGTAGTTGGGCCCCTCGATCGGCGCTATCGAAAGGAACCGGTATTCGTACTCGCCTACGGTCGCCGTATCGCCCACGGCCATCGCGATATCGCGCTCGCGCGTGTAGGTCTCCACGATCGTAATCGACAGCACGAACAGGCCCAGCGCCGCGTGCGCGACCGCCATGCCCAGCACGCCGCCGCTGATCGACATGCGTCGGCGCAATCGCTGCACCGGGTCGACCAGTGCGGCAATGACTATCCAGATACCGAGCGCGATCCCGATCGGCGTCAGCACCCGCGCCCCGGAATACGCACCGAGAACCAGCGCCACCGCGAACAGCACCGCAAACGCCAACGTCGTCAGCAGCATGCCGCGCTTTTCGGACAGCCGGCCCCGCCGCCAGGCCGAGTGGCTGCCGATGGACACCAGCGCCAGCAGCGGCAGGATGGGCAGCAGGAAGGTCGGGTTGAAGTACTGCGTGCCGACCGAGAGCGTGCCGAGATTCAGTGCATCGGAAATCAACGGCGCCATCGTTCCGGCAAAAACCGTTGCGGCGGCGACGATCAACAGCACGTTGTTGACCAGCAGGAAAGCCTCGCGCGAGGTGAGTTCGAAACCGGCGTTCGACTTCAGCAGCGGGGCCCGCCATGCGTACAGCGTCAGCGCGCCGCCAATCATGATGACCAGAAACGCGAGGATGAAGATGCCGCGGGTCGGGTCCGCCGCAAACGAATGCACCGACACCAGCACGCCCGAACGAACCAGGAACGTGCCCAGCAGCGACAGTGAGAACGCGAGGATCGCCAGCAGCAGGGTCCAGCTCTTGAACAGGCCGCGCTTCTCGGTGACGGCGAGCGAGTGGATCAGCGCGGTGCCCACCAGCCACGGCATGAACGACGCGTTCTCGACCGGATCCCAGAACCAGTAGCCGCCCCAGCCCAGCTCGTAGTAGGCCCACCAGCTGCCGAGCGCGATGCCGACCGACAGGAAAGCCCAGGCGACCGTCGTCCACGGCCGCGTCCAGCGTGCCCAGGTCTGGTCAAGGCGCCCCTCGAGCATGGCCGCACATGCGAACGCGAACGCAACCGCAAAGCCGACGTAACCGGCGTACAGCATCGGCGGATGGATCGCGAGTGCCGGGTCCTGCAGCAGCGGGTTCAGGTCGCGGCCATCCGGGGCAGCCGGCGACAGGCGCAGGAAGGGATTCGACGTGGCCAGCGTGAACAGATAGAAGCCCAGGCTGACGGTGCCGAGCACGCCGAGCACGCGGGCCGAGAACCGCTGCGGCAGCGCGCGCGAGAACACCACGACCGCGAGCGTCCACGCGGACAGGATCCAGACCCACAACAGCAGCGACCCCTCGTGCGCGCCCCAGACGGCGGAGACTCGGTACATCAGGGGCAGCGCCGAGTTGGAGTTGTCGGCCACGTACTGCACCGAAAAATCGTTCTGCACGAACGCGTAGACCAGGCAGCCCAGGGCAATCGAAACGAACGTGAACTGGGCGACTGCGGCTGTCGGTACCGCGGCATACCAGCCCGTTCGCCCGAGCGCAGTACCGGCAATGCCGAAGAACGCCTGCGCTACCGCCATCAGCAGCGCCAGGATGCAGGTGAACAGGCCGATCTCAGGAATCATGGTTTGGATTTGTCCAGGTGCGGCGCGCGGCGCCGGGAAGGGTCGGAGGTTCCGCGGATCGCGCGGCCAGTGTCAGGTACCGGAACGCGAAGAAAGCGCATCGGCTGACGGCAGCCTGCTGCCGGCAGGCGGCTTCACTCCAGCCGAGCCCGCCTCCACCGGCATCTTGCCACCGTGCTTGTCCTTGATGGCGCGAGCGACTTCCGGTGGCATGTAGTTCTCGTCGTGCTTGGCGAGGATCTCGTCGGCGACGAAAACGCCGTCGCGCTGCAGGCGGCCATGCGCCACCACGCCCTGGTTTTCGCGGAACAGATCCGGCACCACGCCCGTGTAGCGCACCGCCACGTCGTGCTTGAAGTCCGTGACCACAAAGGCCAGGTCCAGGCTGCCCGGGCTGCGCTGCACGGTGCCGGGACGCACCATGCCGCCGAGCCGGAATCGCTGACCCTCCGGCGCGTCGCCGGCCGCGATCTGCGTGGGGTCGAAAAAGAACATGACGTTGTCACGGAATGCCTGCAGCGCCAGCGCGCCGGCAATGCCGACGCCCGCCAGGATGCCCAGAACCAGGACCATGCGACGGCGTCGCGGTGTCATTCAGCTTCTCCTCGGGCTTCCGCGTCGTCCATCTGCGCCCGACGGCGCAGCGCGGCGCGCGCCTGCTCGTGCACCCGGCGCGCGAAATAGATGTTGAGACCCACGGCCGCAAATGTCAGTAAGTACGAGGGCCATACGAAAGCCGCATATCCCCCCATTGCAAAGAACTCGCTCATTGCTGCAAGGCATCCTGCACCCAGCGGGCACTGCGCTCCCGGCGAAGGATCTCGCCCCGGAGCCTGACCAACAGCACCGCGACGAAGTACAGCGTGAATCCCAGCAGCATCGCCAGCAACGGCATCAGCATGTCCATCGGCATTGAGGGGCGGTCCATTTTCATCACTGAAGGCGTCTGGTGGATTGAATTCCACCATTCGACCGAAAAGCGGATGATCGGCACGTTGACGACGCCGACGATCGCCAGCACCGCACTGGCCCGATCGGCGCGCGCCTGGTCCTCGATGCCGGCACGCAGACCCATGTAGCCAAGGTACAGGAACAGCAGGATCAACTGCGCTGTCAGCCGCGGATCCCAGACCCAG
>JANPDV010000049.1:0-6010 GCA_031431655.1 Gammaproteobacteria bacterium | reverse complement strand
AGCGCTTGCCCGAGGACTTCATGCTGTGCCCTACGAATCAGGAGGTTCCCAACTTGAGGTCACAGTTTGTGACCTCAAGTGGGAAGCCAGCTCATGGCGGCCGCAGAGCGCCGACCTACGCCTTCAGCGGTCGCGCCACCTGCGTGGAGGCGGCCGGCGATCACCACCCCGATATTGACTCACGGCGCGCGAGCCTGACTGAACTATTGATGTTTAACGTTACGCGTTATACGCTGCCGCCGTGATCAGGGGCTTTCGCTGCCCGGACACGCGGGCCCTGTTCGAGACCGGCAGATCGAGGCGATTCGGACGCATCGCCGGCGTGGCTACCCGCAAGCTCGCGCAGCTCCACGCCGCGGAAACGCTGGCGTTCCTGCGTTCGCCGCCCGGCAACCGGCTCGAGCCCCTGCAGGGTGACCGGTCCAGCCAGTACAGCGTCCGGATCTATGAACAGTTGGGACCAGGCGGTGAGTGCGATGACCCGAAATGGCATGCGGCCGGTACATCCGGGTGAGGTCCTGAAGGAGGACTTCCTCAAGCCGCTCGGTCTCAGCGCGAATGCGCTGGCGAAGGCGTTGAGCGTCCCGGCACCGCGGATCAACGACGTGGTATTGAAACGGCGCGGCATCTCGGCCGACACGGCGATGCGCCTGGCGCGTTACTTCGGCGGCGACGCCCGATCGTGGCTCAACCTGCAGACGACGTACGACCTGCGCGTCGCGGAGATCCGGAGCGCGAAACGGATTGCGCGCGAGGTTGCGCCGGCTGCGAGCGCGAAGCGGCCTCACTCGAATCGGTGAGACTGGGCCGCCGGCGTCGTCCGCCGGGTGCGGATGATCCGCGGGCAGCGGGTGGTGGTGCATTCGGGTCTGGCGGCGCTTCATGGCGGGACGACGCGAGCCCTCGACAAGGGCCTGTCACCCTTGCCCCCGTGCCAGGAACGGACTAGTCTTCTGACTAGTCTGATTGGAGCCGATCGATGAAGACGTGGCCGGTGCAGGACGCGAAAGCGCGGTTCAGTGAATTCCTCGAGGCGAGCCTGACCGAGGGGCCCCAGGTCGTCACGCGGCGCGGCGTCGAAGCGGCCGTCCTCGTACCGATTCACGAATGGCGCGCCCTGCGCGAGCGAGCGCGGCCGGACCTCAAGTCCCTCCTGCTGACCGATCCCCGCGGACGCGGCGACCTGCGGATTCCCGCGCGCGGTCGCTGGCGGCGCCGACCGGCCGCAGCTGGCTGAGCCGGGCAACTTGGCGAGACGCTCCAGGGCGATGTACCTGCTCGACACGAACGTCGTATCGGAACTGCGCAAGCCGAAGCCGCACGGCGCGGTCGTCGCCTGGCTGCGGGCCGCTGCGCCGACGACGCTGTTCCTGTCCGCCGTGACGATCGGTGAGATCCAGTCGGGCATCGAGCGCACCCGCGAGCTCGACTCCACGAAGGCCGACGAGATCGAGAGCTGGCTCGACGACCTCGCGCGCCTCATGCAGGTCCTGCCCGCGGACGGCGCCATCTTCCGCCGCTGGGCCCGGCTCGCCCACCGTCAGACCGACCACCACCTCGAAGACGCCCTGATCGCGGCGACCGCTCTCGAACGACACCTGACCGTCGTCACGCGCAACGTTGCCGACTTCAAGCCGTTCGGAGTTCCGACGCTGAACCCGTTCACGCTGAAGCCCTGAAGAGGCAATCCCGCCCGACCCCGCATCCTCCGCAAGGTGCAAGTGGGCGCACCGTCACCCTTTTCCCCTTGCGCCCTTGCTGTTATAATGATTATTATAACCTCGAGGAGCCAATGTGAACGTCAAGCTCAAGGTCCGCAAGGTCGGCAGCTCTCTCGGGCTGATCGTCCCCAAGGAACTCGCCGACGAGCTCCACGTCGCCGAGGGCGACACGTTGCACGCGATCCGCGACGACAAGGGCGAGTGGCGCCTGACGCCCTACGACCCGGACTTCGAGGCGACGCTGAGGGCCTTCGAGCGTACGCGGCGCAAGTATCGCAACGCCCTGCGCGAACTCGCGAAGTAGCTGGCCCCTGCGCGAATGGCCCGCCGTCCATCGCCGCTCCGCTGGCTCTCGGTCGAGGCGGTGCGCGCCATGCACCGCGAGCTCATCGCGGAGCACGGCGGCCTGCCGGGACCCGCGAAGCCCGGACTCCTCGAGGCGGCCCTTGCGCGACCTGGAAGTCGCCTCGCCTACGCCGAGGACCCGCCCTCGCTGGCGGAACTCGCCGCCGCCTACGGCTTCGGGCTCGCGCGAGCGCACGCCTTCCCGGACGGCAATAAGCGCATCGCCCTGGCCGCCATCGACGCCTTTCTTCAGCTCAACGGCAAGGAGCTGACGGCCTCCGAAGCCGACGCCGTCTCCACCCTTCGTGCGCTGGCTGCCGGCGAGCTCTCGGAGACGGCATTGGCGGCCTGGATCGATCAGCACAGCGAGACGCTCGCGCCGGACTGAGCGTCGAGTCCGATCTCTGGCGCCCTCGCGCTCGTCGACCCGCCGCGAGCGACATCCTGGACTCGGATCTCCCGAGGCTTCATGGCGTCAGCACGAAGGGGCTGCAGCCAGGGCCGCTGGCTCACGAAGTCGCAGTGCTTCGAGGCCTGGCTGATCCGTGATGGGCAAAGACGCTCGCGGAACATCGACTACTTCACCTTGATCCGGGATGGCGAGGGGCAGTGGAAGATCGTGAATAGGTCGTATACGGCGAAGCCGGTGCAGGGGCGGTAGACGGTCGGGCCAGGTCGCAACGAGCGGGACATTGCACGTGTCAGGATTTGACTCCGCGCAATCGGGTGAAGGGATCGGTATTTCGATACTCTCGCGACGGATTTGCGGATCGGCCTGAATCGAGCTTGAGGCGATGATTTCGAGCGTGGACTCATCACGCGCCATCGAATCGATCCGGTTCACCGAATACTTCGATAGAGAGGTGCTGCGTAAGCGGACTTACCTGCGCAAGGACTGGTGCATTCGCGTGTTGCAGGCCCCGGCACGCGCGGAGCGGCAGGAAGGCGATCGCTGGCGCTTCTGGGCGGCGATCGCCGAGCTCGACGGACGATACTTGAGGGTCCTTACGCTTGCCGATAAGGTGACCATTCACAAGGCCTTCCCCGATCGGCGGTTCAAGCCATGAAACTCAACTACCACCCCGATACGGATTCGCTCTACATCGACCTCTCGGAGAAGCCGAGCGTCGAGAGTCGTGAGATCTCGGAAGGTGTCGTGCTCGACTACGACGCCGAGGGCAACCTGGTCGGCATCGACATTGATCACGCGAGCCGGAAGGTGGATCTGCGGACGCTCACCCTGTCGCGGCTGCCGGGTGTGGTGCAGACCAGCGCGGCGTAGGAGCTCCGCTTGATCCGGGCCTGCCATTGCCGGAATGGCATGTCGCCGATTTCCGTCCACGGGGACTGTCGCTCTAAGATTGGATCTTTCCCCTCTTCCGAATGGGTCGTGACATGACACGCTTTTCCTGCCTCATCGCCGCCGCCCTGCTGCTCGGCGCTTCCGCTCTTTACGCACCCGCAATCATGGCGGCCGAGACACCGAACGAGTGCGACCGGCTCGCCTCGCATCCCGAGGACCCGATGAAAGTCGCGCCGGGGGTCGAGCGCGAGAAGATCGACCTGCCGGTCACGATCGCGGCCTGCGAGCGCGTCGTCGCCGCGGAGCCGCGCAACGCGCGGGCGCGCTACCAGCTGGCGCGGGTGCTCTTCTACGCGAACCAGAATGCGCGCGCGGTCGAGGAGATGCGCCGCGCGGCGGATGACGGCTACCCGCAGGCGCAGTTCGTGTTCGGCACCTTCATCACGCGCAACCGGCCGGGTGCGCCGACCGACGTATGCCTCGCCGAGTCCTACTGGCGCCGCTCGGCGGCCGGCGGGCGCCAGGCGGCGCGCGTCCAGTACCTGCGCTTCACGTTGCAGGGGCGCTTCGCCGCCTGCCGCGGCGCGGCCCCCGCGGAGGAGCAGCTCGCGATGCTCGAGGCCACGACCTCGGCCGCGCGCGACTTCTACGAGACGCTGCTGGTCGAGGACCTCGACGCCGCCTTCGCGGCGCGCGCGCAGGGCGGAGCGGGCGCGACGCGACCGGAGGCGGCGCCCGCAGCGACGGGGGTGTCAGCGGCAGCGGCGGGACGTCCGGTACTCGGCGCGGCGGCGCGGACGGCCTGGGAGCGCTGCGCGAAACAGGCCGGCGCCGGTGCGGACGCGACCGTGCGCGAGCGGCGCCTCGGCGTGACGCCCGAGTCGACGAACACGATGTACTCGCTGATCCTCTCCGGCGAGAAATCGATGACGACCAACTCGCCGTGGCTTTACGAGACCAATCCGGCGCTGCGCCCGCTCGTCGGAGGCTACTCGGTGCTGCTCGACGCCGACGGCAAGGCGCCCGCCGTGCTGCGCACGATCGAGGTCAAGGAGCTGCCGTTCGATCGCGTCACCGCGGAGGACAGTCGCTACGAAGGCAAGCCGGTCCGGCCGCTGGAAGCGTGGCGCGAGCTGCACGTGCGCTTCTTCAACCGCGAGCTGAAGCCGCTCGGCCGCGAGTGGTCGGCGACGATGCCGGTGACGCTCGAGCGGTTCGAGGTGGTCTGCCGACAGTAAAAAGCGGGGCAGATAGATCTGTCCCCTATTCCGCCGCCCCGCTGGTCGCTGCGACATACCGACCCCGGGTAAGGGCAATCGCGAGCACACCGAGCGGGACGACGACCGCACACAGCATCGCGATGGCGACGCCGATCTGCGCCGGATCGCGCAGCACGTAGTCACTGATCAGCGCGGCGCCGGTGGGGCCGATCGTGAACGAGATGATGTTCGCCGTGAGCAGGAACAGCGCGATCGTGCGGGCGCGGACGCGATTCGGCGCGATTGCCTGCAGGGCCGCCGCGGGCATGCCCTGCGTCAGGCCGTAGAACAGAGCCATGGCCGCAAGACTCGCCATTGCCCACTCGCCTGACGGCGCGAACGGCGCCGCGATGGCGAATGGCAGTGAAGCCAGGGCGCCGACGATGCCGACGCGCAGGAACGCGTCGCGCTGGCCACGGGCGAGCATCCGTTCAGCCCACGCACTGCCGATCAGGATGCCGCTGGTGCAGCCCACGATCAGTATCGAGCCATAGACCAGGCCGACCGTGCCGATGGTCCAGCCGTAGCGCCGCACCATGAAGGCCGGGGTCCACATCAGGTACGCGACCAGCGAGACGCCGACCAGCGAGAAACCGACTGCGATCAGCGCGAACAGCAGGCCGCGCTCGCGCAGGAACGCGGTGAACGCGGGCGCGCCGTCCGTCGGGGAACGGACGCCTTCGTGGCGTTTCGGCTCGCGGAACGCGAGCAGCAGCAGCGCGAGCAGCGGGCCCGGCAGGCTGACCAGCAGGAACGCGAGCTGCCAGGGCGCGAGCACGCCGATGCCGGGCAGCTCGACGGGTGGTGCGTTGATGGCCCACTGCACGACGCTGCCGCCGATGATGAACGCAATGCCGACGCCGCCGATCGCGCCGATGTTGTAGGCACCAATGGCCCGCGCGCGGCGTTGCGGGGCGAAACTGTCCGAGATCATCGAGTACGCGGCCGGCGAGAGCCCGGCCTCGCCGATGCCGACGCCGACGCGCGCGGCGAACAGCGTCGCGAAGCTTGTCGCGAATCCGCATGCGGCCGTCATCGCGCTCCAGAACAGCATGCTGACGAAGACCAGGTTGCGGCGAGAGCCGCGGTCGGCGAGCCACGCACAGGGAATGCCCATCACGCTGTAGAACAGCGTGAAGGCGACCCCGGCCAGCAGGCTGAACTGGGTATCGGTGATCGCGAGGTCGCGACGCACGGGCTCGACCAGCAGCGACAGGATCTGCCGGTCGACGAACGCGATCGCGTAGGCGCCGAGCAAGACGAAGACCAGGGCCCAGGCACGCGCCGGCGGCGGCCAGTCGGGCTGCGGCGTCGCCGGTACCTGCCCCGTCTGCATGGCGATAGGATGAGGGACGCGGGGCAAAGAGGACAGGACTCTTTCT
>JANPDV010000048.1:0-2976 GCA_031431655.1 Gammaproteobacteria bacterium | reverse complement strand
CGCCAGTCGTGGAGCATCGCGACGAGGATCAGCAGCAGCGCGACCAGCGTCGGCGGCAGCGCGACGAACGGCGGCGGCGGTCCGCCGGCCAGTGCGCCAGGCGGCGCAAACAGCGCGAGGAAGACCCGCGCGAGCGCCGGGATCATCAGGCCGGCCATCAGCGAGACCATCAGGCGCTTGTGCAGCTCCGGGCGCTGCACGTTGGCGATCGCGAGCGCGAACAGGCCGATCATCAGCGGCAGGTTGCAGATCGCGATCGCGGCGAAGTGCCGGCTCGCCTCGCCCATGCCGTTCGCGTCATCGAGCCGGATCACCGTGATCTTCAGCAGGATGATCGAGCAGATCATCAGCGTGAACAGCGCGATGCCGGCCATGCCCCAGCTGCGGTGGGACGACGTGCGGCCCGTACCCACCCAGAGCGTCTGCGCGAGGTAGAACAGCGTCCACGCGAACAGCAGCGCGCCGTGGATGTGCATGATCGGGGGAGCCTGCAGCGTCCCGACCACGATCGGCGCCCAGTACGACGGCGAGAAGCCGAGGAACGCGATCGCGACGAACGCCAGCGCCATCCGCACGTGAAAACGCGCGGTCAAGTACCGTACTTGCGGTGTGCTGGCGGCCAGCGTCGACATCGCCCGGTTCCCCCGTTCCGGATCGGACCCCGCGGGCAGTGTGCGCCTCGCGGCGGCCGCTGGCCACTGCCGCGCGCGAGCGCGATCTGTGGCGGCGCTCACCGTCCGTTCAGCCGTTCCCGGCTAGGGTGCTCATGAGGACACTGATCGTTCTGTGGAGGCGGCCTTGCGTTCCTTACATATCCTGACCGTCCTGTTGGTTGCGGGCCTTGCTGCCGGATGTACGAGTCGCTCCCTGACGCAGAACCAGTGCGTTGCGGGAGACTGGGAAACCGTCGGCTACCGCGATGGTCAATCCGGACAGGCGAGCACCTCGTTGCTCGCTCACCAGGAAGCCTGCGGAAAACACGGCGTCATTCCGCAGCGCGGGCAATACCTGCTCGGGTGGAGCGAGGGGATCCGCAGCTTCTGTCGCGCCGACCGGGGATTTGCCCTGGGAGAGCAAGGCTCGGGCTACAACAACGCCTGCCCCGATGAGCTGCGCGAGGACTTCAGGGTCGCCTATGAGCACGGGCGCGACCTGTATCTCGCGCGACATGAAGTCCATCGACTCGAGTCCGCATTGCAGCGCAATCGAAAGCGCATGGACTGGATCGACACGCGCGTCCTTGAACTGACCGCTGCACAGGTCGATACGAAGCTCACGGCAGAGCAGCGCGTGGACCTGTTCGCCCAGACCAAGAATCTGCTCGACGAGAAGAAGCGCCTCGAGCGGGACATCCCCGAGATCGAGTTTCAACTCGACCGCGCAGTAGCGCAGCTCGACCGGATTCCGACGGCGCGCTGATGCCCGCCGTGCCCGGCGGCGCAGCCGGCAGCGTCTCCGGCACCTCGTCGGCGCGCCACGGTGCCTTGCAGTTCTGCTCCAGCGTGCCTGCGGACCTCTGGAAGGACGTCGAGACGCTGTTCTACTTCCATCCCCGGCAGCAAGAGCTGCAGGACCGCATCCATGCCTGCGTTGCCGAGTTCGGCGCGCCCGAGATCCTGAAGCGCGGCGAGCGGATCCACGTGGGCATCGCCCAGAACGGCGCGCAATGCCTGTTCGCCTGCCACGGCGAGCAACGCCCGGGCGTGCCGGTGGGCGTGGCGGTGTACCTGCGCACTGGCACCGACCTGATGCGCATCCTGCACCTGGCGGTGCACCCCGCCTATGAGCATGGCGGCGGCTACGCGGGGCTGAATCTGACGATGGAACTCGTCAACGAGGTGCGGCAGATCGCGCGCCGCATCTCCGGCGTGCGGCGCGTTCAGTTGCCGTACGTGGCGGGCGGGTACTTGTCGGTGCCGCGGCTGGCGGCGAGCTGAGCGGCCACGCTTGCCGGCCGGTGGCTACTAAGGCAGCTCGCGCACCACCCTCAGCCCCAGCGTTGCAGCACGGAATGAGGGTTCCTCGCGACTCCGGGCCGCCGGGCGCAGGAACCAGTCTCTGCTGTACCAGCTGCCGCTGCGGACCACCCGGCGCTTGCAGTCCGGCCACGACCACGCGGAGCCATCCGCGGGCGCACCCTCGTAGGTTTCCTTGTAGCAGTCCTGCACCCACTCCCAGACGTTGCCGATGACGTCGGACAGGCCAAAGGGATTGGGCGGAAAGCGGCCGACCGGCGAGGTATAGACGAAGCCATCGCGGCAGTTGACGAATCGGGTCGGATCATCGGCGAGGCCACCATGTGCTTCGGCGCGGGTCAGGTCGGAGGCATTCGCGTAGTTGCAGATCCGGTCGTAACCCTCGCCCCAGGTCTGCATGGTGGAGGTGCCGGCCCGCGCGACATACTCCCATTCGGCCTCGGTCGGCAGGCGATAGCGTTGCCCGGTGCGGCTCGATAGCCAAAGGGCAAAAGCAGTGGAATCGGCAAGGTCCAGACAGACGGCCGGGTGGTCGTCAGCCTGGGGAAAGCCTGGCTCGCGCCAGGTCGCCGCGGCGACCGACTGCCATTTCCCGGCGGCTTGATCCCAGGTGATGCAGTCCCCGCCGTCGGCGCGTCCGGTCGCCGCCACGAACGCCTGATACTCGCCGCGGCTGACCTCGAAGCGGCCGATGGCGAAGGGTTTGCGAATACTGACCGGATGGGCAGGCCATTCCCTGGCCGCGGTATCTTCGCGGACTTTTGCGGCTGCGGTTTCCGCGGGCGTCGAGCCCATGACGAACTTGCCCGCAGGAATGACCACCATTTCGGGGCACTGGGGGCAGTCGCGGAATACGGCGCCGGGTGTCAGCGACACCGTCGCCGCGTGCGACACCCCAATGCCGGCAACCAGCGCGGCCAGGACAAGCGCGCAGGCAGCGCGTGGTTGGATTGGATCAGACACGGTGGTTACCTCGATGCCGCAGCTGCAGCGTCAATGA
>JANPDV010000047.1:0-2161 GCA_031431655.1 Gammaproteobacteria bacterium | reverse complement strand
ACTGTGCAGCACCGCGCGAAAGCCCGGCGACTCACCCAGCGCGTCGCAGCCCGCCAGCACCGTGCTGCCCGCGACGGCCGTCAGGCCCTGCAGGATTCCCCTGCGCGTCAGTATGCGGCTCATCGTGGCTTCTCCAGCGGCAGACGAAAGCGACCGGTGATCATCGAGCGCACCCCGTTGATCGGCCCGGCCAGCACGACCATCAGCAGATGCACCGCCAGGAACAGCACCAGCGCGAACGCCAGCAGGAAATGCAGGCTGCGCGCCGATTGCCGTCCACCGAACAGGTCCAGCAGCCACGGCCAGGCGGCATTCATGCCAGGCGACATCGTCAGGCCGGTCAGCACGATCAGCGGCAGGGCGAGCAGCAGCACGCTCACGTATGCCAGCTTCTGCAGGACGTTGTAGCGCAGCGCGGCCTCGCCGGCCGGGAACCGCAGGCGCGCGTGCTCGACGATGTCATGCCAGATGTGCGACGGCGCGAGCTCCGCGCGCCGCGGCGCCAGGTCGCGACGCAGATGGCCGTTGACGACGCTCCACAGCAGGTAGCTGCTGATGCTCAGCCCCAGCACCCACGCGAAGAACAGATGCCAGCGTCGCGCCAGTGCCAGATCGTAACTGGAGGGAATCGTAGCCCAGTACGGGAACGCACGCAGCTTCTGCGTGCCATTCGGCGCCGTCCATACGCCCAGCACGCCGGTAGTCGTGTAGCGCGTCGTCCCGAACTGGATGAAGCCCTCGTTGGTGCTGCCGACCCGCACGCTGCCAATCTGCATGAAAGGCCGGTCGAAGTTGGCGCCGTACTGGCCCCAGTACAGCCTGGGATGGGCATTGAAGATCATCAGGCCACTCATCAACAGCACGAGCAGCGCGATCACGTTGGTCCAGTGCCAGAGCCGCGTCGGGAGCCGATGACGAAACACCATGGGTCCGGGCGCGAGGGCGGGCGCCGGTGCCGGGGCTGGGGAGGCAGCGTCCGTTGGCGCGGGTACAGGGGGAGCCGGTACCGGTGGCGCTGCGTCGTCGGTCATCGTCACCCCTTACCTGCGTATCGGGCGCAACACCATGCTGACGGTGGCAGTCTTCGCGTCAAACACAATCTCGGCCTCGCGCCGCTGCAGCTGCAGCCGGACCTGGGCGACCTTGGTCCGCAACGGCACGTCCGCGTCGCCGTATTCCGTGCCTTCGCGCAGCACGAACTCTTCAAGTACACCGTTCAGGGCGTCTTCGGAGAGCTCGCCGTAGGGCACGACCAGTCCGGATGACTCTTCGGGGTCGGTCTCGCGTTCGAGCTGGTTCAAACTGCACCCTCGGCTGCACACCGGTCAGCGACAAATTAATCACACTTGCATGGCAGGCTACCACCTTGTCGCGCAGGCCCGGGTCCGGGCGCGCGCCCGGCGCCGCAGGTACGATAGCGCTGGTGAATGAATCCTCAGCAGCGAGTGCCGACGAGTCGGCGGGCTTTCCCCGGCTACCGCCCAATGCGCCGTCCGTCGCCCGCCCCTGGCGCCGTTGGCTCGGTGTCGCAGGAATGAAGCTGGCGAACTGGCGGATCGCCGGCAACTTCCCCGACATCCCGAAGTACGTGGCGATCATCGCCCCGCACACTTCCAACTGGGATTTCATCTACGGCTTTCTCGCGTACCTGGCGCTGCAGATCGACGCCGTCTGGCTGGCAAAAGCCAGCGCCCTTTGGGGCCCTTTCGGTGCGGGGGCGCGGCACTTCGGCGGCATGGCGGTCGATCGCTCGCGCGCCACGCAGGTCGTGCAGCAGTGCATCGAGGAATTTGCGAAGCGCGAGCGGATGGCGCTTGCGATCACGCCCGAGGGTACCCGCGCGAAAGTCGCCGAGTGGAAGCGCGGCTTCTACTTCGCCGCAACCGGCGCCGGTGTGCCGATCGTGCCGGTCGCGCTGGACTACTCGACGCGCACGCTGCGTATCTTCGCGCCGTTCCACCCGAGCGGGGACTACGCGGCCGACCTGCCGCAGATCAAGCGGCTGTTCGACAAGTCCATGGCGCGCCACCCCGAGAACTTCTGACCTGAGGAGCAAGCGCGCTTGACCATCCCAGTGCAATCGATGCTGACGGCGGCGGCTGCCGCAGTGCCTTCAATCCCGGCGGCTGCGGGGCGTGGGTGGACGCCGCTGGCCCCGCAG
>JANPDV010000046.1:0-53269 GCA_031431655.1 Gammaproteobacteria bacterium | reverse complement strand
GCGTCCCACATCATCTCCTGCGAAGTCCGCGCGACATTGATCCAGGAGCGGTACACGTCCTGCTCGAGCAGCTTCCTGCGCAGCGGGCCGAGGTCGAGGCCCTCGTCCTCGGGCATCGAGGCGCTGGTCGCTTCGACCAGCCTGCGCTGCAGCGGACTGATGTTCTCGGCCAGCCAGATCTTCAGGTCACGGACGAAGTACTGCTCTGCGCGCTCGTCATGCGTGGCCTCGGGCATCATCGGATGGCTCATTTCCTGATCTCCTCTTCGAGTACGGCGTCCGCATTTGAGACCTTCTGCTGGACGTTCGCAACGGCTTTTTCGATATCGACCTGGAGTGGGCGAAGCACCTTGCCGATCTGCCGCTTGCGCAGCTGCTCGCGTTCGGCAGCGCCCTGCCCGGTGGGGTCGTAGGCTTCGACGTCGGACTGCTTCAGTACCTTTGCAGCTTCCAGCAGACGCTCGACGGTGTCCAGGCGCTCGCGCGTGATAACCAGCTCGCCCAGCAGCGCCATGACCATGGCGGACAGGCGGCCGACTTCCGGGTCTTCGTTCGGAATCGCCCGGCGTGGCGTCGCCACTCTCACGATGTCGTCGCTTGCCATGCTAGATACCCTTGAACTCGGTCTCTGGACAGGTTGCTGCGGCAGCCATCGGTGGCGGTGCGCATGCGCAGGTACATTGACGTAGCCGCCGATTCATATCAAGTTGAGCGCTGGACTACGCCAACCCCGCACGGAGGACGACCGACCCATGACAATGCAGCGCAGCTTCCTTTGCCGGGCCCTTTGGGGCACCGTCGCAGCGCTCGCCATGCACAGCGCACAGGCGCGCGCACCCGGCGACATCATCAAGGATTGCGACGTCTGCCCGGAGATCGTCGTGGTGCCGCCGGGGTCTTTCAAGATGGGTTGGGATGGCGCCGAGCCGGTGCGCCCGAGCGAAATCCGTCGCTACGAGGGCCCCGAGCGGATGGTGACGATCAAGGGGCTATTTGGCGCTGGCCGGTTCGAGGTCACGAATGAGCAGTTTGCAGCGTTCGTCGACACGACCGGCTACGTGTCCCTCGAGGGTTGCTACCTCTGGGATGGCTGGAACGCCAGGTTCGACAAGGCCCTCGGCTGGCGCAATCCAGGCTACGGTCGCGCGCCGTTACCGAAGGAGCCCGCGGCCTGCGTCAACTGGAACGCCGCGCAGGCTTATGTCGGGTGGCTCTCGAAGAAAACGGGCGCCGTGTACCGTCTGCTGACGGAGGCGGAGTGGGAGTACGCAGCACGCGCCGGCGAGAAGTCGGACTACTTGTGGGGCCCGAATGATGAACGCGCCTGCGAGTACGCCAACGTGTTCGACATGTCCGCAAAGAAGCGCTCGCCGAATGCCAAGCTAACGGTCGCACGCTGCGACGACTCACACGCTCAGGTGGCGCCGGTCGGCTCATTCAAGCCGAACGCGTTCGGCCTTTACGACACATCCGGGAATGTCTGGGAGTGGATCTACGACTGTCACGTGATGCCGTACCCCGCGGATGCACCCACCGATGGCTCGGCGGTCATCGACAAGATCTGCGATCGACGCGGGAGCAAGGGGGGGGCCTGGATGTCGACCGTGGATCGCCAGCGATTCACGTTTCGAGGCCGTGATCCCGCCGAGCAGAACAGCTCCGGGTTCGGATTCCGCGTGGCCCGTGATCTCTAGATCGCTTTCGTTAGTCCGTGGACGAACGATACCCGGAGCGCATGGTTCCAGCCGGCGTACGCATCGGACCAGAATCAGCCACGGTTATGATTTAAGAGACAAGCGATGGAGCACCGCTCGCAGTTGCGGGTCGTGACCACGTCAGAAATTCTGTTGCGGGGGAGATCTCATGATCAAGTTTAGCAAGGCAGTGCTGCTGAGTGCCGGCACCCTGGTTCTGGGCGCGGTTGGCGGTCAGGCGTTCGCTCAGGGGGCGACGGCCCAGGGTACGGATACCTCGGGCAGGCTGGAGCTGGAAGAAGTCACGGTGACGGCGCGCAAGCGCGAGGAGTCGCTGCAGGACATCCCGATCTCCATGGTCGCCCTGACAGAGGCGCAGATCCAGGCCACCGATGCCTACGACGTTCGCGACATCACGCGCCTCACACCGAACGTCACGCTGCAGACGACCGGCGGCGCAGGCACCGGGCGATTCAATCCGAACCTAACGTTCCGCGGACTGCAGAACACCTTCCCGGTGCCACGCACCCAGGTTGGCGCCGTGTTCCTCGACGGCAACTACGTGCTGTTCGGCGTCAACGCGATCAACACCTCCGACATCGAACGCGTCGAGGTGCTGCGCGGGCCGCAGAACGCGTACTTCGGCCGCAACACATTTGCGGGGGCGATCAACTTCATCTCCAAGACGCCGGGTGACGAGTTCGCGGCCAAGATAGGCGGGTCGGCTACCGGTCGCGGCAGCAATGACCTGTCGGCGAGCTTCGAGGGTCCGCTGCTGCAGACGCTGACCGGGCGCCTGTCGGTGCGCCAGCGCAACAAGGCTGGCCACTACCGTGCCCTGGACGGCGGCAAGCTGGGCGAGGAAAGCACCAAGTCCATTTCTGCGTCGTTGTATGCCAAGCCCGTCGAGGGGCTTTCGGTTCGACTGCGCGGCGCCTGGCAGGAAGACGACGACGGCCCGGGCACGGTCATCAACCTGTCGCCTACGGCGCTCGGCGACACCTGCCGGGGTCGGTTCATCGACAAGGGACGGAGCAGCACAGGCGTGGCGGGTTTCAACGTCACCGTGCCTTATTTCTGCGATCGCATTCCCGGAATCGACCAGCTCGGCGAGCGGATCGTTTCGACGCAGACGAGTCTCGTCGGGCCGACGCTCGCGGCGCTCGGGAATCCGAACGGGCTGGCCAATGCCTTCATCAACAACTCGCTCGGCTTTGTGTTCTTCGATCGCGTGCCGAAGCTCAATCGGCTGGGCCTGTTGCGGCGCATGCAGTCGGTCAATCTGCAGACGGACTATGAATTTGGCAATGGCATCAATCTCGGCTTCAACTACGGCTGGCAGGGCAACCGGCAGGTGCTGGCGTTCGATGCCGACCGATCCAACGCGGATGTCAACTTCGCCTATGCGCCGGTGATCTCCAGCACCCGTACTTACGAACTGCGGCTGGCTTCGGCGCAGGAACAGCGCCTCCGCTGGCTGCTGGGCGCCACGTACTTCAAGTCGAGTCTCGAGGGCAACTACGGCGGCGGCGGGTCGGGCCAATGGCGCGCGCGACTGCTGCCGACCCAGCCGCTCAACAGCGTGGTGCAGACGTCGCAGCAGGTCAATGTCAACCCCTTTCAGGGCAACGAGTTCGCGACGGTCAAGGCGCTCTATGGCTCGGTGGACTGGGACGTGCTGGAAAAGCTGACCCTGACCGCGGAGTTCCGCCGCCAGGAAGACAGTTCCGTTTCCGGCGGACAGTTGCTGCCGACGTTCCCGGCCGTGCCGGTGGAGGAGGTCTGGAAGGACAACATGCCGCGCGTGATCGGCACCTACAAGATCAACAACGACTGGAACGTTTACGCGAGCTTTTCCGTGGGCGTGCTTCCCGGTGCCAATAACGTCGGGTTCACCAGCCAGACGGCGTTCCGGCAGAACCTGGTTCGCCAGATCATTCCGGATGTCCAGGAAGTGCTCGATTCCGACAACCTCGACAGCTACGAAATCGGCAGCAAGCAGACGTTGCTCGATGGTCGCCTTCGCTACAGTCTCGCGCTCTACCAGATGAAATGGACCAATGCGAAGGCATCCTCGGCACTGGTGCTGCCGGCCACCTCCGCGACCGATCCCACGCCGTTCATCATCGGCGGCATTACCACCCAGGGCGACGCCACGATCCGTGGGGTGGAGCTCGAAGCGACGGCGCTCGTGACCGACAACTGGGAAATCGGCGGTTCCATTGCGAAGAACAAGAGCGAGCTCGATCGCTGGGGCGAGGCAGGGCTGCTGCGCAACGTCACGGGCGGCCAACGGCCCGGCGCCAATCCGAATGATGTCTCCGTGGGTGCCACGCAGTGGGCGGGCAACGAGTTCGCCCGCCAGCCCGATGTCACCGCTGCCCTGAATTCCACTTACCGCGGAGTGCTGAGCAACGGCTGGAAATGGTCCGTCCGTGGCGACATGACGTATACCGGCAGCGCCTGGGACACCATCGCCAATATCGTGCAATCCGACGACTACTACCGCGTCAATGCGCGGCTCGGCGTGGAGCGTGAGAACCTGTCCATCGAACTGTTCGTCACGAACCTGTTCGACGACAACACCTGGAACTACATATCGCGCACGATCAACAACAACGAGGCCGCCCAGTCGGTCAACTCGTTCCTGCCCCTGGGTAACGCCAGCTTCCAGACCGGTTTCGCGGTCGAGGCTCCCGACAAGCGCGACATCGGGCTGCGCTTCACTTACTCGTTCTAGGCGCGGGCCAGGTGCTTCTTTCAGCCCAGCGCAAGCCCGCTGGCTGAAAGAGGCAGGCGCCGAAGGCGCCGGCCGCTCGCGGCGAAGATGGCGTTGGCCAGGGCGGGAGCGACGGCCGGCACGCCTGCCTCGCCAGCGCCACCGGGTGCGGCGGTGCTGGCGATCAGCTCGATCGTCATCGCAGGGGTCTCGTTGATCCGCAGGATGGGCTGGTCGTGGAAGTTGCTCTCGACGACCGACCCGTCGCGGAAATTGATGTCGCCGCGCAGCGCGGCGGACAACCCGTAGACCATACCGCCTTCCAGCTGCGCGCGGATCATGCCGGGATCGATCTGCGTTCCGCAGTCGAATGCGCAAGTGAGCTTGTGCACCCGCAGGCGATCTTTCTCGACTGAGACTTCCACGACCAGCGCGCAGATCGACCCGAAGCCGTGGCTGAGCGCTATCCCGCGCCCGCGACCCTTTGGCAGGCGCTTGCCCCAGCCGGCGCGCAGCGCGGCGGTCTCGAGCACCTTGCGTATGCGTGGATGGCGTTCCAGCATCGCAAGGCGGAATTCATAGGGATCCCGTTTCAGGGCGGCCGCGACCTCGTCGATCGCGGACTCCGCGAAGAATGCGTTCTGCGACATCGTCACCGAGCGCCACAGGCCGACGGGCATCTTCCAGGGCGCGTCGACGTGGTCGATGTACTTGTTCGGAAAATCGTAGATGTCGTAGATCAGCAGCGAAGCCGCGGTGGGATCCGCCATGCCCGGAATCATCGGACGCCCCTGGAACCGCCAGACCGATTGGCCGGCCAGGCGGCTGTGCATGCCGGTGATGCCCTTGCCGTCGAGCGCGATCCGGCTGCGCGCAAAGTACGCCGGCCGGTAGAAATCGTGCTGCACATCCTGCTCGCGCGTCCAGGTGAGCTTGACCGGTCGGCCGGGTACGGCCGCAGCTGCCTGCACGGACTGGCGCAGGAAATCCAGCTCCCACTTCCGACCGAAGCCGCCGCCGGCGAACGTCATGTCCATTCGCACTTTCTCCAGCGGCAGCCCGGTGATCTTGGCGGCGGCCTCCCGGCCGCGGTCGGGCTGCTGGCTGGGGATCCATAGGCGACAGGCATCCGCGGTGACCAGCGCGGTGCTGACCATCGGCTCCAGAGTCAGGTGCGCGAGGTAGGGCACCTCGTACTCCAGCGTCAGCGTCCGCGGCGCACGCGCCAGGGCCTGCTCAGTGGCGGCGCGATCCAGCGGGCGCATCGCCGGTTTATCGGACTGCGTGTCGATGTCGGGAAACGAGATCGCCGCCGCGTCGTCGTCGAGCCGGGCGCGGATCCTGTCGCGAACCATCTGGGTATCGAGGCCGTCGGCGGGCCCGGGCGTGAACTCCACGTCCAGGGCCTCGGCCGCCTTGCGTGCCCGCCAGAAGCTGTCGGCGATGACGGCCACGCCACCATCAACCTTCACCGCGGCCACGACACCCGGCAGTTTCAGCACTGAATCGGGATCGAACCGCTTGATGTCACCGCCAAGCTGGGGTGGCATGCGCAACGCGGCATGCAGCATGCCCGGCAGCACGACGTCGATGCCGAACACGGTAGCGCCGTCCACCTTGTCGGCCAGATCCTTGCGCTCGATCGACTTGCCGATCAGCCTGAACTCGTCCGGGCGCTTTTTGCGCGGCTGGGCGGGCACCGGCAGCGCGGAGGCGGCCGCGGCGAGGCTCGCGTAAGTGGCCTCGCGACCGCTGGCGGCATGTCGGACCATGCTGCCGCCGGTCTGGCATTCCCCAGCCGGCACGCCCCACCGTTGACCGGCTGCGGCACACATCATCTCGCGAGCCGATGCGCCGACAGAGCGCAACTGCTCATAGTAGATCTTGACCGACTCGCTGCTGGCCGTGCGGTGGCGTCCCGTGATCGGGCTGACGAACGCCGCGTCCGCATGCGGCATCACGACCTCGACCCGCGACCAGTCAGCATCGAGTTCCTCCGCGACGATGCGCGGCAGATTGGAATGCACGCCCTGGCCGAGTTCCGTCGAGGGAGTGGTGATGCGGATCACGCCCTCGGGCGTGATCTCCAGAAACGCGCTGAAGCGGCCATTGCCGGCCTGCTCGGCCGCAACAACGCTGCCGTCGATCCGCAGCCCGAGAAGCAGCGCGGCACCACCGGCACCTTTCAGGAAGCCGCGCCGCGACAAGGGGTTTTGCGATCCTGGGCTGGCGGTGTCTGGGGTGCTCATTTTTCTCTGCTCGTTTCGCTGGCTGGCATTGCATCACGAAACGGTGCCGATGTCGGTACAAATGACAAGCGCCGGGACAGCGCGGAAGTGACCGCCGGTTCGTCCGCGCAATGCATGGCAGGGTTCCTCCCATGCAACGCGCGTATGCCATCGTGTGCAGAATGTAGTGGACTAGCCTCGCTGGTCCTCGCCAGGTTCGGGCTGCGATCAGGGGGTAGTGGTCGATGCGCTGGAAGCTCGTGTTGGCCGCCGGAGTGGCCCTGGTTGCGTTCGCCGTGCTGTCGATCGAGTTCCAGCTGTGGAATCCGCGCCGGGCGACGGTTGAGGCCGCCTATGTCACCGCGGACTCACGCTTCACTGTCATCGATGGGCTCCGCCTGCATTACAAGGACACGGGCAAGGGGCCAGCGGTGCTCCTCTGGCACGGCAACTTCGGCAGTCTCGACTTCTACGACGGCTGGGTGCGGCAGCTGTCGGATCGGTACCGCCTGATCCGTTTTGACATTAACGGCTACGGCCTGAGCGGTCCCGACGAAAAGGTCGACTTCACGATCGAGCGGCGCCTGGCAATCGCGCGCCGGCTGCTGGAGCAGCTGGGCGTCGAGCGCTACTTCGTGGTCGGCACGTCGTTCGCGGCTCCGATGGCCTATCGCGATGCCGCCGAGCGGCCGGAGCGCGTGCTTGGCCTGATGCTGGCCAATGCCG
This sequence comes from Gammaproteobacteria bacterium, assembly GCA_031431655.1. Taxonomy (GTDB): domain Bacteria; phylum Pseudomonadota; class Gammaproteobacteria; order Steroidobacterales; family Steroidobacteraceae; genus UBA964. The sequence continues at coordinate 45,902 of JANPDV010000046.1, read as the reverse complement.
GTGGGCTGCCGCGCGCGCCGGGCGGGGAGATCAACCAGCCCCTGCCCAATCCCGTTCGCCAGTGGCTGAGGGAGCGCTATCGTTCTCGCAGCTTCTGGCGGGACATGGGCAACGGCCTTCACTACAACGACGCCGTGGTCACGCCAGAGCTGGCGGAGCGCTTCTTCCTGATGAACAACATGCGAGGTCGCAGCTCGGATAATGCGATCGGACTCAAGCAGTTCAACGTCGGCGATGCTCCCGGATTCCTCGCGCGGGTGACCCAGCCGACGCTCGTGCTCTGGGCCGGTGGCAGCTTCCTGCCGCAGACTGAAGCCGACCGGTACCAGGCCTACCTCACCGGGGCGCCGGTACGTGTTGTCAGGATCGAGAAGCTCGGTCACATGTTCGCGGAGGACGATCCGGTGCTGACGGCCGGGATTTTCGACCGCTTCGCACAGGCGGTTCTTGCCGGCACCTGGCCCGAAGGAGAAGTGAGATGAAGGACGATTTCGGCGGACGCATCAGTCGCCGCGGCTTCAATGTCGCCGTGGCTTCGTCGTTGATCGGGTCGGCATTCAGTCGCCAGGCACGCGCCGCCGAAAGCGCCGACGTGATCGTCATCGGCGCCGGCCTCGCTGGCCTGAATGCGGCACTGATCCTCGAAGAGCAGGGCATGAGCGTGATCGTCCTCGAGGCAGCGGACTACGTGGGCGGCCGCACGCGGACGTTCGACCTGCCTGTTGGTCCCATGAATGCGGGCGGCCAGAGCATCGGGCCGTTCTACGGACGGCTGCGAGACCTGATATCGCGGCTCAAAGTGCCGATCGTGCCCGTGCCCGTGCGCCCGGCTGCGAAGCTGGGTATCCATGTCAACGGCACCCTGATGGCTTCGGCGGACTGGCCGGGATCGAAAGCGAACAAGACCATCGGTGCGGAGCGAGCCGTGCAGCCGGGTACGCTGGAGTTCTTCTACCTGTCGCGCGACAACCCGCTGACTGATGCCGCGAAGTGGACCGAAGCTGCCTACGCCAAGTACGACGTGCCGCTGACGACGTACCTGCGCGCGCGGGGCGCCTCCGACGAGGCGATCCGCCTGATCGATCTGTCGATCAACGCTTTCGATCTCTCCTCCTGCTCAACGCTGGCATATCTGCGCGACATCAGGACCCTGCAGGCCGGCGTTGCGGACAAGGGCAGCAGCACGCGCTCCACCTATGACGCCACCAGTGCAGGCGGCTTCTCCTATCACGAAATCGCCGGTGGCACCCAGCGCCTGCCGGAGGCGATGGCCAGGGCCGTGAAGGGCGGGGTGCGGCTCAACCAGGGCGTCGCTTCGATCGACATGACTGGCAGCGGCGTGGAGGTGAAGACACTGGGCGGGCTGCGCTACCGCGGCAAGTATGCAATCAGCGCGGTACCTTTCTCGGCGCTGAGAAACGTGGATGTCTACCCTAACTTCTCCGGCGCCCAGCTCGATGCCGTGCGGCAGTCGGCGCACGGCAACACCGTGCGAGTGTTCATGGAGCACAGCGCGCCGTTCTGGGAATCCGACATCGGCGAGCCGGGCCTGTTCACCGACACGGCCATCGAGCGGGTGTTCGCGCCTACCAACGAGAAGGGCGAGGTCTTCCTGCTCGACTGCTGGGTCAACGGCAACGCGGCGTACCGCCTGGACCAGATGCCGACGGCCGTCGTCGGCGAGTTCGTGGTGAAGCAACTCGAACAGATTCGCCCGTCGACAAACGGACGCCTGAAGGTGATGAAGGTTCATTCCTGGGCCAAGGACTCCGCATCAGGCTGCTGTCGCCACGTCTTCAACGTCGGACAGGTCGGCGCCTGGGCCGGCGTGATGGCGACGCCCCATGGGCGCCTGCATCTTGCCGGGGAACATACACGCAGTCTCGACAGTGGCATGGAGGCGGCGGCGTCCACCGGTGAGCGCGCGGCGCTCGAGATCCTGGCGCGAGAGAGCTGATGGCTTGCGCGCGGCCATCGAGGAGAACCAGATGAGTGCCTTGCTGGTGGCTGACATCGACGTACGCGACGCGGCGACCTATGCGCGCTACCGCACCGCGAATCCGGATATCGTCCGGAAGTTCGGCGGGCGCTATCTCGCCGTGGGCGGCGAAGTGCGAGTCCTGGAGGGCGACTGGGTGCCCCGCAGGACCGTCATTATCGAGTTTCCCGACATGGCGGCGATCCAGGCGTTCTACGACTCACCGGAGTATGCCGCGATCCGCGGCATCCGCTGGCAGAGCGCCGACTCGCGGCTGGTCGCATTCGAAACGGTGGCGCCGGCATGAGGGCGCCATTGCGCAGCGCCCCCGTTTGCCGCCAACGCGGTTTCACAGGAGATTCCACCATGCGTCGGCGTGAACTTCGCACAGAAGCTGGCCGAGGACACCGGCTTCCCCGACAACCATTTCGACCTCGTGACCAGCTACATCATGCACCATGAGATGCCGGCGGAAATTACCCGCAAGGTCATTGCCGAGGCGCAGCGCGTCACCCGTCCGGGCGGTGTCTATTACCCGATCGACTTCAACTCCGGCGGCATCAAGTCGCCCGCGCGCGCGATGTACAGCCGGTGGTGGGACCATCGGTGGAACAATGAGGTCTGGAGCCTTGAATACCACTCCATGAATCTCACCGACGAAGTCGCGCAGCGCGGCTTCACTCTGGCGAAGAACGCCACGGCTGCAATGCCGGGCTTCGGCGCGCGGCACTTCGTGAAGACGGCCTGAGTCGTCGGTGCACCGCCGACATCAACACAAGGTTGTTGCCGCGATTGATGGTTGTGCTCGCTGCGATCGCTGGATTGCTGCACCGCGCCTTGCAATCAGGCTGCTGGCAGGCAAATAGTCGCCGCAAGGGCGGAGGGCGCCTTGCCCGGCATGTCCCGCCCTGTGGGAGCAGTCATGGCACACGATCACAGGCAGAAGACCGAGCATCGGGGTTTCGGCAAGCCCGACGAAACCCGGCAGTTCCCCAACGGCCGCGCGGAGATCATTCGCATCGGCGGCGGCGAGGTTGGGCGCATGGTGTTCCAGCCCGGCTGGCGCTGGTCCACCGACGTGAAGCCGATCGCGCACACGCATAGCTGCGAGGCGCCGCATTTCCAGTACCACGTCAGCGGCCGGCTTGCGATCCGGATGGACGACGGCACTGAGATCGTCGCCGGCCCGGGCGACATCACCTCGCTGCCGAGCGGCCACGACGCCTGGGTCGTCGGCGACGAACCGGCGGTCGTGGTTGACTGGTTTGGTGCCAGCAACTACGCGAAGCCGGCCTGAGTCCGCGCCAACGCAGGGTCGCGCCCCCGTCCGCCGGCCGCGTGCGGGGGCGCTTCCGCCGCAGAGGAGCCACCATGTCCATGATGTACGGAACGACCCATCGGGAGCTGCAGCGCGAGTTCGACACGGAGCGGCTTGCGGACCGCCTCGAGCAGCGGCTGAGCCGGGTTGCGCTGACCGACGAGGATCGCGCATTCGTCGAGCGCCTCGACATGTTCTTCCTGGCGACGGTCGATGCTGCCGGCCAGCCGACCTGCTCGTACAAGGGCGGCGACCCGGGCTTCGTGCGCGTGCTCGATCCGAAGACGCTGGCATTCCCCTGCTATGACGGCAACGGCATGTTTCTCTCGATGGGGAACATTGCCGCGCACTCCGAGGTTGGGCTGCTGTTCATCGACTTCGCCAGCCCGAAGCGCCTGCGGGTGCATGGGAATGCGCGGCGGGAACCTGCCAGCTTCGTCGTCGCGCCGTGGCCCGAGGCGCAGTTCGCCGTCGTCGTGGACATCAGCCGGGTGTTCCCGAACTGTCCGCGGTACATCCACGGGAGAACGCTGTCGGAGCGTTCAGCGTTTGTCCCGAGAGCGGGCGTAGCGACCCCGGTTCCGGGATGGAAGCGGATGGACTGGGCCGTCGACGTGTTGCCCGCGGCCGATCCCGCGCGCGAGACTACTTGACGAGTACTACCGGAGTCTTCGCCTGCTGCACGACTTTCTGGGCCACTGAGCCCAGCACCGAGCGCATCAGGCCACCGCGCCCGTGGGTGCCCATGACGATTTCATCGCAGTGCTTTTCGGCCGCGTACTCGACGACAACGGTTCCGATGTCACCCACACCGATGTGATGCTCGGCGGTAACGCCGGCCTGGCTGCATCGATCGAGTGCCGGCTGCAGGACCTGCATGCCTTCGTCGCGCTGATACGTCTGCAGGCTTTCCGCGCTGACGAATATCTTGACGTTCACGCCGACGGCGGGTGACTGCACGTTGAGGAGATGAATCCGAGCGCCCTGCGGCATGGACGCGGAACGCGCGAGTGCGTACTGCAACGCGCGATCGGAGAATTCAGAGCCGTCTACGGGCACCAGAAGGGTCAGCATCGTTGGATCCTCGCGTTCGGGCCGTGCATTACTTAGGCGGCTCGTCTTCATGCCGCGCCAGGTCGACGGGTCCGCCAGGGGCCGCCGGAATGGGCTTCGGCCACAACTTGCCGATTACCACGACCAGCAGAGCGCCTGCCATCGATGCGCCGTACTGCAGCGCGGTACTCACTTCGATGCCGCGCTGTCCGAGTACCGCATCGCCGGTGATCATGCCGCCGCCGATCCAGCCGAGCAGCGCCGCGCCGCCGACGATCACGAGCGGGAAACGATCCATCAGCGTCAGCACGAATCGGCTGCCCCAGACGATGATCGGAATGCTGACGAGGAGGCCGAACACTACCAGGACGAGACTGTCCTTGGCGGCCGCCGCGATCCCGATGACGTTGTCGAGACTCATCACCGCGTCGGCCACGACGATGGTACGGATGGCGCCCGAAAGACTGGTCGCGGCGTCGATCTGATGACCGCCTTCGTGCTGCGGTAGCAGCAGCTTCACGCCGATCCACAGCAGCAGCAGGCCGCCGACGATCTTGAGGAACGGGATCTGCAGCAGCTGCAGCGCAAAGAAGATCAGCACCACGCGAAGCGCCACGGCGCCGAACATGCCCCAGAAGATCGCTTTGTTGCGCTGGTGGTCCGGCAGCCGCCGCGACGCGAGGGCGATCACGACCGCATTGTCGCCGCCGAGCACGATGTCGATCGCGATGATCTGGCCGACGGCGATCCAGAATTCAGCGGAAGCAAAATCCATCGTTGGAGAGTCCAGGTTGAATGGGCGCGGCAGCTTACCTGCCCGCGGCGCCGGATGCGACGCCGGCCGCCGAAAGCGCGCGCCATGTGGCCGGCGAGGGCGCGGGGTCGTCAGCTATTGGCCGGTTCAGGCTCGCAGACCGGGCAGTCCGGTTCGCTGCTCGAGTGGTTGGAAGTGGCCTGGCCCGCCCAGGCGTCAACCAGGGAAACCAGCTGCATGCGGTCCGCACGGGCGACGCTGCCGTTGTGGGGTTGCCGGGCCGCGGCAATGCTCGCGGCATACCCGATACGCGAGCTCTCCAGCACGGGCCGCGAACAGCTTGCCGCCAGCTCGGGGCCGACCGGGGCCATGCACGTGCACCCCAGGACGATGCAGTCGGCGCCATCGCGTTCGATGGCCAGCTTGCAGGCGGCGCGCAATTGCTCCAGTACGGAGGTCTCCCGTCGATGCATGCGCTCCATGACGCCATCCGCGCTGCCGAGCCTGCTCAACTCAGCCTCGGGAGACACGTGCAGGATGCTGGTGCATCGGTCGGCCAGCTCCAGCGCCCGCAGCCTTTCCGTGTAGAGGAATCGCATCGACTCCGGCCACACCGTTACGATCGCGAAGCGCTGCGCAAGGCGCGCTGCCGCCAGTAGCGTGGCCTCACCGGCGCCGATGATCGGGACCGCCAGCGCGGCGCGCATCGCGTCGATGCCGTAGTCGGCGAACGAATTGATCAAGATTGCCGATGCGTTCGGCGCAGCACGCTGCGCGGCGTCGACGTAACCCACGTCCACGACGAGGCGCTCGTACGCCGAACGCGCAAATGCGGACAGCCGGATAGGCACCGGCCAGGGTTCCGCAGCGTCGTGCTCGAAGAAATGCGGCGGCAAGTCGGGACGGGCCGTGCCGCTGCCGAGGACCGCGATGCGGGGTCTCGGGATCACCGGGGAATCATACCTGCGCTACACGACCCCTGCGCTCCGGTGGGCGATAATCCCGGGCCGTTGCTCCGTGGATGCCGACATGAAACGAGTCCTTCCGTTTGTCGTTGCCCTGCTGATCGCTCCCGCCCATGCCGACGAGGGCCAGTGGCAGCCCTACCAGATGACACAGCTCAAGGGCGAACTCAGGCGCATCGGCATCACCATTCCCCTCGTCAACCTGAGCGACCTGAGCCGCCATCCGATGTCGGCGATAGTTTCGCTCGGCGGCTGCTCGGCATCCTTCGTCTCGCCGAAGGGCCTGATCGTGACCAATCATCACTGTGCCTACGACTCGATCCAGCGCAATTCCACGGCCGCCAATAACTATCTCGCCAAGGGTTTTCTCGCCAGGACCCTGGCCGAGGAACTGCCCGGCGGGCCGAACCAGCGCGTCTACGTCACCGAGTCCGTTCGCGACGTTACGGTCGACATGCTCAGGGACATTGCGCCGACCCTCGGCGGTGCCGAGCGTACGCGGCTGATCGAGCGCAACAGCAAGGCGCTCATCGCCGCCTGCGAGAATTCGCGCGACTATCGGTGTTCGGTGCCGAGCTTTCATCGCGGCCTGGAGTTCTACCTGGTCCGGCAGATGATGGTGCGTGATGTGCGCCTGGTGTATGCGCCGTCCGAAGCGATCGGCAACTTCGGCGGTGACATCGACAACTTCGAGTTCCCGCGTCATACGGGCGATTTTGCTTTCTACCGCGCCTATGTTGGCAAGGATGGCCGCCCGGCCGATCCCTCGCCGGACAACGTGCCGTATACCTCGCCTGACTTCCTCACCGTTTCTGCTGCCGGTCTGAAAGCGGGTGACGCGATCCTGCTGGCCGGTTATCCCGGCGCGACCAGCCGCTACCGGCTCCCCGACGAGATGCGCTTCGCCCGGGAGCGCGATTACCCCAGGCGCGTCGCGGACTACCAGCGTGACCTGGCCGCCATCGCCGCCGCGACCGCCGGTGACCGGGAAGCGCAGGTGCGCTACGCGGCGACGGTGAAGGACATCAACAACCGGATGAAGAAGCTGCAGGGCCTGCTCGATGGCTTCGCGCGCAAGGACGTCGCCGCCATCAAGGATGCCCAGCTCGCCGGATTCCTTGCCTGGAGCGGAACCCAGCCCGACGCCGCCCGCTATCGCGCGCTGCTCGACGAACTGAACGCGCTGATCGTGCGCGACCAGGGCCTGGCCGAGCAGGAGTTCGCGATGAGCGTGCTCACCGCCAGTAGTCTGCTCGGCATCGCGTCGACCGCCTACCGTTTCGCCGCCGAGCGCGCCAAGCCGGATGCCGAGCGCGATCCTGGTTTCCAGGACCGCGACCGCTCGTTCATCAAGGCGCGATTCGAGCGCCTGCAGCAGAGTTACGTTGGCACGGTGGACCGCGCGCGCTGGCTCAGCGCGCTGCAGGCCTATGGCAAGCTGCCGGAGGCGCAGCGGGGCGCGGCGGCCGCGGCCATGGTACTGCGTGACGGCGACCTGGCCAGTCGCATTGACGCGGACTACGCCGGCAGCAGACTCGCCGACACCGGCGAGCGCGTCGCCCTGCTGGAGCGCAGCGCCAGCGAGTTGCAGGCGAGTTCCGATTCATTCATCAAGCTGGCGACAGCGCTGTATCCGATGCAGCAGCAGTTGCGCGAGCAACGCCGCGCCATCGACGGCGACCTGGACCGCGTGATTCCGCTGTACATGCAGGCGGTGATTGCGTGGAAGAAATCCCAGGGCAAGCCGGTGTATCCGGACGCCAACGGCACCCTGCGCATCACCTATGGAACGGTTGACGGCTACGCAGCAGCCGATGGGGTGTACAAGGGCCCGTTCACGACCGTGCAGGGCATAGCCGCCAAGCACACCGGCAGCGACCCGTTCGATACGCCGGCATCGCTGCTCAGCGCCATCGCCGAACGCCGCTTTGGGCCCTTCGTGGATCCTGTCCTGCGTACGGTGCCGGTCAATTTCCTGTCATCGGCGGATACCACCGGCGGCAATTCCGGTTCGGCCGTGATGAATGCGCGCGGCGAGCTGGTCGGGCTCAATTTCGATTCGACCTATGAGTCGATCACCAAGGACTGGTACTTCGATCCCGAGATCACTCGCGCGATCCACGTCGACATTCGCTACATGCTCTGGGTGATGCGCGAACTGGATGGCGCCGACAACCTGTTGCGCGAAATGCGCATCCTCTATCCGGCCGGAAAGCGCTGAGTTGCCAACCCGCCGGGCACTCAACCTTTGCCGGCTCTGCGCAGCTGCGCCCCGCAGAGCATCAGCAGGGCGAAGACCGTGAGCGATACAACCAGGAAGGTGCCGAGCCAGATCGGGCTCGCCAGCAGTGCCGGCGCTGCCGAGTCGTGATTGCCGTAGGCGTTGAAGGCCCGGCTGAAAGCGTAGCCGGCCGCCTTCGAGCCGGCGAACGCGGCGCAGCCGGCGGCGATCAGCGTGGCGACTCCCTGTACGAGTGCGCCGCCGCTGGCGGCGCGACGCCGGCTCCGCAGGGCCCAGGCCAGCAACAACGCGAGGCCGATTGCGGCGTAGATCACCACCGGGATCAGCCAGCGTTCGACGTCGCCGAGCCTGGCAAGGTCGTCGCGTTGGAGCGGTTGCCGCGCCTGACCCGTGAGCGCTGGCGTCAAGTGCTGACCTGCGGCGACTGCCGCGTCGAAGCTGCATACGGCGAGATTGCGGAACTCGCATTCCTGCTGCGGCGTCGGGATATCCCCGACGGCAATAGCCGTAGCGAGACACAGCAGCACCGCTGCGCCCCGGCGCGCTTTGCCGCCGGCGCCGGGGAACATGGGTCCAGACGTTGCCATGTTCGCGATCCTGCATCGAAGGGCCGCGGCCGGCTCAGTGCAGACGTCTCAGTTCCTCGGATTTACCAGGGAGTGATGCGCAACCCGCAGGCCGGTGGCCAGCGCGACCGTTGCGTCAGCCGCCGGGCGGGGTCAGGGCGCGCAGCGCCGGGATCCGGTCGATGGGTTTGACCGGTGGGACCGTCGCCAGAAACGCCGCGATGTCCGCCACGTCGGCATCGCCCAGCACCTTCTCGCTATAGGCCGGCATAGTCGTGCTGGTGGTGCGGATGAACTGCGCGATCGCCGGCGCGGGCAGCGGCTCAGGAGCGAGCCGCGTGCCGGCGCTGCTGCCTTGTCCCTGGCTGCCGTGGCAGTGGACGCAGCCCACCGACATGAACAGCTGCCTGCCGCGTGCGGCCGACGGCGCGCGCACCGGCGTCGATGCCGGTGATGCGGCACGATCGGCGGCAATGGCTTCGGCCGCTCCGATCAGCAAGCCGACTCCGGCGACGAGAATCCCGATGCGCGTGACAATGCGTTTCATGCAGCCTCCGCCAGCGCGTCTGCGTGACGACGTCGACCAGCGCTGGCTGGCCTTGCTTGACGACCTCGACCGCGCGCCGCAGCGCCGGCGCGAGCTGCGCCGGATCGGTGATCGGCCCGGCTGACCAGACTCCCATGCCCTCGGCGAGCTTCGCGTAGTCGATCGGCGGGTCGTTGATCTCGGTGCCGATCCGCGCCGTGTCGATGCCACGGTTGCGACGGTTCGACAGGCCCTGCACCAGCATCGTCTCCTGGCCATAGCCGCGGTTGTTGTGCATCACGGTGAGCAGCGGCACGCGGTGATGCGCCGCCGTCCACAGCGCGCCGTTTGCGTACATGAAATCGCCATCGCACTGGATGTTGACCGAGAAGCGCCCGAGCGCCTTGTTGGCAAGCGCCGCGCCTACTGCCGCGGGAAGGCCGTAGCCGACTCCGCCGCCGGCGCCGACGCCGAGATAACGGTAGTGCCGGTCGAAGTTCCACAACCGGTGCGGCCAGTTGCTGACGAAGCCCTCGGACGCGCCAACCGAGACGAGCGCCCAGTCCTCGTTCCTGATCGCCTGCCACAGATCCACGCAGAGCCGCGCGGTCGAGACTGGCGTTGCATCCCAGCCGACGGCCGCCGCCTGCCGCGCCCCTTCCCAGGCCTGCGCATGCAGCGTGCGAAAGCGTTCGAGCTGCGGCGCCAGCGAGGCGCGGCGTGTGGCGGACATGGTCGCCCTCACCGCGTCGATCAATGCGGGCAGTGTCGCCTCGCCGTCGCCGGTGATCGCGAGGTCGACCGGCGCATAGCGCTGGAAGTCCTGGTAGTTGGACTTCAGGTAGAGATCGTTGACGTCGATCGTGATCGTCTTTGCATCGGGCTTGATGCGCGGGCGACTGGTCTTGTCGTTGCGGTTGACCTGGTTCACCTGGCCCCAGAAGTCGGTGACCTCGAGGCCGAGGATTACGTCCGCCTGGGTGATCAGTTGCCGGCTCTGCGCGTTCTGGTAGAGCGGGTGCATGGTCGGCATGTTCTGCCGGCTCCCCAGGTCGATTACCGGCGCTGCGAGCGCTTCGGCGAGTTCGACCAGCCACTGCAGCCCGGCGGGCGTGCGGGCCAGGCGATCAACGACGATCACCGGCCGATCCGCCGCCACCAGCCAGCGCGCCGCCTCGCGCAGGGCATTGGCGTCACCCTGCGGGGGCAGCGAGGGCGAGTAACGCGGCAGCTTGAGCGCCGCGCGATCCGGCACCTCGAGTTCCTGCAGTTCGCTGTCGGCGACGATCGCCACCGGCTCCATCGGTGGCGTGCAGGCGATCTTGTAGCCATGCAGGAAGGATTCCGCGAAGCCTTGCAGCGTGGTCGGCTGGTCATCCCACTTCATGAAGTCGCGCACCATTGCGACCGGGTCCTGCGCCGAATGGCGCCAGTCGTTGCCGCCCATGCGCTTGGTGAGGTCGATGGTGTTGCCGAGGATCGTCACCACCGGAACGCGATCGCACCAGGCGTTGTACAGCGCCATCGCCGCGTGCTGCAGGCCTACTGTCGAGTGGCACAGCGCCGCCGCCGGCTTGCCGGCCGCCTTGTAGTAGCCGTTGGCCATCGCGACGGCCGACTCCTCGTGCATGCAGGTGATGAACTCCGGCGCTCTGTTGCCGCCGTAGTTGACGATCGACTCATGCAGCCCGAGGAAGCTCGAGCCCGGGTTCGAGAAGACGTAGTCGAGACCGACCGACTTGATCACGTCGACCATGAAGTCGGAGCCGCAGCTCGAACCCACGGCAATCGCGCCGGACGCCGCCGCGGCGGTCGGCAGCGAACCGACGTCGGCGGCGAGTTGCGTGGCGCTTGGCCTCACGGTGCCGCGTGGCGCGGCCGCCGCCGCGGATGCGGAGTCTGCGCCGGCAGCATCTCCCGCGACGCGGGCGCCGGCAGGGATTGCCGCAGTCGCGCCAGCGACCGCGACCGCCGAGAAGAACTTCCGACGATCGATCTCACCGGGTGGTGCGGTTCTCCTGGTCATCGTTCCCCCTCTGGCCGATTTCGTTCAGGGCGGCTGTTCGTCGGACGCGAAGTCGAATTCCACCTCAGCCCCGTTCGGGTCGCTGAAGAACATCTGCCAGCGACGATCCGCACCGGGTGAACGCACGAGCCGATACGCCACTTTGCGCGCATCCAGGTACGCGGCGACCTCGGCCAGGCCCTCGACCGCAAACGCCATGTGGTCGAGTACGCCGCGGCCGGGCGGCGGCCTGTCCAGGCCAATGATGTGCAGGACCGGGCGGTCCCCCAGGTAGAGCCACAATCCCGGCGCTCGAAAAGCGGGTCGGGGCCCGGCCGCGAAACCGAACGCCGCATAGAACTCACGCGTCTCTTCGAGCCGGTTCGAGACGACCGTGAAATGGTCCATGTTCAAGGCTCGCATCACAGCGCCGGCCCCCGTCGACTTGCCGCGTTCGATCGTCGGGAGTGTGCAGCAGAATCGGAGATTACGCGACCATCAGCCGCTGGCCGGCGGGGCCTGTGCCACCCGCGCGAAGACGTCCTCACGGACGAACAGCCGCTTGAACATGTCGGTGGAATGCGCGAGCCGATAGCCCGCGCGCAGCAGCCGCGACGCCGAGTTGCGGATGCGGAACAAGTGCGCCTTGCCACGCGAGTGATAGACCTCGTCGTACTCGACCGCCAGCGCACGGACGTCCAGCTTGTCCTCGAGCACGGTTTCGATGACACGGTACTCGGCGCCCTCGATCTCGAGCTTCAGCAGGTCGATGTGCCGGTGGTGGAACTGGTCCATCAGCCTGGACAGGCGTTGTACGGGGAGCTCGATGTGGCGGCCCGATTGCCGGAACAGCGTGACCGAGTGCGAAGGGTAGTCCGGCCTGGTCGGCTCGTAGAACCGCATCGTTCCGTCGGTGTCCCAGATGCCCACCGGGACGAAGTGCAGCAACTGCATCTGCGAATCCGAGATGCGGTACTGAAACGGTGTCCCGTTCGTCGAGGCGAGCGGCTTGCCGGCATGCACGCTGGCCTTGACGAGTTCGAAGTGATTCCGGCCTTCGGGAGTCGGGTCGATGGTGTAGACGTGGCAGCCAAAGCGCACTGCCAGCTCAGTGTCGAACGTGATGTCCTCGCCGGCACCGACGCAGTAGCAAACGGACCTCTGATCGAGAAGTCCTTGTGGCACGACGTACCCGTGGGTCTCGGACCCGATCCATTCGAGTTGCGCCAGCGTCGTGACGCGCGATTGCGGATCGATCTGCAGCAGCGTCCTGAGCCAGGACTTGACCGGGCGCAGAGCGTTCACTCCCGTGCGGCGCCGCCCTTGATTGCGCCCGAGGATCCAGCGGCGCCCGACGCCCCCGCCTTGCAATTCGCGCCCAGGCCGACGGCGTTGGCAAATTCGCAGGGATTCTGGGGAGCCGGCGGGACGAGGATGGTCTTGCCCTGCACCGGGACCGCGGGCCACTCGTGGCTTGCCTTGCGATTCCGGGGATGTTCCGCGGTGTAGTAGGCCGCAAAGCTCGTGATGGCATCCTTGTCCGGGAACAGCGCGGCCAGCGCGCCACCGTAGTCGCCGGACTCGCCGGCGTTGCGTGGCGCGAACCAGATCGTGCCGTCGCGTGTCACTGCCAGCTTCGGTATGTCCGTGCGCGTCGTAACGGGGTAGTGCGTGAAGTTGCCGGTGGCCTGGTCGAACTTGACGACGTGATTGTCGGTGGCGACCCAGACGTTGTCGGCCGCGTCGATCTCGGCATCGTACGGATTGGCGAACGGAATGCGCAGCCGGTGTTCCTCGACTTCGCCGGTGCGTGGGTCGAGGCGATACAGCGCGCCATTCCTCATGCCGCGACTGCCGTAGGTCCCGGCCCAGACGAAGCCCTTCGAGTCCACCCCGGGCCGCCGGATGCTGGTCTGCGCCTGCACCGTCAGCGTGAAGTGGCGGAAAGACTGCGTCTTCGTGTCGAACCGCGCCAGGCCGTTGTTGTGGTACTCGGCGATCCACACGTTGTCGTCGCGGTCGATCGTGATGCCGTAGGGCCGGCTGCGTGCAAACGGCACGTCCCACCAGATGACGCTGTTCGTGCTGCGATCGAACTTGCCGAGGCCGCCGGTCGTCAGCATCGAAAGCCAGATGTTGCCGGCCGAGTCGATCGCGTGCGTGCTCACCATCATGTAGCCGGGCGAGCCGCCACGGTTGAACCGGTAGTCATCGTGCTTGTTCGTCCGAGGATCGTAGTGCGACAGCCCCCCGTACCAGATCGTGCCGTCGCGATCGACGGTGAGGAACTCGCCGCCGCCGTGGCCTTTGTGGTCCGTGACCGTGCCCTTGACGGGATCGACCTTCACCAGGCTCTCGCCGCCCGTGTCCATGACCCAGACGTTGCCCTGGCCGTCGAAATCCGGCGTGTGCGTGCGGCGCGGGTCCGAGTCCGGTTCGTTCGGAAAGCGGAACTCGACGATCTGGGCCTTGGCGAGTGCCGCGGGATCGAGCGCCGGTTCGCTGTCCTGGCGGGCGACACGCGGCGGTGAGTCCGGGCCGAAGTTGCGTGCGAGGTAGTCGATGAGGTCTTCGCGGTCCTTCGGAGACAGCAGGGTGGGATCGAAGTACGACGTCTTGCCCGGTGCGCCAAATGCCAGGCCTGTTGCCATGCGGTCTACCGTGAGCGCCCAGCCCTCGCGGTCGTGCGCCGGGCGTCCGCTCGGATAGGCACGCGGCAGGGTGTACGGGTACAACTGGATGGTGTGGCAACCGAAGCACACGCGCTCGAGTGAGTCGCGACCCGGGCCGGGCGGAAACACCACGTCGTAGGGTTCGACCCTGGCGTCGGGATACGTCCTGCCACCGATGTACGCGGGCTCCGGCGTGACGTCACCGACCGTGAAGTCGGCAGTGGCGAGTCGACCGGTCGCCACGCGCAGCTTCCGGGTCTGCTGTGGCAGGCTCCAGTTGAGCTGCCCGGCCGTGCCGCGCAGCGTGACTTCGTAGCGCCCCGGGAAGAGATTGGTCGCGCGGTACTGGCCGTCGACGACATAGACCATGTAGCCGACGCGCTTGTCGGTGTTGAGCGCGTAGACGGTGAGCTGGCCGAGCGGCTTCGGGGCTGATACGCGGCCGGAGAGCAGGCCCATGCCGGGCAGTTGCGCGGCTGGCGACAGCGGTGCCGCCAGGAAAAACGCCACGAGTAACAATGCCGCCCGGAACCTGGTCGCGAACCTCATGAATGGATCCGATCGGCGAGCGGCCGTGCTGGTGCGATGACTCCGTTCGTCGCCGAGGGGGTGCACGGGCCGTCACGGCCCGTACACCCCGCCGGGATCAGAAGCGATAGCGGCCGGTGAGGCCGTAGCGGCGCTGTGTCGGCAGGATGCTGATAGCCGAATACAGCAGCGAGCCCGCGAGGTTGGTCGAGGCATTGACGCTGACCTGCTCCGGCGCATCCTCGTCGGCGAGGTTCTCGACCCAGAGCACGATGTCGTAGTTCTCACGCTCGAGGCCGACGCGCAGGTTGGAGATGCTGCGCGCCGGAGCCCAGTTCGAGTTGATGAAGTCGGCGTACTGCTTGGAGCGATAGGACGTGTCGAGCCTTGCGACAAGGTTCGAGTCGCCGAATACAGGCTGTGAGTACTCGAGGCCGAGCGCGGCCGTGACTTTCGACGTGCGGGGCAGTTGCTTGCCGCTGATGTCGGGTTGCGTCCGCGTGCTCGTGCCGATGGTACGCGCGGTGCACTTGGCATTGATCTGCGGCGTGCTCGTGGCCCCGGCGGCAAGCTGTGCGCGGCAAAGCGGTTCGAGGCTGGCGGCAAACGTGTTGTTCGCGAACTTCGGGTCCGAGTAGCCGACGTTGAAATCCACCTTGAAGCGATCGTTGAGCTTCGCGGCGAGCGCCAGTTCCGCGCCGGTGCTCTTGATCTTGCCGACGTTGAGCGTGGCGGTGACCAGCGTGCCGACCGTGGTGCTGCCCGGTGCGGTCTGGCGGAACTGCGCATCCTTCCAGTCGATCTCGAACACGGATGCGTTGAGCTGCATGCGCCCATCGGCCAGGGTCGCCTTGGCGCCCAGTTCGAAGGTGTCGTTGATCTCCGGGTCGAAGGTGATGAACGCGGGATCGTTGATCAGCGCATTGAGTCCGCCGGAGCGGGTGCCGCGCGCCGCCGAGGCGTAGAACGTCAGGTCCTCGTTCGGCTTGAAGCGCATGGTGAGGCGCGGGTCGGTGAAGGTCGACTCCGCCGTGAATCGACCCCTGCCGCCGAAATAGAAGTCGTAGACGTTATTGAGGTCCTGCTTTTCCTTGGTATAGCGCACCTCGGCGGATCCGCTCAGGCGATCCGTGAAGTCGAACTGCAGCGAGCCGAACAGCGAACGCTGGACATCGACCAGGGGTGTGTAGGTGGCCGAGAACTGGCTGGCGCCGTCGCGGAAGATCTGGTTGGGCGGGAATGCGGGCGGCGGCAGCACCAGGGCGACGCCCATGGGCGCCAGTCCGGGGATGATCGCGCCCGGGTCCAGCAGTACGAACTTGATCTGCGACGTCGGCAGCCCGAGCGTGCGCACTGCCTCGCTGGCATCGATGCCGACGAGGGTCTGGTCGTCGTTCTTGCTGCGGAAGTAGAAGGCGCCGCCGAGCCAGCGGAGTCGACCCTCGGACGGACCCTCGAATCTCAGTTCCGTCGACCAGTAGTCCTGGTCGAGCGTGTTGGCGCCGAAGTAGGTGTTGAAGCGGGCCGGACGGATCTGGTTGAACAGGGTTGCGGTGGCGCCGCCGGCAGCAGCCGAGCAGGGACCGGCCGGGACGAACCCCGAGCAAATGAACGTGGGCGACATCGCGGCCACGTAGGTCGAGAGCGGCAGGTAGCCGTAGCCCGAGTCACCGAGCTGGGTGCGATCGAGGTCGGACTGCGAGTAACTGGTGGCGGTGGTATACGCGCTGTCGGACGTGATCGTCACCCCGGCCAGCGTCCACTCGATCGATAGCGTGCCGCGCTTGCTCTCGGAATCGAAACCAAATGCCTCGGGTGAGGCCTCCGCGAAGCCACCCTTGAGCGGGCGGCCTTCGCCGCAGAAGTACAGCGGTGTGGCGAAGTCGCCGCTCACCAGCTGTGCGTTCGCAGCAGCCATGGGATCGAGCTGGCCGCAGTTGTTCGGCTGGACGCTGAGCGCCCGGTTGTCACCGAAATCATCGTTGTACTGGCCGCCGACGTTGATCTTGAGGTTGTCCGTGGGCTGGAACTGCAGCGACAGGAGCACGGCCTTGGACTCGCCACCGCCGATGCCCTGCCCACGACCCGCCGGGCCCGCATTGCGATACGTGCCGTTGTCGTCCTCATAGGACACCGCAAGGCGGGCGGACATCCAGTCCGTCACCGGGCCTGAAACGTTGCCGCTGAAGCGCTGCAGTTTGTCCGAGCCGAGCGTGATCTCGGCACCCGCACCCAGTTCGTCACCGATGGGACGCGTCACGTAGTTGATTGCGCCGGAAAACGTGTTGCGGCCATACAGCGCGCTCTGCGGGCCCTTGATCACCTCGACCCGCTCCAGGTCGAGCATGCCGACGTTCTGCGTCGCGCGGCCGGAGACGAAGATGCCGTCGACGAACACGCCGACCGCGTTGTCGAAGCCACGGCCGTCGATCAGCCCGATGCCGCGGATGACCGGCACGACCGTCCTGCCGGTCTCGCTGGCGGTGAACGTCATGTTGGGGGTGTAGCTCGCGAGATCGCGAACGTTGCGGATGGCCTGCTTCTCCAGGTCCGCCGCCGTGAAGGCCGTGATCGCGACCGGCACGTCCTGCAGTTTCTCCTCGACGCGCCGCGACGTGACAACGACTTCCTCGAGCTCGACGGCGCCCTGACCGGATGCGACGCTGCTCAGGGCACCGAGCATCATTGCCGAAAATGCGACACGCTTGACCATGGACCGACCCCCTGAATGCCTGCGGATTGACCAGGCGGGTCAAGCCTGCCGCAGGCTGCACACGTTTGCAACAGGAAGGGTGTTGCGTCTTCCCAACGGTTGCGTGGGCACGCGGTCCCGTGGCGAAAAACCCGACCGGCCAGCGGCGCGGGCCTCTGCTAGTCTCGCCCCTGCGTTTCCAGTCAAGCGGCCCCGTGCGGCCCGAAAGTCACGTTTATGGCCTTGGCAGGCGGCACCAGAACCCGCAGGGGGCGGCCTAAGAAGGCCGCTGCAAAGCCCGTGAAGGCTCGCTCGCGCGGCCTGTCTCGTGTCTCGTCCACGTCGCATGAAGTCGCCGAGCTTGCCGGTGTTTCGCGCTCGGCCGTTTCGCGCACTTTCACGCCCGACGCCAGCGTCTCGGAAGCCACGCGCCGCAAGGTTCTGAAGGCGGCCGCGAAGCTCGGCTACCAGCCAAACGTCATTGCCCGCAGCCTGATCACGCGCCGCTCCAGGATCGTGGGCCTGATCATGGGCGAGTGGGAGAACCCGTTCTACGCGACGATGCTGCGTGGATTCAGCGAAAAGCTGCAGGCCCGGGACTATCAGCTGATGCTGCTGACGCGCGGTCCGGACGGCGGTGTCGACAGTGCACTGCGCCTGCTGATGCAGTACCGCGTCGACGGCATCATCCTGGTGTCGTGTGTACCCAGCCCGCAGGTGGCACGACAGTGCGCGCGCGCCGGGGCGCGCCTGGTCATCGTCAATCGCGATACCGCCGACATGCCGGCGGTGGGCATCGGCGCCGACGCCCAGGGGATTGGGCGCGATGTCGCCGAGCTGCTGCTCCGCGCGGGTTACCGGAACATCGCGCTGGTCCGGGGGGATCCGAGCGTGGTTGTAGGCATCGAGCGCAGCGAGGCGTTTCGCGTAACGATCGCCGCTTCGGGCGACGCGCGCATCGTCATCAACCAGACCGGGGTCGTCGGCTACGACCAGGGGCGGCGCTTTCTCCACGAGGCGATGCGTCACGACCCGCGGCCTGACGCCATTTTCTGCTCCTCCGATCTGACCGCTCTCGGCGTCCTGGACGGGGCGCGAATCGATTTCGGTGTTTCCGTGCCGGATCAGATGGCCGTGGTCGGGCTCGGGGACATCCCGGCGGCGTCCTGGGGTCCTTACGCTCTCACCACCGTCCAGCTGCCGGTGGAGCGCATCATCGACGCGTCGATCGAAGCCCTGCTCACGCCCGCAGCGCCGGATCGGGGCGAGCCGATCGTTATGGCGGCGACGATCGTTCAGCGCGCGACGGTCAGGGCCGTCAGCGACCTCGCAGATCGGGCGCACGGCAGCTGACGGGCGGGGATCGCCGGTTCACCCTGTGCCTCGACAGCGCTTGCAAACGTGTGCAATGCTGGACTTCGTGCTGAACGAAGACATCCCCGTACCCGTGGCCGTGGCGGCTGCCCGCGCAGACAGCTGGAGTCCTTTGCGCCACGCCGTGTTCCGCGGCTTCTGGGTGTTCTCGTTCCTCGCCTTCATCGGCGGCTCGATGCAGAACGTGGCGGCGGGCTGGCTGATGGTCGAGCTCGGCGGATCGCCGTTGCAGGTCAGCCTGATCCAGGGGGCGATGAGCCTGTCCGTGGTGCTGGCGGCGCTGCCGGCAGGCGTGCTGGCCGACATGCGCGACCGGCGCGGCCTGATGCTCGCGGCCCTCGCCGGCATGATGCTCGGCACCGGCGCGATCGGGCTGCTGGCGTGGCTGGGCCTGCTGACTCCGGCGCTGCTGCTGGCGCTCACGTTTGCGTTCGGACTCGCCACCGCCGCGATGACGCCGGCGATCCAGTCGACCCTGCCGGACCTGGTGCCAGGTGCTGATGTGCCAGGTGCCGTAGCATTGAACGGCATGTCGTCGAGCGCGGCGCGACCGATCGGTCCGGGCCTCGCGGGCGCCCTGATCGGATGGCTCGGAGCCGGCGTCACGCTGCTGTTGAACGTGCTGGCCTTCGTCGGCCTGTGGCTCGTGATACATCGCTGGCGCGACGCGGGCCGCAGTGCGCGCGCGCCTGCGGGAGTGCCGCGGGCTCGCGACGCACTGATGGAGGGCCTGCGCTTCGCGCGTTCGGATCCGCCTTTCCGCGCGCTGCTGCAGCGCACCCTGCTTTGCTTCGTGGGCGCCAGCGCAGTGCTCGGGCTGTTGCCGGCACTGGTCGGCCTGCGATTCAACGATGGTGCGGCGGACGCGGCCCACTATCTTGGGGGCCTGCTGAGCTGCTACGGGGTCGGTTCGGTCCTCGGCTCGCTGGCGGTTCCGGCACTCACGCGCCGCATCTCCCGCGCGCAGCTGATCTGGGCGGGCACGGCGCTGTGCGGGGCGTGCATGCTGGCGCTGGTGGGCACGAATCACGTGCCCGTGATGGGCCTGGCGATGCTGGGTGCCGGCCTCAGCTGGGCGGTTGCACTGACCAGCGTGAACATCTCGGCGCAGCTGCTGCTGCCGCGGGATCTGCTGGCCCGCGGCCTGTCGATCTCGATGATGGCGCTGATGATTGCGCTTGCGCTGGGCAGCGTGATCTGGGGTACGGTGGCTACCCTGCTCACCGTCGAGCGCGCGCTTTCGCTGGCGGCTGTCGTCTCGATGGCGGTGCCTGCGTGGCTGGCCTGGCGGCACGACGGCACTGCGATGTGACGGGCGATACTTCCGCGACGCAGACTGAGCCGGCGCGGATTCTTTGCAACTGCAAGAGGTATTGAAGATGCGTGAACGAAAAGCGTTCCTTGGTCGCGCGGCCTTGGCGCTGCTGGTTGGCGGCGTTTCTCTCGGGTCGGTGCCGCCGTCGGCCGCGGTCCTCGGACCGGATGCGCTGGTGGGGCCGGTTGCGATCGAGGCGCTGCGCGGCAAGGTGGTGCTGCTTGCCGGGGCGTCGGGTCAGAACGGACGCGTGGTACTGAAGGACCTTACGGCACTCGGCGTGCGGGTCCGGGCGATGACGCGCAATGCCGCGAGTGCGCGCAAGGACATTGGCGCGAACTATGACTGGATCGAAGCGGATGTCACCCGGCCCGAGACGCTGGCGGCCGCCACCAGCGGCGTCAACATCGTGATTTCGGCCGTCGCAACCGCGATGCCGATCGGGTCGAACCGACCGGAGAAAGCGGACTACGAAGGCACCATCAACCTCGCCAAGGCCGCCAAGGCGGCCGGGGCCACGCGCTTCGTCATCATCACTTCGTCCGTCTCGGGCAAGAAGGACCACTTTCTCAACTACATCGGCGGCGACGTGCTGATCTGGAAGGGACGTGCCGAAGAGGCATTGATGGAATCCGGCCTCGAGTACGTGGTGATTGGTCCCACGGGCATGAATAACGATCCGGGCGGCGTGCATCCGATCCGCATTTTCCCGCGCGCGAAGTACCAGCCGGGGATGAGCATCACGCGTGCGGACTTCGCCGCCGTGGTGATCGCCGCCGCGGCGCTGCCCTCCGCGGCCAATCGGACGTTCTCCGTCGCGAACGGTACTGGCCCGGCCACGGCAGACTGGAGCAGGACTCTTGGCGTCATGCCGCGCAAGTAGCGGGCCGGGCCCGGGAAGCGGCGTGGACAGTCGTACTGGCCTGCGGTGCCACGCGGCACGGCTCGTGCTGGGTGGCTGCGTAGCACTGATCGTGCTGTCAGCAGCGCAAGTTCGTGCGGATGAAGTGCGCCTCTCACCGATCCGGCGCACCACGATCATGACCGCCGATCCAGTGGCCTCGCTGCGTTTCTACCGCGACCTGCTGGGCTTCACCGTCGAGTACGACGTGCCGGTCACCGACCGCGCGCAGCTCGCGCTGATTTCACCGGGCGCGAAGCGCGGCAGGTCGATTGCGCTGCGGCAAGGCGCGAAGCTGGGCGGCTCGATAGGGCTGTCGTGGGTCGACAACCTGAAACCGCGCAGCAAGACATGCGACGTGGTGCCCCGGGCCGGGCAGGTGGGCGTGTTGATCCTGACGGACAACCTGCAGGCGGTATTCGCCAGGCTGAAGGCCGCGAAGGTCACTTTCATCAGTGACCTCGTGGCCTATGACCAGTCGCGCGGGCCGACGGATGCGTTTTCGGTGTTCGATCCGAACTGCGTGCGCGTGGCGTTCGCACAGATCCAGAAAGAGAATTTCGAGCAGAGCCTCGCGAAGTGAGGAATGCAGCAGCCAAGGCTCGGTTGACCGCTGGGTAAGGCCCTGCGCTCAGGCGCGCCCGCGCTTGCGCTTGAGAACTTTGCGGTACTCTGCCGAGTCGTCGCGATCCTTCGGCCAGCTGGCGATGTCGAACAGCATCGGCGTGTGCTTCTCGAGGCCGGCACGCGCGGCCGCAGGGATCTCGTCGATGTTGCGCAGCTTGCTGCCGAACGCGCGGCCCCAGCTGCGGCCGGGTCGGGTTCCCATGCCGGCCCAGGGCTGGAAACTGACGAGATTCTGGAACTGGATCGAAGCCGGAGCGCGCAGCACGGCAGGGTCTGCGACGTCTTTCAGCGGGGCGAAATAGACGTAGTGCGAATCCCAGAACATCGTCGGCCCTGAGGAGTCCTCGGGGAATTCGGCCGGCGGGAACGGGTTCGGGTAAGAAAACCCGGACATCGTCGGCATGATGACCGTGTCGCCGACGGTCTCGATTGCCATTGGTTTCGGCTTCAGCGTGGCGCCGGGTCCGGTGGTGACTTCGTCCGGGCCGATCTCCACCGACAAGGGTCGACCGATGAAGTGCCAGGGCTCGAGCACTTCGTCCGTAACCGGGTTGCGCCAGCTCTGCAGGACTTCATCGGTGTCGAACCTGCAGTAAACGCCGGCCTCGTAATTGGTGATCATCGTGTTGCCGTTCGGCATCGGCCGGCACACCTTCACCGCGACATTGTTCATCGTGTACAGCGGGATCAGGTTGCCCTGGTGCATGTACGCAAAGATGTGCAGCCGGTAGAACGCGGGCACGGCTTCTGCCGCGGCACTGGCGACGATCTTCGCGCGGATCTTCGCGCGCTGGCGCGGGTCGTCCAGCTTCAGGGTCGTGCCCCTTGCCGTGGCCGCGACGCCGCTGCCTGCGGCCGCGCCCAGCAGCGGCGCGAGCCCGATTCCGCCGAGCACGGTCTGGCGGCGAGTCAGCCTTGGCCGCGGCGCACTCATAGATCGCGCGCGATGCGCGTGCCGAAGATCTGGCTCGTCAGTGCTTCCGGATCGCGGCCGCGAAATGACGGGCGCTGGCGCGAGGGGTTGGAGCGCCATGCGCCGCCATGCGAGCCGCGCCGGTCGCAGCCCCGGGTCAGCTGCGCAGAGCCGTCGACGGGTGTTGCGCTCGCGGGCATCTCGTAGCAGTCCTCGACCCATTCCCAGACATTGCCGATCATGTCGTGCAGGCCGAAGGCGTTGGGTGCGAACTTGCCGACCGGCGCGACCTCGATGTAGCCGTCGTCGCAGGGGACGGGCTCGTAGGGAAGCTTGACGGTGGTCTTCGCACCCGAGAGGTCGTGCACGTTTGCGTACTTGCAGGCGGAGGCCAGGTCCTGTTCCGGCCAGGCGTACAGCCCCTGGGTGCCCGCGCGCGCCGCATACTCCCATTCAGCTTCGGTCAGCAGCCGGTATTTCTTGCCGGTCTTGCCGGCGAGCCAGGAAACATAGGACTTGGCGTCGCTCCAGCGGATGCAGGCCACGGGCTCATCATCGCGAATCGGGCGGCCGTAGCCGGGGTCTGCCCAGCTCGTATTGGGGATGGCCGTGAGCGTGTTGCCGACGAAGCCATTGCAGCCGGTACCCGCGGTCTTGTGTCCGGTCGCCTCGACGAAGCGGCGGAACTGCCCGTTGGTGAGCTCGAAGCGTCCGGCCGCGAACGCATAGCCGATCTTGATCCGGCGCTCAGGGCCCTCGTAGCGTTCGGGCTCGCCGCCGTCGCGCCCCATCGTGAACTCGCCCGGCGGCACGACCACCATCTCGGGGCAATCGCGGCAGTCCTTGAAGACCGTACCTGGCTTCGGCGTGCCCGCTGCGCTGGCAGTGCCCAGCGGCACGGACAGCAGCAGGGCACACAGGAGGCTGAGGTTGAGTGACGCTGACGTCTTGAGCATGTTCCTGACTCCGTGACAAATTTCGCAGACCCACGCCTGCAGTATGACGCGCATGAGCTCCGCTTAGTCGCCGGCGCAGCGCGAGCGCCTCGGCGTTCCGAAGCTAGCCCTTGAAGCCGATCTTGCGGTGTGTGCCGTCGCAATACGGCTTGTTCGCCGATGCGCCGCAGCGGCACAGGTAGCTCTCGCTCGTGCGGTTGAGCGTGCGGCCGGTGCCGCTGACGATCTCGTGCGCGCCTTTCACCTGCAGCGGCCCGTCGGGCCGTGGCGAAATCTCGAGCGGGCCGCTGCGCATGGCCAGCGGTTGCGATTCCTGGGTAGCGGGCTCGCCGGTGGCCGTGAAACCTGCCGCGATGTGGCTGCCATCGCAGAAGGGCTTGTTGGCGGATGCGCCGCAGCGACACAGCGTGGCGCGCAGTCCGGCGTCTCGGCCATCGATGCGCAGCGGCGCATGCAGCGCCAGCGGGCCGTTCTCGCGCACGCGGACCTGGTTGACGAGCGGCGTCGGTTCGGCGGTGCCTCCATCATGCCGCTCGAAGCGGATCGCGCCCGAAGGGCAGTTGGCTGCCAGCGCAGCGATCTCATCCGGCGTCGCGCGATCCGGGTGGATCCAGGCGCCCTCGACGTTCGGCACGAAGACGTCGGGTCGATCCAGCACGCAATGACGCGAGTGAATGCACTTCTTCGCTTCGAAATGGATGGTGGCCTTCTGGCCGCGGACGGTTTCGACAGGATCTGGCATGGGGCATCTCCGCGAAGCAGGAATTCAGGGTACGGGCCAGTGTATCTCGCGAGCCGTCTCGGGGCCGATCAGCACATCGTCGAGCGAGTCCGGCATCTCCGCCTCGGACGCCGACAGCGCCCGCCGCCCGGCCATCAGCTCGGCGCGACGCTGCGGATACCGCGGTCGCGCAGCCGGTTCGGCGTAGCCCTCGGGCCAGCGCGGCAGCGAGGTGGCCAGGTCGTACTTGTCGGTGGCGCCCAGCGTGTGCAGCAGTTCGTGCGCGATCACGATCTGGTTCGCGCCGGACATTTCGCGGTCGGCGAAGGCGTGGACCACGCCGATCAGGCCTTTCTGCAGTCCGAGTGAATGCGGCACCTGCGGGCTGCGCTGCGGATCGTGAAACAGCACGAACAGGCGGATCTGCGCCGGCGTGGCGCGCGCCGCCCGCCAGGCGTAGTAGCGCAGCTTCAGGCTCCACCAGCCGGTGGCGGCAGCGCCTGAGCCGGGCAGCAGCAGCGGCGGCGGTTTAGAAACCGGCGCATAGAGCGTGATGCGGGCGGGCTCGCGCAGCGCCAGGCCGGCGCGTTGCGCTTCGCGCTCGAGGAACTTGCCGATCGCGGCGAACGATTCTGGACCGAGGTTCGCGATGTACGCGGCGGCCGCTGCGCTGCCGTCGGCACTGACGGGAAAGATGCCGACCCGCAGCGGACTGTCCCAGTCGGTGGTGCGCATGCGGTCCAGCAGCGTGGTGCCGGTGACCAGCACCAGCAGCGTCAAAAGCACGGTGATTCGCAGCCAGCGCCACATCGCGCCATCCCACCACGAAGCGGCGCCCGGGAGAAGTACGCCGTGCCGCAAGTGCGCTTGCGTGCGGGCCGGCGCGGTCGATAATCGGAGGCGTGAACGAAGCACGCGACCCGCCGCTGCTCCCCGCCGCGCGCACGCGCCGGGACGTGCTGGGCGGCGTTGCGGCGATCGCGGCCGTCGTAGCCGCTGCCACAGGCCGAACTTCGACCGCCGCGGTGCCGAGTCAGCCGAAGAGGGGTCGTCGCGGCAGCGACGTCGTCGTCATCGGTGCTGGTATCGCCGGGCTCAATGCCGCCTGGCATCTCGAGTCGGCCGGGGCGCGGGTCGTCGTGCTGGAGGCCGCGCAGCGCGTCGGGGGCAGGGTGCGGACGCGCGCGGACCTGCCGCTGCAACCGGAAGCAGGGGCAATGAACGTGCATCGTTCCTACCCGCGGCTGCACGCACGCATCGAGGCCCTGGGGCTGCAGTTGTTTCCGCGGCCATCGCGCAATCGTGGCCTCGTCATCAACATCAGTGGCAGCAACGTAGCGGCGAGTGAGTGGCCGACCAGCCCGCTCAATCGACTGGTCGGCATCGAGCGCGGCTACCCGCTGCCGGCATTTCACTGGGAAGTGATCCGTCGGTTCGATCCATTGAAGGGACTCGATGATTGGCTCGATCCCGCGACCGACGTGCTGGACGTGCCGTTTGACGCGTACGTGCGGAAACACGGTGTTTCCGCCGAGGCGCAGCGGCTGCTGGAGGTGGGCGTCAACGCCCAGGGCCTGGAGACGATCTCGACGCTGCACCTGTTGCGCCGTCACCAGATGGTCGAGGCCGCCGAGCGCGGCAGCACCGCGCACTACGTTGTCGGCGGCAGCGAGCGTATCCCGCAGGCCATGGCCGCGGCGCTGCGTGCTCCGGTGCGACTGAAGGCCCGCGCGGTCGCCATCGAGCAGTCGCGGCGCGGCGTCGAAGTGCGCTGCGCGGATGGCGCACGGCATCGCGCCGACTTTGCGCTGGTTGCGGCGCCGCTCGGGGCGTTGCGCGCCGCGTCGCTCGCGTTCGCGCCCGTTCTGGGAGTCCGATGGACTTGGCACGCAGGTCTGGAGCGATGGTCCGATCGAGGAGATCTACAAGTACTACGACGACCCGGCCGGTCGCGACGAGCCGCTGCTGACGGTGCGTTTCAACGGCCGCGCCTGCGCCCCGCCGCCGTCGGGGCTCTGGAGTACCTGGGCTATGACGGCTGGGCGATCGAGCCTCATATCCGCGGCGCCTATCACCACCTGGCACCGGGCCAGTTCCGGGCGTTCGGGCGAACCATGTTCGCGCCTGCGGGGCGGGTGCACTTCGCGGGCGAACATCTGGGCCGCTATCAGGTGGGGCTGGAGGCCGCGACGGAATCCGGCGAACGCGAAGCGCTGGCGATACTGACTCGCTGACGCGTTCGTTGCCCGGCTCCCGCCCTGGCATCGGCCGGACGATTGCCGCAGTGCATCAATCGCTCTCGCCCATGTTTCCGGGGTAACGCGCGACGGCTGCCCGGGGGCTTACTCACGCGCACTACAACAACGCGCCGTTGCAAAGGGCAGTGCCGCTGCCGAGGTCCGTGACCGCAGCGCACGCCCACGGGGGTTCGAATCGTGGCGGAAGCACAGCCGCAGCCTGCTCGTGCGCACCTGGCGTGGTGGGCGCGCGTCATCGTGGCGTTGGCGTTCATGAGCCTGCTCGGAGTCGACGTTCTCAAGGTCGGCTCGGCCTCCTCGCAGCGGTCCGAGGATGGCGTGTTGCGTATTGCGTCGCCATCCTATGTCGCGTCGCGCGAAGTCACGGTGGTGCTGATCGACGACGCCTACCTCGGCAAGGTCGGCGCCGGCTGGCCGCTGTCGTATCGGGAGCAGGGCCTGCTGCTGCGAAGACTGTTGTCCTATGAACCAGCTGCAGTGTTCGTCGACCTGCTTTATCGCCATCGGCATGCGCGCGAGGGCGATGGAGACGAGCCCGCCGATCTGCTGTCACCGTTACCCGAGGTCGATGAAGGCGCGCGACCGCCAGCGCTGCTGTTCGCTGCGCTCAGCGCCGATCCTGCGCGGACGGCGTCCCCGCCGGCCGATGGTGGCGCGCGAAGTTTCTGCTATCACGCTGTGCCCGAAGGCGGCCTGACAAATGACCGCCTGATCGACGAGGCGTCGATCGAGAAGAGCCTTCGCATGCCTTTCGGGGTCTCGCGGCCCGGTGCGAAGGCGTCCGATGAGCCGGTCGCGGCGCCACGGCCTGCAAGCGCGCCGCAGCTGGGGGTTGGACTGATCGGATGGTCGGGCTGCGGCGGGGACTATCCGTTGCTCCTCGGTGGCAGCAGCGAGGCCGCCACGCCCGCCTTCGCCATGTTCCGCGCCTACTGCGCGCGGCGCGATTCGCCCCGTTGCGCGGATCTTGCGGCCGATGGCGGCAACGGGCCCGCCGCTGCTTCGAGCGCGATCGCCGCGCGCTTCATTGACCCGATGATCGTGCGCTGGGGCGCTTTTCCGTCGAGTCTGCAGTCGCCGTTCTACGCGGCCGGCGTGTGCCAGCGCGCGACCGACGACGACGGGCGCGTCGCGGCCTGGCGTCGCTGGTGGCGCTCGCTGCGTCAGCTCGCACTCGGCGCGATCTTCGACATGCGGCTCGCCAGCGAGCCGGAGCTGTCGCTGCCCTGTCCGGCCGTGCCGGTGATCCGCGCGGATGCGCTGCTCGATGGGGATCCCGCCGCGCTGCGTTCGCTGCTTGCCGGCAAGGCTGTATTCCTCGGCGCAAACGTCTCCGGCATTCCGGACTGGGTCACCAGCCCCGTGCACGGCCGCATTCCCGGCGTGGTACTGCACGCGATGGCGCTCGACAACCTGCTGGTCGACGGGCGCAGCTACCTGCGGCGCCTGCCCGACGTGGTCGACAAGCTGATCAAGGCGACCATCGTCGTCGCGATCGCACTGGGCGCGCCGGCGCTGCTAACCCGCAAGCGGCTGCTGCTGCCCGATGGCTTCAAGGCCGCGCTCGGCTTCGCGCTGTGGGGTGTCTATGCGCTGTTCCTGATCTCGGAGTCGCTGGTGGCCAGTGGCCGCACGTACTGGTACGAAGCACTGGCGGTAATTGGCGTGGCCATCGCCTTCGACCTGATCAAGCCAACCGAGACATTCCGCTATGCGCTGCTGCTGACCGTGATGGCCGCGATGGCGCTGGTGGGGCTGCGCTTCGGCTGGTCACCCTGGAACTGGATTGGCCTGCTGCTGGTGATGGCGGCGACACTCGAGACCTTGAAGTCGTTCCTCAAGCCCACAACTCCCAAGCCATTCCCTCACCCGGCTTCGTTGCTCGCGCCCGTCGCTGCCCGACTGTTCCGCTCCCTGCCACTGCTACGGAGATCGGCCCCATGAAACGTAACGTAAGTCTGGCGGTTGCCGCCGCCGTCGTGCTTGCCGTTGGCTCGTTCACTGCGGCGCCCGCCGCGCATGCCGCCGACGCGCCGCGGACCTGCGCCAAGGCGCTGAAGAAGCCGGTCGGCGCCGCCGGCAAGAGCGCCAGGAAGAAGATCGGCCTGTTCGATGCCAGCGGCAAGTTCCTCGAGACCGTGCCGGCGAGCGACATCGACGCAGACGCGGTCGTCGAGGATTGCAAAGAAGATCTGGGCTTGGTGCAGATCAAGGTCAGTGGCAAGCTGCAGTGGGTGGACCGGCTAGACGTCGACATCCGGCTGCCTGAGAACGCACCCTGCGTCGTCGAAAGCAATCGCCAGCGGCCCGATCATGTCGAGCCGGTGTCGTCTGGCGCAGGCGAGCACTGCGAGCCGACGAAGCCTGAAAACAGCCGGGGCGGCTGAGCGTGCGGCGCATCCCGATGCGCGCCGCGTTTCCGATGTTGCTTTGCCTGGTGCCCCTGGGTGCACAGGCGGCCGATAGCGCGGACAAGCCGAGTTTCAACGACCCGTCCGAGAAGGCCTACCTCGCCCGCGCCTATCTGTTCCTCGAAAGCCCGACCGTCGAGGCCTACGTGCGCAGCGTGCTGCAGAAGCTGGTCAGCGCGAGCGCCAGCGTCAGCGCCAAGTCGAAGCTCGCGCGAGTGCCCGATGTCTTCATCTACAGCGCCGATGAGTTCAATGCCAGCACCGACGTCGACGGCAACCTGCTGATCTCGACCCGAGCCCTGCGCGAACTGGAAAGCGAGGACGAGCTCGCCGCGCTGCTGGGCCATGAACTGGCGCACTTGATGCTCAGGCACAACCAGCGCAAGAGCGCGATGCGCAGCTTTCCAGTCGGCGTGGAGACCGCGGGCTGGGTCGCGGCTGCGGCCGATCGCTCCACTGGCGATGGCCGCACGGGCACGGCGGCGCCCGGCCTCTCGGAGTTCGGCAAGGACGCGCTCGCGAACACCCAGGCTGCGAGCCTGGTCTGGAGCGACATCCTGATGCCCGGCTGGAACCGCGGCCAGGAACGCGCCGCCGACCGAACCGGCCTCGAGTTGATGCGGGCTGCGGGCTACGACCCCGCGGCCTTCGGGACGCTGTTCTCCAAGCTCGCGGCCGCGCAGGCGCGGCGCAGCGAGCGGATGGAGGCGCTGCGCAAGGTGGCCGAACAGCGCGTGCTGGCGGCCAACAAGGCCAACCCGAACGATGGCCTTGCGGTGCAGGTGGCCGACAAGGCCAGGGAAAAGCTGGAGACGGTCACCGTCGATGCGCTGTTCGACGGCCTGACGCAATTCAACCGCGACTACGATCCGCCCAAGCGTCGCCAGGAGCTGTTGTCCGAGTACGCGGATGAGAAGGGCCTGCGGGCCGACAAGCGGCCGCGCTCGCCGCGACTGCGCCAGCAGCTGCGCGAAGGCGGTGGCGGCGCCCAGCTTGCTGCCGATCGCGCGTCGATCCTGACGATGGACGCGCTGAACTCGCGCAACACCAGCGCCGCGCAGCGCGCCGTCGCGCCGATCCTGCCGCGCGGCGGCCCGGATGGCGACCCATTGAGTCCGCACCTGAACCTCGCGCTCGCCACCTGGTACATCGCGGCCAATCAGCCCGCCAATGCCGACGTGCGTGTGCGCTCCTGGATCCGCTCGCGACGTCCCCCCGCCCAGGCCTACATCCTGCAGGCCTATCTGCAGTGGAACCGCAAGCAGTACGGCGACGTCATCAAGACCCTCGAACGTGGCCGCAGGCGCACCGGCACCGGCGCGCCGTTCCTGCCCTATCTCGTCAGCGCCGCACGTGCGAATGGACAGAAAGAGAAAGCCGAGAGCTACGTCGCGCAGTGTGCCGAGGAAGACAGGAAAGGCCCCAACGCCGTGGTTGCGCTGATCACGTTCCGCGGCTCCGCCGCTCCGACGGGCATCTACCCCGAGTGCGTGCGGCGGCTCGGCTATGCACCCGAGAGACCCAACCTGATGCAGCGCGCGGTCTCGAAGCCGGTGGAGCTGGGGAAGAAGGGGGTGGAAAAGGTGAAGGGCTTGTTCCGGAGGGAGAAGCCGAACTGAGTCAGCGGCCGCCGCGCGGTGCGAATCCCGGCGTCCATGCGGTGCGGTACCCGCTGCGAGGGCGAGCGTGGGGGGGGTTGATCGACTCAGCGCCGCGCGAGCAGACCCAGCACCAGCGAGGTCACGAGCCCAATGCCACCAATCGCCAGGACCTTGCCGCTGAGTTCCGTGAAGCTGCTGCGCGGGATCACCTCGAGTACGACCAGCACGCCGGTCAGCGCCAGCGTCAGCACGCATACGCCCGCAACCACGCGGACGCTGCCGCTCATCCCG
Source organism: Gammaproteobacteria bacterium (assembly GCA_031431655.1). Taxonomy (GTDB): domain Bacteria; phylum Pseudomonadota; class Gammaproteobacteria; order Steroidobacterales; family Steroidobacteraceae; genus UBA964. The sequence goes on along the minus strand of JANPDV010000046.1, from coordinate 15,235 downwards.
CTCGGCTTCGATTCGTCCGAATTGGCTTCGCTGTTCATAGGCGGATCTTGGCGAGGCAGCGTACACGGACCTGTGCGCCCGTTCACAGTCGCTGCCGGCGTCGCCGTTCACCATGGCTCGAACCCATCGGATTCCGGCGCCCAACCTCACGTACCAGACGGCCACGGATTTCTTCGAACGGCAGCGCCGCGCGCGCCGGCAGGCGATCTGGCTGCGCGTCGTTTTCGCATTCGCGCTGATGCTGGCCAGCGTGGTGGTGGCCGTCGGCGTCGTGCTGCTGGTCTGCAGCGCCTGGACGGCCTGGCGCCTGCGCGACGGCGGAGCCGCGCTGGCGCGTTCGCTGTCCGCGGTACCGGTTCCGGACAATACGACGGATCCGCGATACCGAATGCTGCTGAACGTCATTGGGGAAATGGCGATCGCCTCAGGCGTGCCGCAGCCGGCAGCCTGGGTGCTCGAGCGCGAGAGTGGCATCAATGCCTTTGCCGCAGGCAAGACGGTCGAACGGTCCGTGATCGGCGTGACGGCGGGTGCTCTGGACGCACTCGACCGGGACGAACTGCAGGCGGTGATCGCGCACGAGTTCAGCCACATCCACAACGGTGACATGGCGCTCAACACGCGCCTGATCGCATGGCTTTCCGGCCTGTTCGCGATCGAACGCCTGGCGCGCGCCCTGAAAGCCGACGAGCGGAATCCTGAGTCCGCGCGACGCATGCTGCTCTGGTGGGTCGCACTGGCGTTCTGGCTGTCTCACGCCTGCGGTTATCTGGGGTTGTTCATCGGTCGTGTGCTGCAGGCCGCGATTACGCGCCGCCGCGAGGAGCAGGCCGATGCCCTCACGCTGATCTGCTCGCTGGTGGCTCAGTGCAGCGGCGATCGGGCGGAGGCGGCCTACCGCGCCGGCATGAACGGCCTGCTGCCGGCGCCAGGTCGGCCGCCGTTTACCCGCGAAACGATCGCCGCCGCTGGAATCGATACCGCGCTGGAAGTGCTGATGCGACTGCCGCCGATGCGCCGGGATGCCCTGTGCGCCGCATTGCTGCGCATTGTTGCGGCCAACGGGACGATGAGCGTCGCCGAGTTCGACTTGCTGCGGTTTGTCAGCGTCAGCCTGGGTGTGGTGGCTCCGGCCACCGGGCTGTTCCCACTGGAAGCTGCGTCAGCGTAGATCTCAATGCTCTGACCCGCTCGGCAATGAACGCGCGCCGACCTGCCGACTTCACCAGCGTGGTGTATTCCTTCAGGCGCTGCCACTGGAAGCGCCGCGGAATTGTGAGTTCAGGCAGCTTCGCGAACACACGCGACCTTCCCGGCGCGAGATAGAACAGATCGAACAGCGCCTTCTCGGGGGTCGCGATCTTCGCGTCGGATCCCGGCGACAGCTCGAAGTCCTTGAACAGCTCCGGCGGCATGCGATGGTAGGAGATGGTGCCGAGCGGAGTCCGCAGGCGGCGGGGCCGCGCCAGCGTCACGGCATAGACAACCGACGGAATTTGTTCGATCAGTCCATGATGAAACAGCGCCGATTGCATCGAGACGTAGGCCGGGTAGGGCGCCAGGATCAGCTCAGGCAAGGCGAGACGGTCGATGCGTTCATTCACCAGCCATCGACCGCGCCTGAGATGCACGATCATGCCTCTGCGCGCGAGACGTCTGAGGATCGCGGTCGCATTGCTGGTCGAGACCTGCAGCAGCGCGACAACGTCGCGAGTTTCGACAACCGGGGCCGCGAGCGTGCGCAGTCGCTGGAGGGCCTCGATCTGGTTCATCGCCCCACGGCCTCCAGGCCGTCGATCACCTGCTCCTGCAGGTCCGCCCACGCCTTTCGGCTGCCATAGTGCCGCTGGTACTGCGGCTCCAGAAATGCCAGGACCTGGCCGGCGAACGCGTCGTAGTCGACTGCAAGTGCATTGTTGATCGCGGCGGGCAGGTTGGCTGCGGCGGTGGCCGGTAGCGCTTTGTCAGCACCTCCTGCATCCAGGAGCAGCTTCAGATCGAACACGTCTCTCGCTTGAACCTGATCGCGCAGCGCGAGGGCCGAGACCTTCTGGGCCAACGCCGTACCAACGGAGTAGTGCTGCACGATCACCGGATAGAGACGGTACGTCTGGATGATTTCCGGATCGACGGGTTCCACCGCTTTCCCGCCGTCCAGACCACGTCGCGAGAATTCGATCTTGGTCGGTACTTCGGCGCCTGATTCCGTGATTCGCAAGGACAGCTTCCAGCGCTGTGTCGTCTCGGTTTGCTTAGGGGCAGACGTCCTGACGATCTCGATACGCTGTGCTCGCAGCGCCTGAGCAAATGAGGGTGCTGCGAGGAGCTGGCTGACGTTGTTGCGGAGCGTGCCCGTCGCCATCGTCTGGATGTCCAGATCCAGGTCTTCCGAGTAGCGGATGCTCTTGAGAAAGAACCGCAGGTTGCACCCGCCTTTGAGCGCGAATAGCGCTTTGTCCACGCGCGCGCCAAACGCCCGCAGGAACAGCAGGTGGAAGACTTCGATGCTCTGGCGGTCGCTCCACATGGATCCATATTACGAGAAGTCGACATATGTGTCGATTACCCGTAATGTGAAAAGGTTGTGCAATCGCGCTTTCGGCTAGTGCGCCTCGTCCCAGTTCCTGCCCGTCCCGATATCGATCCTGAGGGGCACGCGGAGTCGGTCGGCGCCCGCGGCGGCCATGTGGTCGCGCACGGCGGCGGTCACGGCGTCGACCGCGTCAGCGCGCACCTCGAACACCAATTCGTCGTGCACCTGCATCGTCAGGCGCGCGCGGTCGCCGGCTTCGTGTTCGCACCAGCGGTCCACCGCCACCATCGCCAGCTTGATGATGTCGGCCGCAGTACCCTGCATCGGGGCGTTGATCGCGCTGCGCTCGGCGTACTGCTGCATCGCGCGATTCTTCGAGCGGATCTCGGGAAGGTACAGGCGGCGGCCGAACACGGTCTCGACATAGCCGGCTTCCCTGGCACGCTCGCGGGTCTCATCCATGTAGCGTTTCACGCCGGGGTAGCGCTCGAAGTACAGCGCCACGTACTTCGCGGCGGCGCCGCGGTCGATGCTCAGCTGGCGAGCGAGGCCGAATGCCGACATGCCGTAGATCAGGCCGAAGTTGATCGCCTTGGCGGAGCGCCTCTGCTCCGGCGTTACCGCGTCCAGTGAAACGTCGAACACTTCGCCGGCAGTGGCCTGGTGCACATCGCGGTCCTCCGCGAACGCTCGCAGCAGGCCTTCGTCGCCGGAGAGGTGCGCCATGATGCGCAGCTCAATCTGGGAATAGTCGGCAGCCAGCAGCAGCCAGCCGGGTGGCGCGACGAACGCCTGGCGAATCCGTCGACCCTCGGGCGTGCGGATCGGGATGTTCTGCAGGTTGGGGTCCGTCGACGACAGCCGGCCGGTCTGTGCGACGGCCTGGTGGTAGCTGGTGTGCACGCGGCCGGTGCGGGCGTTGATCTGCTCGGGCAGTTTCTCGGTATAGGTGCTGCGCAGCTTGGCCAGGCCGCGATAGTCGAGGATCAGCCGCGGCAGGGGATAGCTCTCGGCGAGTTCCTCGAGCACGTCCTCCGCCGTCGACGGCTGGCCGGTCGGAGTCTTGCGCAGCGCCGGAATGCCGAGCTTCTCGTACAGGATGTGGCCGAGCTGCTTCGGCGAGTCCAGGTTGAACGGCTGGCCGGCCACGCCGTGCGCCTGCTGCTCGAGCTGCATGATCTTCTTCGCGATCTCGCCGCTCTGGATGCGCAGCATCTCGCGGTCGATCAACACGCCACGGTGTTCCATCCGCGTCAGCACCGGCACCAGCGGCTGCTCGAACTGCTCGTACAACGCACGCAGCGCCGGCACGCCCTCGATGGCCGGCCACAGCGTGCGATGCAGCCGCATCGTCACGTCAGCGTCTTCGGCCGAGTATTCAGCTGCGCGGTCGACCGGCACCTGGTTGAACGTGATCTGCTTGGCGCCCTTGCCCGCCACGTCTTCGTAGTGGATCGTCTCGATGCCGAGATAGCGCTGCGCAGTGGAATCCATGTCGTGGCGCGACGCGACGCTGTTCCAGACGTAGGACTCGAGCATCGTGTCGTAACGCTGGCCGGCCAGTGCAATGCCATGGTTGGCGAGCACGTGGGCGTCGTACTTCAGGTGATGCCCGAGCTTGCCGCGCAGTGGGTCTTCGAGCAGGGGCTTCAGCAGTGCCAGCACTTCGGTACGCGGCAGCTGGTCGGGCGCGCCGGCATAGTCGTGCGCCAGCGGCACGTACGCCGCCTGGCCCGGTTCGATGCAGAACGACACGCCGACGATCTCGGCCTGCATGTAGTCGAGGCTGGTCGTCTCGGTGTCGAACGCGAACAGCTCCGCCGCGCGCAGCGCGTTCAGCCAGCGCGCAAGCGCGTCGCGATCGGTGACGATTTCATAGGTGCGCGGCGCGGCCAGCACGGCCGCGGGCGCTTCGATGCGGTCCGCTCCCGGGCCGCCGGTGTCGGCGACGCGCGCCGGACCGAAACTGCCGCGGGCGGCGCCCGGCGCGGCCGCTCCGCGATCGCCGCGCGCATCGTGCCCGCCGTCGCTGCCGGACGCTGCGTCAGCGGCGTCGCCGCCGGGCAGTCCGCGCAGCAGGTTGCGCAGTTCGTAGCGTGTGTAGAGTGTGCGCAGGGCCTCGATGTCGGGTTCGGCGCGCGCCAGGTTGGTGGTGTCGACCGGCAGTTCGACGTTGCAACGAATGGTCGCAAGCTCGCGCGACAGCTTCAGCGTGTCGAGCCCGGCACGCAGGTTCTCGCCGACCTTGCCGGGCACGTTGGCCGCGTCGGCCACCAGCGCATCGAGCGTGCCGTACTGACCGAGCCATTTCGCCGCGGTCTTGGGGCCGACCTTGTCGATGCCGGGAATGTTGTCGGCGCTGTCGCCGACCAGGGCGAGGTAGTCGATGATCTGCTCTGGCCACACATCGAACTTCGCCTTGACGCCGTCGCGGTGGTAGACGCTGCCGCTCATCGTGTTGATCAGCGTGACCTGCCGATTGACGAGCTGCGCCATGTCCTTGTCACCGGTAGCGATCAGCACCCGCTCGCCGCGCTGCGCCGCGCGCGCGGCCAGCGTGCCGATCACGTCGTCGGCTTCGACCCCCTCGATGCGCAGCAGCGGCAGGCCCAGCGCGCGCACGGCGTCGAGCAGCGGCTGCACCTGGGCGCGAAGATCGTCGGGCATCGGCGGCCGGTGCGCCTTGTACTGGGCAAACAATTCGTCGCGGAACGTGCGCCCGGGCGCGTCGAACACCACGGCCAGTCGCGCTTCGGGCTGCTCCTTGACGAACTTCAGCAGCATGTTGAGTACGCCGAGTACCGCGCCGGTCGGTTCGCCACGGGAGGTGGTGAGCGGCGGCAGCGCGTGGAACGCGCGATACAGGTAGGAGGAGCCGTCGACCAGCACCAGGTCGGGCGACGAGGCCATGCTTCAGCCCTTGACGAGCTTCGCGAGATCCGCCGCGAGTTCCGGCACCTTGAAGTCAGGCGCGGCGATCAGGCGCAGCGCGGTGCTGCGGTCGTAGACGTAGATCACGGCGGAGTGGTCGACCATGTACGCGTCGGTGCCCGGCATCGGCAACCTGGCCGCGATCACGCGAAACGACTTCTGCAGCTCGGCCATCTGCGACGGTTCCGGCCGCAGGCCGATGAACGAGGCGTCGAACTGGCCGACGTAGGCCCTGAGCTTGTCTGCGGTGTCACGCTCCGGGTCCAGCGTCACGAACACGACCTGCACCTTGGCGGCATCCGCGCCCAGGGCCTTGCGCACTTCCTGCAGCCGCAGCAGCGTCGTCGGGCAGATGTCGGGGCAGTTCGCGAAGCCGAAGAACCAGACGGCGACCGAGCCCTCGAAGTCCTCGAGCCGGCGCGGCTGGCCGGCGGTATCCGTCAGCACCAGGCCGCGGCCGTAGTCGATGCCGGAAACTTCCGTCGCATGAAAGGCGGAGGCGGTGCCGCCGGTTTGTGCCGTGCCGTTGCTGGTTGCTGCTCCGCCCGGCGGCGTTGCAGGCTGGCAGCCGGTGAGCCACGACGAGGTGACCAGCAGCGCAACTGCTGTCGCGCCGGCGAGCGGGCGTCGGGGAGTGGGCATGATGACGGCTGCGCGATGTCTACGTGGCCCTCTAGCCTAGCAGGCTGCGGCCGTGCACGCGGCAACAGGCGGCTCCGTCGGTCAACGCGCGTGTCGTTGCCGCGTTAACGTTCATTGTGAGACCGTCCCCAGCGCCCGCCGTGCCTCATGCCTGACCTGCTGTCGGCCGCCATCGCGACGAACCGTTTCGGTCTTGGCGCGCGCCCTGGCGAGCTCGCCGGGGTCGCAGGGGACCCGCGCGGCTGGTTGCGCGCCCAGCTTCGTGGCAGTGCCGTCGCCAGGCCTTCAACCGAACTGCCGGGCTCGGCCGACATCCTTCGCCGCTCGATGGAGCTGCGGCAGGATCGCGCGGAAGCGAAGCGCGAAGCTGCGGCCGTCGCGATACGACTTGGCGCGTACCTGCGGCCGGTGTACATCCGGGAAGTCGAGGCGCGGTTCGAAGCCGGCCTGGGGGCTTCCCAGCCCTGGCTCGAGCGCCTGACGCAGTTCTGGAGCAATCACTTCGCGGTGTCGGCCGACAAACTCGCCGTGCTTGGCCTCGCCGGCGCATTCGAGCGGGAGGCCATCCGCCCGCATGTGACGGGTCGCTTCGTCGATCTGCTGCGCGCCGCCGTCCGTCACCCTGCGATGCTGCTGTACCTCGACAATCATCTGTCGATCGGTCCGAACTCGCGGCTTGCGCAACTGGCGGCGCGCCGCGGCAAACGCGAGCGGGAGATCGGCATCAACGAGAACCTCGCGCGCGAGATCCTCGAGTTGCACACGCTGGGAGTCGACGGCGGCTATTCACAGGCCGACGTGACGGCATTTGCCGGCGTGATCTCCGGCTGGTCCGTCGGTGGGCTGGGGCCGGCCGCCGGCGCGCGCGGTCCGTTGGCCGCCATCAGTGACGAGGGGAAAGGCAGCAGCGGCGAGTTCGTGTTTCGTGAGTGGTTCCATGAGCCCGGTGCCAAGTCGATGCTCGGCCGCGCCTATCGGCAGGACGGCGCCGGGCAGGGTGAGGCAGTGCTGGCCGATCTCGCCCGCTCACCGCACACCGCGCGACACATCGCCGACAAACTCGCACGTCACTTCATCGCCGATGAACCGCCTGCGTCAGTCGTGACCAGGCTGAGCGATGCGTATTTGCGCAGCGATGGCGACCTCACCGCCGTTTACCGCGCGCTGCTCGACAGCGACGCAGCGTGGCAAGCGGGTCCGGGGAAGTACAAGACGCCATCCGACTACGTCCTCTCGACGTATCGCGCGCTGCAGTTGCCGGCGGAATCCGGGCGGCGCGCGGTGCTGACGTTCGACGCGCTCGGGCAACGACCGTTCGCGCCCGGCTCGCCGGCCGGCTGGCCCGATCGTGCGGCCGACTGGGATGGTTCCTCGGCATTGCTGAAACGGCTGGAGTGGGTGGATGTCCTGGCGCAGCGTGTCGGCAGCGCGTGCGACGCGGCGACCCTCGGGCCGGCCGTGCTCGGCGACGCGCTCGGCGCCGCGACGCGCGCGACCGTGTCACGCGCGGCCAGCGGTACGCAGGCCCTGACACTGCTGCTGGCATCGCCGGAGTTCCTGCGGCGCTAGTTCACCGGGAGATCGAGCATGGCTTCATTCAATCGCCGCCGGTTCCTGCGCGATTCACTCGCAACTCCGGCGCTGCTGGCCGCCGGCGGGCTGGGGTTTTCGCGTCTCGCGCTCTCTGCGCCAGCGACCGGCGAAGGCGACCGCGCGCCGCGGCTGGTACTGGTGCTGTTACGCGGCGCGCTCGATGGGCTCTCCGCGGTACCGCCTTACGGCGATCCGGCGTATGCCGGGCTGCGGCGCGAGATCGCGCTTGGCTCGCCGGGCAGCACTGCCGGCGCCTTGCGCCTCGATGGCACCTTCGGCCTGCATCCCGCCATGCCTTTCCTGCAGCAGAGCTTCACTGCAGGCGAGCTGACGGTGTTTCACGCCGTCGCCACGCCGTACCGCGATCGATCGCATTTCGATGGCCAGGACCTGCTGGAGAACGGCGGCCTGCGGCCGCACGCCACAACCACCGGCTGGCTGAATCGCGCGCTGGCGCTGCCGAATGCAGCCGCATCTGTCAGGCGCATCGGGGCCCGGGCCAAGAGTGGCGTCGCACTCGGTGCCAACGTGCCCCTGGTGATGCGCGGCCCGGCCGAGGTGGCATCCTGGTCACCGTCGCGGCTTGCGGCACTCGATGACGACACGCTGCAGCGCCTGGCGGACCTGTACTCGCGCGATCCGGTGCTGTCCATGCGGCTCGCGGACGCGCTGTCGAGTGATGCAATTGCATCCGCCGCGCAGGAGGCGGTGCGCGACCAGCCGTCCTCCGGGAGCAACGCCGTTCGTGCTGCGCCAGGCGGTGCCCGCTACGCCGAGATCATGCGGGCGACGGCCGGCTTCCTCACGCAGCCGGATGGACCACGCGTAGCCACGCTGGAAACCACCGGTTGGGACACGCATGCGAACGAAGGCGGCTCTCAGGGGCAACTGGCGCTGCGCCTTGGCGCGCTTGACGGTGGACTGCGCGCCTTGCGCGACGCACTCGGCGTGGCCTGGCAGCAGACCGCGGTGCTGCTGGTGACCGAGTTCGGGCGTACCGCGGCCGTGAACGGTACGCGCGGCACGGATCACGGCACGGGCGCCGCGGCATTCCTGGTCGGCGGCGCAGTTCGGGGCGGTCGGGTCGTTAGCGACTGGCCGGGGCTGGGCGCCGGCGCGCTCTACGAGGGTCGCGACCTGCGACCGACGCTGGACCTGCGCGCCGTGTTCAAGGGCGTGCTGCATGAGCACCTGGGCGTGACAGCGGTCGACCTGCAGCGCAGTGTGTTTCCCGACAGCGAGGCGGTGGCCCCGCTGCGGGACCTGCTGCGGACCGCCTGAAGGGAATCAGTCCGGCGTGTGACGGCGCATCAGCTTGCGGGCGGCGCGGCGGGAGTCTGCGCCGGAGGGGGGCTGCGACGCTGCGGTGGAGTCGCAACCGGTTCACCGGCCGGGGTCGGCGCGGCGTCAGTGCTCATCGGCCGCGTGATGACCTCGCCGCCTGAATCGGGCAGATAGAGCGGGCCCTTCTGCCCACAGCCGCTGAGCAGTATTGCCGCGACGAGCGCCTGGGCTGCGAGCGCGCTGCGGCTCACGCCGGCATCGTCTTGCCGTCGCGCAGCGCGAGCCAGCCGCGGGCAACGCGGTAGATCACCCAGATGCCGATTGCGAACGCTGCCGCCGCGAACGTGACGATGCCAAGACCGAGCAGCAGAACCAGCGGCGTGGAGATAACCCCGGCGATCACGATCCACAGCAGCGCGAACCAGAAGGTGCGGATCTGCCAGCGGAAATGCGATTCGAGGTACGTCCCTGCGGTGTCCGCGCGCCGCACGTAGTTCATGATCACGGCGACGATCGACGGCAGGCCAAAGACGAACGTGCCGACAATCGTGGCGGCACTGGTAACGCCGATGAGCACCGACAGCGCATGCAGCGCGTAGATGACATGCGTGTACTTCACCAGCGACGGATCGGCGGTGCGACCGGTATCTGGAGTGAGCACAGTGGTCGTGGTGTCGGTCATGGCAACTTCCTCGCAGGGTCAGCTCGACTCGGGCGGATACCCGGTCGGTTTGGCGCCGCCGGCTCCCCCGGAGCCGGGGTTCGAATAATAGACGATCATGCGGGCGATCCGGCCGTTCTCAAGCCAGAAGAAGTTGCAGTTGTCGAGGCGCAACGCGCCGTTGCTGCGGTACGGCGAGTCCGGCTTCGGAATCAGCGATACCGTGAACGTGGCGCTGCAGCATGCGCCCGCCGGGTCGAGCACGTGCTCGAAGTCGGTGAAGCGCGCATCGAAGTTTGCGCAGAGGTGTTCCCAGAATTCCTCCAGTCGCGCTTCGCCTGCGGCTGGCCTGGCCTTGAAGATGCGCACCGGAAAGTCGCCGTGCCGGATCGTGACGATGGCGTCGTCGGTGAAGCAGGCGCGTACCTGCGCGATGGCACCGCGGCTGACATTGCCGAAGTAGCGGTTCTCGACCAGGTCGACCATCGCGGCGCGCGCGGTGGCGTCACTGGCGCTCATTTCGCCGCAGCGCCCTGTGCGGGGCCCGACGCCGCCGCGTCGCCGCTCGCGGGCGGCCGGTCGCGGCGCGCAATGACGGCCATCGTGAGCCGCGATATGCAGGTCAAACGCCCACGCTGGTCGCGCAACTCGATACCCCAGACCTGGCTGCGTGAGCCGATGTGGATCGGACGCGCGGTGCCGGTGATGACGTCGCCGGGATAGGCGGCCAGCAGGTGATTGGCGTTGATCTCCTGACCGACGCACATGAACTTCTCCCGGTCGATAACCAGCGATGCGCCGATGCTGCCGAGGGTTTCCGCCAGAACCATCGACGCGCCGCCGTGCAACAGCCCCATCGGCTGCGTCAACGTCTTCTGCACCGGCATCGTGCCGCGGATGTAGTCGCGACCCAGCTCGGTCAGCTCGATCCCGCAATGGTGCGACAGAGTTCCGCGGGAATACTCACGGACTGGTTCAAGTCGAGCGTCGCCGTGCCAGATCGGAGCCGCGTCCGGGGTCATTTCTGCGGCCCGCCTTTGCCCAGCCGCGCACCGATGCGGCGATACGCTTCGCGAAACGGGATGCCCTCGGCGACCACCAGCGCATTGGCCTGTTCCGCCGCATGGATCGCGGGGTCCAGCTCGATCGACTCGGGCCGGAAATCCATCGCGTCGAGCGCCGGCCCCAGGATGTCGGTGGTGGCGAGCGCGAGGTCGATACCGCGGAACAGCGGGGCCTTGAGCAGCTGCAGATCGCGCTGATAGCCCGAAGGCAGTTTTGCAAAAATCCCCAGCGCTTCACCGAGGCAGGCGTGCGCAGTTGCAGTTCGCGCGCGCACCAGCTCGAAGACATCGGGGTTGCGCTTCTGCGGCATGATCGACGAGCCGGTCGTGAACTCGTCGGGCAACGCGACGAAGGCGAACTCCCGCGTGTAGAACAGCAGCACGTCGGCGGCGAGCCGGCCAAGGTCCTGCATCAGCAGGGCGCACTCGAACAGCAGCTGCGATTCCGCCTTGCCGCGCGACAGCTGCACCGCGGTGACCGGCTCGTGCACGCTGCCGAAGCCGAGCGCGCGTGCGGTTGCGGCACGATCGAGCGGCAGGCCGGGCGTGCCGTAGCCGGCAGCCGAGCCCAGCGGACTGCGGTCCAGCCGACGCAGCACGGCGCGCAGGCCCGCCGCGTCGTCGCGCAGTTCCGCCGCGAAGCCACCGCTCCACAGCGCGACGCTGCTGGGCATGGCCTGCTGCATGTGGGTGTAGCCGGGCAGGGCGATCGAGCCCTGACGGGCCGCGACCCCGTCGAGCGCGGCCGCGACTTCCTCCGCGCCGCCGGCCAGCTGTTCGACGGCGTCCTTGAGGTAGAGCCGCAGCGCCGTCAGCACCTGGTCGTTGCGCGAGCGGCCGAGATGCACGCGTCCCCCCGCGGCCCCAATCCGCGCCGTGAGTCGCTGTTCCAGCGCGGTCTGGCCATCCTCGTCGGCCAGCGTGATCTGCCATTCGCCGCGGGCGTGCTCGGCCGCCACGGCCTGCAGCCCCTCGCGGATCAGCTTCAGATCGTCGGCGCCGAGCAGCTGCTGCGCGCAGAGCATCTCGGCATGCGCGATCGAGGCGCGCGCGTCGTACGCGACGAGCCGCGCGTCGAGCGCATGATCCTCGCCGGCGGTGTACTCGAGTACCCGGTCGTCGAGCGGCGCGCCTTTGTCCCAGAGTCGCGTCATCGGGCTGCGGCGGCGCTCGCGGCCTTGGCGTCGGCCTCGGCGGCCGCGAGTTCGGCGGGCGCCAGCGCGTGTACGTCTGCGACCACCAGCGTGCCGGTGCCTTCGTTGGTGAACACTTCGGCGAGGATGCCCTCGGGCGCCTTGTACGAGATCACGTGCACGCGGCGCACGCCGCCGCGGATCGCATCCTCGATTGCCTTGGCCTTCGGCAGCATGCCGTTCACGATCTTGCCGTCGTCGCGCAGCTGCTTCAGACCCTTCAGGTCCGTGTACGACACCACGGTTCCGGGGTCATCGACGTTCTCCAGGATGCCCGGTGCGCCGGTGCAGAGGATCAGCTTCTCCGCGTCGAGCGCGGCGCCGATCGCCGACGCCACGGTGTCCGCGTTGATGTTCAGCAGCATGCCGGACTCGTCGCAGGACAACGGGCTGACGACCGGCATCAGGCCGTTGTCGAGCAGCTTGCGAATCACCGAGGTGTCTACCTTGTCGATGTCGCCGACGAAGCCGTAGTCCACGGTTTCGCCACTGCCGTCCGTCAGCTTCACTGGCAGGCGCTTGTGCGCCTGGATCAGGCCAGCATCGACGCCGGAAATGCCGACGGCGTCGATGCCGAGGTCGCGGCACATCGCCAGCATGCGGGTGTTGATCAGGCCGTTCAGCACCATCGAGGTGACGTCGATCGAGTTCTGGTCGGTGACGCGGCGTCCGTGCACCATGCGCGTGGGTACGCCGAGTTTCTCGGTGAGCTCGGTGAGCTGGGGGCCGCCGCCGTGGACGAATACGACGCGCACTCCGAAGTAATGCAGGATCGCGATCTGCTCGATCAACCCGCGCGTGGCCTCCGGATCGCCGAACACGCCGCCGCCGGCCTTGATCACGAAGATCTTGCCCTTGTAAAGGCGGATATAGGGCGCGGCGCTGCGCAGCGAGCGGATGGCGGCGGCCTGGTCTGAGCGATGCATGATCATGGGCGGACAGTCTCCTTCGATGTTCGGTGGCGGCGGTGTTTGCTTGCGAGGGTGTTCGGTGGCGGCGCGCGCAGCGCTGCGTCAGGCCAGCATGCGGTGCAGCACCGCCATCTGCGCCGGCAGGCGATTGTGCGCTTCGCGCAGGACGACGCTGTGCGGACCGTCCAGCACTTCGTCGGCTACGGTGACATTGCGCCGCACCGGCAGGCAGTGCATGAAACGGCACTCCGGCGCGGCGCTGGCAAACCAGTCGGGCCGCACGCACCAGTCGCCGAGCTGCGCGCGCAGCCGCGCATCGCCCTCGACGTCGCCGTAGTGCGTGGTGGAGCCCCATTCCTTGGCATACAGCACGTGCGCGCCGGCGAGTGCCTCGTCGCGATTCGACGTTTCGCGCACGCTGCCGCCCGAAGCCGCCGCGGCGCGCCGCGCCTTGTCCATGATCTCGGGCGGCAGCGCGAAGCCCTCGGGCCGCAGCACCACGACTTCCATGCCGCGCTGCGCTGCCATGTGCACCGTGGCCGCCGGCACCGCCAGCGGCGTGACGCGCGGATGGGTGACCCAGGACAGCACGAACTTCGCGCGCTGCGGCACGGCCAGTTCGTCCATCGTCTTCCAGTCCGCCAGCGCCTGGCAGGGATGATTGACGGCCGATTCCATGTTGATCAGCGGCTTGGTGACCACATCCGCCATCGCGCGGAACGAGGTTTCGGCGATGTCGTGGCGCAGGTCCTTGCCGTCGGCAAACGCGCGGATGCCGAGCGCATCGCAATACGAGGCGAGCACCGGCAGTCCTTCGCGGACGTGTTCCGCCGCCGCGCCGTTCATCACGGCGCCCAGTCGCGTCTCGAGCTGCCAGGTCCCCTGGCCAGGCGTGATCACGAACGACGAACCGCCCAGCCGCGTCATTCCCACCTGGAACGACGCCAGCGTGCGCAGGCTGGGATTGAAGAACACCAGGCCCAGGATCCGGCCCGCGAGCGCGGCGGGCTCGGGCTTCTGCTCCAGACGTCGCGCCAGCGCAATGAGGTCGAGTACCTCCTCGCGCGAGAAATCCGCCAGGTCGAGAAATCGCTTCATGCGTGTTGTCGCATCGAATCGCCGTGCCGCGCGGGCGGCTCAGATCGAAACGAGCGCCTCCTTGAGCAGGTCCACGTGTTCTTCCTTCAGGATGTACGGCGGCAGCAGCCGGATGATGTTCGGGTCGCCACTGGTGCCGGCGAGGATGTTCCTGCGCAGCAGTGCCGCCTGTACTTCCTTGGCCGGTCGCGACGTGCGCAGCCCGTGCAGGAAGCCCGCGCCCTGGTGGCCGACCACGGGGCCGACCGTGCAGGTGGCGCGGATGTACTGCGACACCCGGCGCACATTCTCGAGCAGGCCTTCGTTCTGGATCGCATCGACCACGGCTTCGATGACGGCACAGGCCATGGGGCCGCCGCCGAACGTCGTGCCGAGGCCCTCCATCTTGAGGGCGGCTGTGACGCGCGGTTGCATCAGCAGCGCGGCGCACGGAAAGCCATTGCCGAGCGCCTTGGCCGTCGTGATCATGTCCGGCCTCACGTCGTACATGTTGGCCGCGAACGGATAGCCGCTGCGCCCCACGCCGATCTGCACTTCGTCGAAGATCAGCATTGCGCCCACTTCGTCGCAGCGACTGCGCAGCGCGCGCAGATACTCGGCGCCGAGATCGAATGCACCGCCCACGCCCTGCACCGGCTCGACGATGACGGCGGCCGTGCGCTCGGTGACGTGCTGCGCAATCGCTGCGACATCGCACCGTGGCATGAAACTGGTGTCGAACGGCGTGCGTGGGAACTCGTACCACTTCTTGTCCGCGCCCCAGGTCAGTGCCCCGGCAGCCGCCGTGCGGCCGTGGAACGCGCCCTCGACCGCCGCCACGTGCGGGCGCCGCGTCATCTTGAAAGCCATCCGCAGCGCGTTCTCGTTGGCCTCCGCGCCCGAGTTGACGAAGAACACGCTGTCAAAGCCGCCGCCCGCGAACTGCACCAGCTTGGTGGCCGCGCGTACGCGCACGTCCATCGGGACCGCATTGCTCTGGAAGTTGCAGGCGTACGCCTGTTCGGTCAGCGCACGCGTCCAGCCCTTGTGCCCATAGCCCAGCGCCGCCACCGCGTGCCCGCCATAGAGATCCAGCACGCGGCGGCCGTCGCGCGTGTGCAGCCAGACGCCTTCGGCGTCAATGACTTCCATCGGGTACTGGGCGAACACGGGCGCGAGGTAATCGCGGGGGCTGCCGGGCGCGGGCTTCAGTTCAGCATTCATGACTTGGCACCTGGTTCTGGATCGAGACAAGACGCGTCTGCGCAGGCGCGCGCGAGTGCAAATGCGCCCTGGCGGGAACGGCGTGAATCCGTCCCTGGAGCCTTCGGGCGCGCCATCCATGG
>JANPDV010000045.1:0-3737 GCA_031431655.1 Gammaproteobacteria bacterium | reverse complement strand
CGGTGCGCTGCGCGTCGCGCCTGCCGGCGGCCCTGCGCCGGCTCGCCGTCGTGCCGCTGGCGCTGGTGCAGTTGCTCGCCGAGGCACGCTCGCGGCGCGCGCGCCGGCTGATGTGGCTCGCCGATCAGCGGCTGAGCAGGGATTTGTCGTTTTCTGGACCGATGGAGTAGCTGCACATGAAGTCAGTTCTGCGCACCCGTACGCTCATTGCGGGTTTGTTAGGTTGGCTCCCGCTGCAGCCCGCTGCGGCGGCCGAGCTGCCGCCGATGGACTGCGTGGTCGAACCGAACCAGGTGATCGACCTCAGCAGCGCCGTGCAGGGCGTCGTGCAGGTGATACTCGTGGACCGCGGCGACGTGGTGCAGCAGGGCCAGATCGTCGCGCGTCTCGATTCCGGCGTCGAACAGGCGGCGCTGGAGTACGCGCGTGCGCGTGCCGCTGCCACGGCACAGCTGCACGCGGAGGAGATCACCTCGAAGTTCGCCGACCGCCGCAAGGACCGGTTGGCAACGCTGTATGACCAGAAGGCGTTGTCGCGTGACCAGATGGACGAAACGTCCACCTCGGCGCAGCTGAAGCGGCTGCAGCTGCAGCAGGCGCGGGAGAACAAGCGCCTGGCCACGCTCGATGTGGCGCAGGCCGATGAGATCGTCAAGCGCCTCATCATCCGCAGCCCGATCGATGGCGTCGTGGTGCAGCGTTTCCTCTCGCCCGGCGAGTCGGTGGAGGACAAGCCGATCATGCGCCTGGCGCAGATCAACCCGCTGCGCGCCGAGGTCATCATTCCGGTGGCGTACTTCGGCAGCGTGCGCGTCGGGCAGACCGCAATCGTGGTGCCGGAAGCGCCCAAGAACGGCCAGTACCCGGGCGTAGTCACGGTGGTGGATCGAGTGGCCGATGCCGCGAGCGGCACTTTCCGTGCACGCGTCTCGCTGCCGAACGCCAACTCCGAACTGCCGAGCGGCCTGCGCTGCAGCGTGAAGTTCCTGCAGCCGGGCGAATCACTGTCGAACCAGACGATTCCGCCGCCGCCCTCGGCGCGGCCGCGCGTCGCTGCCACGCCGCTGTCGCGGCTCGGGGCGACACCAATGCCCGCGACGACGGGCGCGCCGCGGCCGGTCGCTGCAGCGCCCGCGGCGCAGGCCGCCGTTCCCGCGGCGGCGTCCGCGGCACCTGCGTTGCCGGTTTGACATGTGGTGGGGCCGATCGCCAGCGAGACGCGCGCCGAGGCACTGCGGACGCTGCTGAGCGGCGTCGCCAGCCGAGTCACCCTGCGCAGCGAACCGGCGAGCCGCGAGGCCGGCTATGCGGTGCTGGCGCCGCGCACCGCCACCCCGGCGCTGGCGGAGGCACTGGTCGAGGAGCTGCGTGCGGCGGGCGTGCCCGACTCCGTAGTGGTGACCCGCGGGCGCCACGCTGGTCGGGTCTCGGTCGGCCTGTACGCCGGACCGCGGCTGGCAGCGGAGCGGCAGCGGTCCGTCAGCGCGCGCGGCTTTGAGCTCGAGGTCGTAGCGCTGAGCACGGGTGCACGGACCTACTGGCTCGACAGCGAGGCGCCACGCGCTCCGGCAGCTGTGTCGGGATACATGCAGGCGATTACCACCGTAGCCGCCGCCAGCACGGCCACTACCGCGACGTGTCCCGCAGCGGCGGTCGCGCGTAACTGAATCGTGAACCGCGTCACATTGGTCGTGATTCAGATCGCTGCCCGGCTGCCGGGCTTGATGCAACCCTGCGCGGTGACGGTTAGACCCCTGCTAGCGTCCGAATGGGTCTGCGCGACCGCCGACGCCTTGGCTGCCGACGGCGGTGCTGCCTGCGTGTCGTAACCCATTGCCCGGCGGTCTCATCGCATGCGTCGCATTCGTGACTGGCTGAACAGGCAGGAAGCCGCGCCGCCGCCGGCCGCGCGGAGTGCTCCTGTGGCGCGGCGTTCATTCGTGCTCGAGGAACTGGAGCCGCGGATCCTGATGTCCGCGGACCTGCAGGCCCCGCTGGATTTCCAGGCCTTCGCGCCACCCGCCGACCGCGTGATGCAATGGCAGGACCTGGATCCCGGCGGGCAGCCCCAGCACGCTGTCGCTGGCAGCCCGATGCCCGACGCGATCGAGCCGCAGGCCCTCGTGGTCGTGCAGCCCGGCAGCCGCGGCACGGCGCAGGTGGCCCAGCGCTTCATCGAATCGACGCCCGATGCCGGACGCGCCGCGCTGCTCGCGCTGCAGGCCGACACCAGCGGCGTGGAGCAGATCAGCCGCGTGCTGTCGCAGTTCGGCAGCCTCGAGTCGTTGCACCTGATCGTGCCGGCGGATGAGTTCGGCATCCTGCTGGGCAGCGACATTCTGAGTGCCGACACGATCTCCGAGCACGCCGACGCGCTCGTGCAGTGGGCCGAGGCGTTCGCCGACCAGGCGATGCTGGTCGTGCATCCGCTACTCGCGCCCGCGCAGCTGCTGCCGCCGGCCTTCCTGGCCGACAACCTTTTCGCGCAGTGCCTCGCGGATGCCACCGGGATCGACGTGGCCGTCGACAGCTGCCGGGTCGACAGCAGCGCCCGCGGTGCGCAAGTCGTCTTCGTCGACGGGCGCGTCCGCGATCTGGACGGGCTGCTCGCAGGCCTGTCGCCAGACGCGGAAGTCGTCGTGCTCGACGCGAGCCGGGACGGCCTGGAGCAGATCCTGGGCTATCTCGGCGACCGCACGAACATCGGCGCGATCCACCTGATCGGCGATGGTGACGCCGCGCAGCTCTACCTCGGCGCCACCTTCTTCACCGGCGACTCGATCGTCGGCGTTCACGCGGGCCTGCTGCAGCAGATCGGCCAGCACCTTGGCGACGACGCCGACCTGCTGATCTACAGTTGCAACTTCGGCGCCGGCGCGGACGGAGCCGCGGCGCTGCAGTCGCTCGCGCGCCTGACCGGTGCCGATGTCGCCGCGAGCACGGACCGCACCGGCCATGCGTCCGCCGACGGTGACTGGGAGCTCGAGGCCACGGTCGGCGCCATCGAAACCGCGGTGGTGGTGTCGCACGGCGTACAGCTCTCGTGGCACGGCACGCTCGCGACCTTTACGGTCACCAACGTCAACGACAGCGGCGCGGGCTCGCTGCGCCAGGCGATGCTGGATGCCAACGCGGCGCCCGGATCGGACAACATCGTCTTCAATATCGCCGGCGCCGGGCCCCACATCATCGATCTTAGTGCCGCGTTGCCGACGATCATCGAGGCTGTGATCATCGACGGCCTGAGCGAGCCCGACTACGCCGACACGCCCGTGGTACGGATCGACGGCGCCGCCGCCGGCTTCAGCGGCATCAGCATCGGGGCCGGCGGCAGCGGCAGCACCATCCGGGGCCTGATGATCACCGGCTTCACGATCGACGGCATCAACGTCGCATCCGGCGCCAATAACGTGACGATCGCCGACAACTGGATCGGCACCGCAGGCACCGGCACCAGCGGCCACGGGAACGCCAATGTCGGCAATTCCGACGACGGCATCGACATCGCTGGCTCGAACGCACTCATCCTCCGAAACGTCATCACCAACAACAACGACGAGGGCATCACCATCGTCGGCTCGGGTGTAACCGGCCACGTGATCCAGGGCAATTACATCGGCCTGGATCCGGATGGATCGACCAGCGTCAACGGCAACAACGACGTCGGCCTGGCCATCATCTCGGGCAGCGGCAACACTATCGGCGGCACCACGGCGGCGGCGCGCAACGTGATCTCG
>JANPDV010000044.1:0-6112 GCA_031431655.1 Gammaproteobacteria bacterium | reverse complement strand
CTGGAGCTCGATCGTGACGGCGGCGCGTCGCTCGACGTGCGCCATCTCGTCGGCAACGCCACGCTGCCCCCGCTGCGGCGCACCGATCCGCGTCTCGAGTCCCAGGACAGCGGCGATGCCGAGATCGTCGCGGCGCTGGTCGACCTGGTCGCCGGCGGCAGCGCAACTTCCGGCGACGCTGGCTCCGGTGCGTTCGTGCGGCCTGGCGCGCGCTCGGCTTCGCGCAAGGCGGCCTGGGTGGGGGGGCTGTTGGCGGCCGCGTTCGCGGCGTTCGTCTTCGGCGTGCTGGCGCGGCTCGAGCGCGTACCCGTGGACGTGCTGCCCAGCGACGCGCGCGTCCGTGTCGATGCGATGCTGTCCTGGTACACGCGCGGCACGCTGTTCGTGTTGCCTGGGCAGCGCATGCTGCGCGCCGAGCGCGCCGGCTATGTCGCCCTGCAGCGGCCGCTCGAAGTGCGGGCCGGTGATGCCCGCACCGAGCCCGTGAAGCTGCGACTTGCGCTCGAACCCGGCGTGCTCACCATCGACACCGGCGGGGTCCGGGCGACCGTGACAGTGGATGGCGTCGCGGCCGGACAGGCGCCCGGTGACCTCAAGATCGCCGCCGGTTCACGCACGGTCACGCTGCGTGCCGAGCGCTACCTCGACAGTGTCAACGCGGTGAAAATGGAGGGAGCCGGCAAGCGTCAGGAGCTGGTGGTGAAGCTGCAGACGTCGTGGGGTCGGCTGGCGGTTTCGGCCTCGACTCCCGGTGCGGTACTCGAGGTGGACGGTCGGGTCGGCACGACGCCGCTCCCGGCCACGATCGACCTGGCGGCCGGCCTGCAGAAAGTGCGCGTTCGTGCGCCGTCCGCCAGGACCTGGGAAAGCTCAGTGCTGGTCAAGGCCGGCGAGACGCTCACGCTCGGGCCGCTCGATCTCGGCGCGCCCGATGCGATCCTGGCGATCGCGTCGTCGCCCCGCGGTGCTTCGGTCTCGGTGGCCGGCGCCTACCGTGGCCGCACGCCGATCGAGCTGCCGCTGCCTCCAGGTGCAGACTACGACCTGATGGTCACGCTTCCGGGTTACGGCACATGGCAGCGGCGGATCACCGCGCAGGCCGGTACGCGTCAGCAGCTGACGGCAACGCTGCCGCCGATTCTCGTCGACCTCAACATCACCGGTGAGCCTGCGGATGCCGAAGTCTTCGTCAATGGCGAGGCGCGCGGCCGGACGCCCGCGCAGCTGCGGCTGATCGCAACCCGGCACCGGTTGGAAGTGCGACGTGCGGGACTGCAGACTTTTTCGGCCGACGTGGATCTCACGGCTGCGCTCTCCCGCCGCGTCGAATACACGCTGGTCAAGGAAGGGCGACCGGCCAACTGGACACCGCCCACCGAGCGCTGGAGCGGCAAGCTCGGCCACGAGATGCGGCTGATCCAGCCCGGCAGCTTCACGATGGGCAGCGAGCGCCGCGAACAGGGCCGACGACCCAACGAGGTGGCGCGCGCGGTCACGCTGACCCGCCCGTTCTACGTCGGACTGCGCGAAGTCACCAATGGCGAGTTCCGTCGATTCCGTCCGAATCACAGCTCCGGCTTCGCCGACAAGCGGACGCTGGATCTCGACGGCCAGGCCCTCTCGGGTATCGCCTGGGTCGACGCGGTCGCGTACTGCAACTGGGCCTCCGAGCAGGAGGGGCTGGCGGCTGCCTATGAACAGAAGAACGGCCAGTGGTCGCTGAAGGAACCCGTGACCACCGGCTACCGGTTGCCGACCGAAGCCGAGTGGGAGTTCGCCGCACGGAACGCGGGTGGCACGACGACTCGACGCTATGCCTGGGGCGACGCGTTGCCGCCGCCTCCCAGGAGCGCGAACCTTGCCGGCAGCGAGGCGACCGGTATCGTCACGCGCACGCTCGATGGCTGGGCCGACGATTACATTTCCGTCGCGCCGCCGGGCAAGTTCGCGCCCAACCCGCTGGGACTCTTCGACCTGATGGGCAACGTCTCCGAGTGGGTCAACGACACCTACGCTTCGATGCCGCCCAGCAGCGCCGCCACCGACCCGCTGGGCCCGCCTGCCGGGGCGCGCCGCGTGGTCAAGGGCGCCAACTGGCGCACCGCATCGTTCGCCGAACTGCGGCTCGCCTGGCGCGACGGCCTCGACACGCCGACGCAGGACGTCGGTTTTCGCATTGCACGCTATGCAGAGTGATCTGCCGGGAGAACAGACATGACGCCTCCGCTCCAATCCCACCGCAACACCTGGCGAATGATCGTCGTGACGACCTTCATGTCGTTACTGGTGTTTGGCGTGACCACGGCGGCACTGCGTGCGGCCGCCCAGAGCACGGGCACCGCGGCCCCGGCGCCCGCGCCCGCGCCGGCCCAGGCACCTGCGCCCGCCGCGCCACCAGCGACCGCCTCCGATTCTCCCGCCACGGTCTCCAAGGAAGACGCGCCTGCCGAGGACCCGACCCTGCGGGAGGAAACCACGCGACGCGCCAACGAGGCACGTCCGTCGGACGAACTGCCGCCCGACCTGCGTGAATCTGCCGACAACAACATCTCTTTCCCGGTCGACATATGAAATCAAGCAAACTGCCCAGCGAATTCACCTTCAGCCTGGCCGCGCTCGCGGTCATCGTCGTCATCGTGCACGCCGTGTACGTGCTGCACGTGCGGCCGGTGGCGAGCGCCATCCTCACCGAAGACCGCGTGCGCATCGCCCAGGATCCGAACTACGTCTCGGATCGCTCGTTCTACGTGCTGATCAAGGACTACGAGCAGGAATCCGAGATCATCCTGATGCTCTGGGCCTTGACGCTGCTCGCCTACAAGGCGCTGGTACAGCGCGACGAGCGGCGTGCACTCGACGGCGACCTGTTCAAGCTGCCTGATGGCATGAAGGTGCTGCCGGAGGACACACGCGACTATGCGCGTCAGCTCGAACGGCTGCCGGCCGAGCAGCGCGGACTGCTGCTGCCGCGTGCGCTCGCTGCAGCGCTGGCGCGATTCGGTGCGACGCGCAGCGTGCAGGATGCGGCGGCGGTGGCACACGGCGTGTGCCAGTCGGAGGCCGAGCGGCTGGATTCCGAGCTGTCGATGCTGCGCTACATCGCGTGGGCCATTCCTGCGATCGGCGTCATCGGCACCGTGCGCGGCATCGGTGACGCGCTGGCGGAGGCACACAAGGCTGTCACCGGCGACATCTCCGGCGTCACCGAAGGGCTGGGGGTGGCGTTCAATTCCACCCTGGTCGCGCTGCTGCTGTCGATCCTGCTGATGTTCCTGCTGCAGCAGTTGCAGCTGCGCCAGGAGCGGCTGGTGCTCGACTCCGAGACCTGGCTCGACCAGCGCGTCATCCGCAACCTTCAGACCCGCACATGATCCACACCGGACTTGCCCTGGAGGACGCGGCGTTCGCCGTCGTGCGTCCGGGCGTGCCGGCTTCGATCGAACCATCGGTCGTGCAGGCGCAGGGTCCCGGGATCGGCACCAGCGCGCTTGCCATGGCGCGCCTGACGCCGACGCTGGTGTCCACGCGTCACTGGTTCGAGATCGCCACGTCGCAGGACCCGTCGCTGCGCAGCCTGCAGGTCGCGCGGGCCGAGCTGCTGGCGCGCAGTGGCCGCGGACCGGGAGCGCCGCCGCCACCGCCTGGCGAGTCCGGTGCCGATACCGGTTCCTGGTGTGTCGCGGTGTCGCCCGCTTTCGATGCGCGGGCCCTGCGCCAGGTGCTCGGCCTGGCGCGCAGCGCGGGCATCGAGGTGCGTGCCTTCGTCGATGCCGGCGTGGCTACCGCCGCGGCGCTCGATCTGTCGCGCGCCGCCATCGTCCTCGAGTTGGGCCTGCATCACGTTGCAGCGACGCGGATCGATGTCGAGGGCGGTGAACTGCGACGGCGGTCGGCACTGGTGCGCACGCGCGGCGGACTGGAGTCGCTGCAGGAGGGCGCGCTGCAGCTGATCAGCGACGCCATGGTGCTGCGGACACGCTTCGATCCGCTGCACGACGCCGCCAACGAACAGGTCCTCTTCGAGCGGCTGCCGCAGTGGCTGGCCGAGGCCGCCGCCGGCGGCAGTGTCCGCGCCGGACTCGAAATACGCGGCGAGCGCTTCGAGGTCGAGCTCAGTCGCGACCAGTTCGCGGAGCGTGCCGCGCCGCTGTATCGCGACATCGTGGCCTTGATCCACGAGCTGCGCCCGGCCGGAGCGGCGCTGACGATCGTGCTGCCGGATATCGCAACACGCTTGCCCGGACTGGTCGAGGCGCTCGCTGAGTTCCGCGGCTGCGAGTTCCGTGTCGCGCCGCCCGGCAGCGCGGCGCTGGCCGCCGCGCAGGTCGCGGTCGAGCGCCCGGAATCCGGCGCCGTGCGGCTGCTGCGTGGCCTGCCACGATTCACCGAGCCGCTGCTCGACGCGATGCAACGCGAGGCGAGCGTGCGCGTGACGGCGCCCGACGCGGGCCTGGTCGCGCCACCGACTCACCTGCTCTGGTCCGGCCGCGCGCTCGAACTGACGGGCCGCAGCCTCGCGGTGGGTCGCGCGCCCGGCCCCGCGGGATTGCAGTTGCCGGACGGTCTGGCAGGGGTCTCCCGCGAGCACTGCACGCTGCGCGACGACGGCGAGGGAATCGTGCTGGTCGAGCACAGCCGCTACGGCACGCTGGTCAACGGCGAGCGCGTCGCCGGCCGCGTGCGCCTGCGCGCGGGTGATGTCGTGCGCGTCGGCGATCCAGGTGTCGAGCTGCCCGTGATCGCGCTGGGAGTCGCCGCAACGTGAGGCGTCGCCAGACCGAAGTCTTCAGCATGTCGTTCCTCGACGTCATCTGCTGTGGCTTCGGCGCGGTGATCCTTTTCTACACCATCGTCAGCGCCCAGAGCGGTGCCGAGCGCACCCGCAAGACCGACGAACTGAGTTCCCAGGTCAGCCTGCTGGACGAGCAGGTGCTGCGCGGCACCCGCAATCTCGTGCAACTCAAGAACACGCTGGATAAGACCCAGAGCGAGACGGTGTCCGCCGCCTCTCGCGCCACGCGGATGATAGAAACGCTGAAGGCCAGCCGCGACACCGGCTCGAGCTTCGACCAGGAGACACTTGCCCGGCGGGAACGCATCGAACGCCTCAAGACCGACGTCAAGGCGCTGGAGGAGGCGAGCAAGCGGCTTGAAGCCGGAGCGAAGGAAGAAATGCCGCGCGCCGAGAATGCGGGCTCGCGACGCGTGCTGGCCGACCGGCGCTACATCACGGGACTGCGCTTGAAGGGCAAGCGCATCCTCATCCTGCTCGACAGTTCCGCCAGCATGCTCGACGACGACCTCGTCAACGTGATCCGGCTGCGCAACTCGGCCGAGTCGGCGCGCCGTACGGCCCTCAAGTGGCAACGCGCACTGGCGGTCACGGAGTGGCTCGGCAGCCAGCTGCCCACCGGCTCGCAGTACCAGATCTACACTTTCAATGTGCAGCCCTCGCCGCTGCTCGAAGGCACGGCAGGGGAGTGGCTGCAGGCCAGCGACGCTGCGCAGGTTGCCAAGGCCCTGAAGGCACTGAACAAGCTCGTGCCCGCCGACGGAACCAGCCTGGCCAACGCGCTGCGGGTGACGCGCGAGCTCAAACTGCCGCCTGACCAGGTTGTGCTGATCACCGACGGCCTGCCGACGCAGGGCACGACACCGCCCGCGCTGCGCAAGTACATCGACTGGACCGGCCGCACGCGTCTGTTCGACGAGGCCACGCGTGGCCTCGGCACGCGCATGCCGATCGACGTGGTGCTGCTGCCGATGCGAGGCGACGTGCAGGCGCCGCACCGGTTCTGGACGCTGGCGCGGCAAACGGGGGGAGCCTTTCTCATGCCCTCGCCGGACTGGCCCTAGCATGCGATCGCTCATGCGCATGAAGGGTCGCCGAAGCTGCCGCGCGCTACGAGAAGGGCGATTTCGGGAACGGCGTGAATCCATCCCTGGAGCCTTCGGGCGCGCAATCCATGGCGCGCACGATCCCGAAAGCGCCCTTCTCATATCACGCGACAGCTCCCCACCGCGGCATACGCACCAGCGCTCCCCTCACGCACCCATGCGAGCGCTCGCGAGGCTCGACGAGTGTCACGACGGTCGGCGCCGAGCGGGGGGG
>JANPDV010000043.1:0-1521 GCA_031431655.1 Gammaproteobacteria bacterium | reverse complement strand
ATCGCAAAGAACATCGGCGGGGGACCCGGCGGAAACGGCGGCTGGATGTGCTGCAGGTCAGGCAGCTGGCGATCATTCTTCAGGTCGTAGCGGAACAGCCGCGGGCCGGTCTCCGAGCAGTACACCAGCGTGCTCTCGTCGGGCGACACCGCCGACATTGTCACGCCGAGGAAGCCGCCCATGCCGCCGTGCGTCGCCGTGCCGTACTCGTGCAGCAGCTTGCCGTCGGCGCTGAACTTCCAGACGTGGCCGTCGCCGAACCGGGCGGTGCCGGGCATGTGCGGGATCGTGGTCTTCATCCGCGCGACAATCTCAGGCTTGATCGTCTCGCCGACCACATGCTCGCCGAGCAGCAGCGAACCGTCCTTGAGGAAGTTGACGTGCGAGAACGGTCGCTTTGGAAACTCGCTGCGCACCACGACGCGCCCGTCGCGATTAATGTTGAGCACGTTGAACGACTGGCTGTCGAAGGCCCACAGGACGCCACGCGAGTCGAACTTCAGGCCGCCGACCAGGTGCGTGGTCGCATCGATCCACAGGCTGCCCTTGGCCTGCAGGTTCGAGTCGAACTGCAGGATGCGGCCGCGACCGGCGTGATCGTCCTTGTCGTTGTTGAGCAGCGAAACGCCGACGAACACGTCGCCGCGCGCAAAGGGCTTGAGAGTCGAGTCAGTCATGGGTCAGGCCTTCAGTCCATATCGGGAGAGCAGGTCACGCTTCGGGCCGAACAACATGCCGAGCGCGCGGCCCATCATGCGCCCATTGGTGAGCCAGGTGATGTCATTGCCCTGTTTGCGATCGTCGAGCACACGCTGCACGATCCAGGGCGCGGTCGTATCGACATGCTCCCCGATGAAGTTCAGCTGCTTCAGCGCCCTGGCGCGCGACTCGGACGGCACGTCGCGCATCTCGCGCAGCATGCCCTCGGTGATGTTGACGCCCGGGCTGATAGTGCCGATCAGCACGCTGGCATCGCGGGCTTCAGCGCTTTCCTTCAGCAACGTCATCGCCAGGTACTTCACGGCACGCTTGGTTGACGAGTACACGCTCATGCCAGGCACTACGCGGCCCGTGGCGCCACCGCCACCGAGGGTCAGGTAGAGGCGGCCGCGCGAACCCACCTGCGCCGGGTCGCCGCTCTGCTTGCGCATCCCCGCCATCACCACCTGGGCGGCATTCATCGAGCCGATGACGTTGCCTCGCACCATGGCATCGATCTGGGTGGGTTCGAGCCGGGAAAACTCCACTCCGGTACGTGCGTAGCCTGCGTTGTGCAGCCAGATATCGACCCGGCCGAACTCCCGCACGCCGCGATCCCACAGCGCCTGCACCTGGGCGAGTTCGCTGACCTCGCAGACCTGGCCCACGATCCGGGCGCCGGACGCGGCGTCCTTGGCCAGTGCTGCGACGGCCGTGTCGAGCGACGCGACGCTGCGACCGCAGATCAGTACGTTTTGGCCGCGGCGCAGGAACTCGCGCGCGTAGGCGAAGCCCAGGCCCTGGGTGCCGCCGGTGACGATG
>JANPDV010000042.1:0-18743 GCA_031431655.1 Gammaproteobacteria bacterium | reverse complement strand
CCGGGCGTCATGGCATTCATCCGCACGGCCATAGAGGGAGCGCACCGGGCTGGACGACATATCGGCATCTGCGGCCAGGCGCCCTCCGACTACCCCGATTTCGCCGAGTTCCTGATTGCCTGCGGCATCGACTCCATCAGCCTGAACCCGGATTCGGTCGTATCGATCACCGGACACGTGAATGCAATGGAGCAATCACTGCAGGCGCCGCCTCGGCAGCGGACCTGAGAGAAAGCCCCCGTCATCGGGCGAGCCACTCCCGCAGCTGCGAGTACACCTCCCGCCTCGACAGCAGGTCCAGGTGAGTGGTGTGGCGGGCAATCCATTGTCTGGCGGGCGGGAAAGCGAGTCTGCGCTTCTGGTGCCGATGCCGTCCGAGTGCGCTGTCGAGCGACACGAGACCATCGCCGATGATCTTATCACGCACGAGCCGGGCCGACGCTCCGAGGGTCGCCGCGATGGCAAAGCACTGCACTCCGGCAGGCAGCGGGATGCCTCGCAGGCTGCCGTGCCGCAGGTCCGTGATGCCGGCACTGCGTGCGGCGCCGAGGCGTGCGAACGGCGCTGAATATGGACTCGACCGCAGCGCCGCCACGACGCCACTGCCGAGCTGCTCGAGAAGTGCGCCCTGATGCGGGGTCCCGAGAAAGACGAGTCGCCGCAGACGCTTGCGCCAGGTGTACCGGGCGGTCCGGGCTGCCTCGACGGCGCTGCGCGCGAGCAAGCCGCCCATGCTGTGGCCGATGATGGTCAGGTCCTCAACCGGCACCGGCCACTGCGTCACCAGGGTTTCGACCATCGCGGCGAACTCGGCGCCGTTCTGCGCGATCGGCCGGCCGCTGTTGTAGTGCAGATAGACTGGCGTGAAACCAAGGTCGTCAGCGAGCGCGGCGCCGTGGTCGTGCCCGTTGCGGCGCCAGTGCAGGTCATCACTGCACAGCCCATGCACCAGCACGAGCACATTGCCCCCTGCATCCGGAATCGCCGCGGTCAGGGCGGCGCGCGTCAGCGACAACGGCTTGCCATCGCGGCGGAACCGCATCGGGATCTGGAGCGGGTTGCCGGTCGCGGCCAGGTGGTCGCCGTAGACGCCGTTGAGCGCGGCGCGCAGCGCCTGCTGCCGCCGCGTCGACGGCACCTCGGTCGGCAACGGGGCAAGCCTGGCGAGTGCGACCTCCAGCCCCCTGCCCGCCAGGTGCGCGCCGCCCTGAACCGAAGCGTACACAAGGCCGGTGATACCGCGCATGCCGCCCGTCGGTGCCGCACCGAACGGCAACGACAGGCGAACGATGCTGTGGTGCAACGACTCAGCAGCGTGCGCCAGCCCGATGGTTGCGTCCGCGACGAGCTGCCCATAGCCACGCAGGGCCGCTGCGGTGTCATGTATCGAGGTCTTCACAGTCTTCTCCATTGCGACCCTCCCGCGCCCCGTCGCACATCGTGGCTCCGCACCCGGGAGCTACGCAGAACTACGCATATCGGCCGCAGGACATCGGGTGTTTTCTGTTGACAGTAATCCAGCAGTTTCGCAGGCCTCCAAATGGAAGAGCCCTCGTTACCTGACCAACCTTCAGCGACACCGGCACAAATCGATCCGGAAGCGTACCCGTCGCTGGTGGCGATTCTCGAGGAAAGCTGCCAGCGCTTCGCCACGCGCCCTGCCTTCCACAATCTCGGTGCCACTCTGACCTATCGGGATCTGGAGCAGCTTACACGCCAGTTCGCAGCCTACCTCATGGGCCTGGGCCTGAACCGCGGCGATCGCGTCGCGCTGATGATGCCCAACGTCCTGCAGTATCCGGTGGCCTTGTTCGGCGCACTGCGTGCCGGACTCGTCGTTGTGAACACCAACCCGCTCTACACGCCGCGCGAGTTGCGCCATCAACTGGTAGACTCCGGCGCCCGGTGCATCGTGGTGCTGGAAAACTTCGCGCATGTTCTGGAAAAAGTGCGCGCCGACACCCAGGTTGAGCACATCGTCATCACGTCGCTCGGCGACCTCGTACCTTTTCCGAAGCGGACGGTGGTCAATTTCCTCGTGCGACACGTCAGGCACCTGGTGCCGGCCTACCACCTGCCGACCGCAGTGCGCCTGCGCGAGGCGCTTGCAGAGGGCGCGCGTCGCAGCTTCGAGCGTGTCGCGGTGGGTCCGACCGACGTTGCCTTCCTGCAGTATACGGGCGGCACTACCGGTGTTGCGAAAGGAGCCGTGCTGACTCATCGCAACATGGTGGCGAACCTGTTGCAGGTAGCGGCGTTCTGGAAGGACGTCATCGAACCGGGCCGCGAGGTCGTGATCACCGCGCTGCCGCTTTATCACATCTTCTGCCTGACCTGTAACTGCCTGGTTTTCATGCAGCACGGCGGTCTCAACGTGCTGATCACCAATCCGCGCGACATACCGGCATTCGTCGCCGAACTGCGCAAGTGGCGGTTCACGGTCATATCGGGCGTCAACACCCTGTACAACGCGCTGCTCAATCACCCGGCTTTCGCCCGGCTCGACTTCGCCAGCCTCAAGCTCGGATCCGCCGGCGGCATGGCGCTGCATCCGAGTGTGGCGCAGCGCTGGCAGGCGGTGACGGGACGACCCCTGCTGGAAGGCTACGGCCTGACAGAGACCTCGCCGGTAGTCACCTGCAACCCCTACGATGCGCCGATGCTCGGGACGGTCGGGGTGCCGGTGCCGTCCACGGAGGTCAGCGTGCGCGAGGGCGACACCGAGCTGCCGCTCGGCGAGGCAGGTGAGATCTGCGTACGCGGACCGCAGGTCATGGCAGGCTACTGGAACCGCCCGGACGAGACCGCCAGGGCGATCTCGCGGGACGGCTGGCTGCATACGGGGGATATCGGGACGATTGATGCCTCGGGCCGGGTTCGCATCGTCGATCGCAAGAAGGACATGATCATCGTGTCGGGCTTCAAGGTCTTTCCCAACGAGATCGAGAGCGTGGTCGTCGAACACAGCGCGGTGCTGGAATGCGGTTGTACAGGGGTCACGGATGAGCGCACCGGCCAGGCGGTAAAGATCTTCGTCGTGCTGCGCGAATCCGCCGTCATCAGCAGCGAGGAATTGATTGCCCACTGCCGCCAGCACTTGACGCCCTACAAGGTACCGCGACACGTCGAGTTCCGCAGCTCACTGCCCAAGAGCAACATCGGCAAGATCCTGCGCCGGGAACTGGTTTCCGCAGACAGTGCCAAGGCCGCGTGACGGCCGCCTGGGTCGCCGGTGGCCTCATGTCGAAAGGGCCACCGAGGGCTTCTCCCCGGGCGCCGAGGAGTCAGCCCGCCAGGACCAGGTCACTCGCGCGCTCGGCGATCATGATCGTCGGCGCGTTCGTATTGCCGCTGATGAGACACGGCATGATCGACGCATCGACCACGCGCAGCGCTTCGACTCCATGCACTCGCAGCTGCGAATCCACGACTGCGCCGGCAGACGGATCCGGTCCCATGCGGCAGGTACCGACCGGGTGATAGATCGTCTCGGCCTTGCGCCGGATGAACGCCACCAGTTCAGCGCGGCTTTGCGCGGCCGCTCCGGGAAACAGCTCGGCGCCCCGCCATGCCGCGAAGCTGCGCGCACCGATGATCTTGCGCGAAATACGAATCCCCTCGAGGAGCACCTCGACGTCGTGGGCGTCACTCAGATACTGCGGCGAGATCATTGGCGGCGCGAGCGGATCGGCGCTCGCCAGCCGCACCGTGCCGCGACTCCGCGGCCGCAGGCCGCACGCATGCACGGTGAAGCCGTGTCCCGGCAGCCTGTTGCGGCCGTGATCGTCGAGTTGGGCCGGCACGAAGTGCAGCTGGATATCCGGGCGTCCGTCAACAGCCAGAGCGCTGCGCACGAATGCACCGGACTCCGCGACATTGGATACGCCGGGTCCTGACCGGGTCAGCAGGTAGCGCAGTCCCACGGCCAGTTCGTCGAGCGGGCCGAAGTCGTAGGTCTGGGACGTCTTGCAGCGATAGAGCGTGCAGACGTCCAGATGATCCTGGAGGTTCGCACCGACGCCCGGCAGGTCGGCTACGGCAGGAGTCGCCAGGCGGGATAGCTCACCCGCAGCGCCCACGCCTGAAAGCAGCAGCAGCTGCGGCGAGCCGATCGCACCCGCAGCGAGCAGCACCTCGCGCGCCGCGACTGCGGTGCGCCGCTGGCCGCGCATCAGGTACTCGACGCCGACGGCCCGCGCGGCGCGGAACACGATCCGCAGCACCTGCGTCTTCGTCCGTACGGTGAGGTTACCGCGGCCGGCCGCTGGCCGAAGATAGGCAACGGCCGCCGAGCAGCGTCGGCCATCGCGCTGCGTGACGTCGTAGAATCCGACGCCTTCCTGTCGCGCGCCGTTGAAGTCGTCATTGCGAGGCAACCCCTGCTCGACGCCCGCCTCGACGAATCCGCTACTCAGCGGGTTGCGATGCCGCAGCTGCGACACGGCCAGCGGCCCCGCCCCGCCGTGATAAGTGCTGTCGCCGCGGTATGAACCCTCGGCGCGGCGGAAATACGGCAGCACGCCAGCATAGTCCCAGCCGGGATTGCCGAGCCGCGCCCACTCGTCGTAGTCCTGTCCCTGTCCGCGCGTGTAGCACATCGCATTGATCGAGCTCGAGCCACCGAGTACTCGCCCGCGGGGCCAGTACAGTCGGCGCCCGTCCAGCTGCGGCTCCGGCTCGGTGTAGTAGTCCCAGTCAATCCGCCGGTTGCCGACCAGCTTGGCGATGCCTGCGGGCATGTGGATGAACGGGTTCAGGTCCCGAGGCCCCGCTTCGAGCAGCAGCACCCGGCAGGCAGGATCCGCCGACAACCGGTTCGCAAGCACGCAGCCGGCCGAACCCGCGCCTACGATGACAAAGTCGAATTCGTCGGTATTCATCGAAGTGAATCCACTGCAAGCATCGCCACTGGCGCCGATCCGGGATCCGCAGCCCCGCCCGGCTCGGGTACTGGGTCCTGCACGCCGCACAGCCTCTGCATGAAGGCGGTCTCGCGGAATTCAATCGCATCCACGAAGTGCGCGGAATCCGACCCAAGGCGCTGGAACGCGAGAAAGCCGCGCTCGATGAACGAATGCAGCGCGCCGAAGCCCGCGAGCCGCGCCGGCCCCGCAGCGATCCGCATCGCCAGCTCGGTTGCAGGGTGCAACGTCAGGAGCTGAAGCCGCCGGCCAATGGCCACGGCCAGCTCGATCTGACGCCGACGGTCCGCCGCGCGGTTCACCGCGCGATACGCCGCCGCGTACCCGGGTCCGTCCACCGTCGTCGCTGCTACCGGCAGCCGCCCCGCGACTTCAGTGTCAAGCTCAACGGTCAGCGCATTCAGCTCGACGGCGTCACGCAGGGCTTCCAGGGCTGCCATCGGCAACAGGCGCTGCAGGTGTTTCATTGCGCGTGCGAACTGATCGTCCCGCTGCGTGAAGTCGGCCGCACCGTAGACATCCTCGAGGAAGAAGCTCACCGCATCGCGACGCGCGGGTATCGCGCGCTGGTCTGCGTAGTCGACTGCGAGGCGGTTCGCCTGCCACGCACGCAGCGCGTGCAGACGGGGTTGCAGCGACGGTTCTGATGCGCACGATCGGCCGCGCTCGAGCCGCTGCAGCTGCGCAGTGAGCGACTCCTGACACCGGTCCCGCTCCACGTCACCCACCTCAAGCACCCGCCCGCAGGACCACGTTCTGGTTCGGGCCGCGTGCGGCAGTCGCAGCGCCACATTCCACAACGAAGTTCGTGACAGCTGTCGCCACGTGCGGATGGTGCAGCAGCTCGAAGTGACCGCAATTCGCGACGCGCAGCTCGGGCCGGCCATCGAGCTGCGCCGACTCGGCAGGTGCCACCAGGTTGTCAACCGGGCTCCAGATGCACAACGTGTTCACGTGCTGGCCTGGCTCTGGCAGTGACCGCAACCACGGGCTGTCGGTGCGCATCTGTTGTGCGGCGCGCCCCAACCCCCAGCGCGCAACACGCGACCCGTGATGCGGGGAGCCTATCGTGAGCAGGCCGACTACGCTGCGCGCAGCACCGTAGCGCTGCAGGTAGCGGCGCGCCACCAGGCCACCCATGCTGTGGGCCACCAGGCACAGTGGCTGATCCGACGCCGGCAACGCGCGTTCGATACTGATGGCCAGCTGCTCCACCATACGATCGATGTCGCCGAACACCGGCGCGAGGCTGACCGCAAGCGGCGCGGCAACCCCGGCAGCGCGCAAACCGGGGAGCATCGGTCGCCAGACGCTGCCGTTGCAGAACCAGCCGTGAACCAGCACGACGGCTGCACCAGCGTGTGCTGCCTCCTCGCGGTACCGATTCCTGGCAACCACGCCGCGCAACGGATCGACCGCCATGGCCAGATAGCCCACGATGAACGCCCTGCTTTCGCGCATCCACAGGTCGACCGGCACCGGCCGAACTCCGGCCAACCAGAAGAGCGCACGCACTATCAGCGCACGCCAGCCGACCGCGACGATCAGCACGGCGACGAGCACGAGCGGCCACAGCGAACCGAGCGAGCCAAGCGAGCGAAACACGGCCACGGCCGCCACGACTTCCATGGCGTGAAGCAGCAGGACCGCCGGCGCCAGCATCAGGGGCGCCGGATGCGACGCGGGGACGGCGGTCCGATCAGCCTTCGCTTGGCGTCGTCGAGGACCGCGTGATCAAGGGCGAGCCCGTGCCGTTTGAGGATCTTCTCGAGTGCGCGTCCGCCGCGGCGCAGGTCGGCGCGGGTGCGCTGGTAGGCATGCTCGGTGAGTCGTTCGCGGTCGCGGTACTTGAACACGTTGAGGAAGAACATGCGCTCGTCGTTGCGATCCGGCTCGAACAGCAGGATGTCCGACTTCGGAAAGCCCTCGGGGTAGTCCGCCATGCCAACCTGCATGCGGGACTGGATCAGGGTGCGGAAGGTCTGGCTCAGCACGGTGGGCATGCCCTTGCGCGCCAGGTCCCGGCTCTGGCCGGGTCCGCCACTGGCAAAAGACACCAGCGGATTGATGCAGATTACCAGCTCGTCGCCCGCTTTCAGCGCCAGCGAAGCGTTCATGGTCCTTCGGAGCGCCCCGTCGACGTAGTTGGCATTACCAATGCGAACGGGCCTGAAGAACCCGGGCAGCGCCGCGCTGGCCTGGACGGCCCTGGAAATCGGCACCCGCCGAAAGCCGCGCTGGCCGAACACCACGGCCTCCCCGGTGTCGAGATTGGTGGCGACGACGTAGAGCCGGCCGCGCAGCTGGCTGAACCGGTTGGTTCGTCCGCCACTGGTGTACAACTCGCGCAGGAAGCGCTCGAACCGACTGTTGTCGAAGATCCCGGCTGGCAGCGATTGCGCGATCGGCAACAGCGCGCCGATCCACTCACTGCTCAAGGGTCGCTTGGCATACTGCATCAGTCCATCGAGCAGCAGCCCGGGCAGGCGCGCAATGCGCCACGCGTACTCGCCCAGGGCGGGCGTGAAGAACATGTCCGGCCGCAAGGCGCGCACGCGTTTCGAGTCCGATTCGCCGAGGATGTACAGACGGATCAACTCGCGGGTGTCCAGTCCGTTGGCGAGGGATGAGGCAAGAACGGAGCCCGAGCTCACGCCGACGTAGCAGTGAAGGCGCGTCAGGTCGAGGCCGGTTATCGACTCACCAATGGCGTGCAAGGCGCCAATCGAGTAGTAGGCGCCAAGCGGACCCCCGCCGGCGAGTGCGAGTCCGAACTTGCGCCGCGAAAGACCCGCCGCGCGACGTGCCGGCTCAAGCGTCAGCAATGCCGCAACCTCGTGCTTCAGCTGCGGCACCGCAATCGACTGCGTGCAATGCGGATGGCGCCAGGCTGTTCAGACTCATATTCTGCGTTGCAGCATAAGGGCGGGATCCGTAATTACCACCGGAGGAGGTTCGCACGTGGCGACGAAAAAGTGGGTGGCATTCCGCAGTTCCGATGGCAGCTTCCTGCGCGCGGGGGCGGCGCTGAAGAAGGCCTGGCCCCGCCTGCACCGCGGCGATGCGGAGCCCTGGCCTGACGGTCCGCAGGCCAGCGCCCTGGAGGATGCGTGGCGAGCGTTTCATGCCGGCCGATTCGAGGATGCCGTGACGCAGGGCAGTGCGCTCGGTCCCGCGGGGGCGGCCGTGGCCAACAAAGCCGCCGGCGTCTATGCAACCTATCTCGCGCCGAACGACGCCGCAGCACTGCCAATCCTCAAGGCGGCGATCCTGC
Source organism: Gammaproteobacteria bacterium (assembly GCA_031431655.1). Lineage (GTDB taxonomy): Bacteria > Pseudomonadota > Gammaproteobacteria > Steroidobacterales > Steroidobacteraceae > UBA964. The sequence continues at coordinate 10,547 of JANPDV010000042.1, read as the reverse complement.
GTGGCGAACAGGCGGTGAAGTCCCTGCCCAGGGTAGCAAACGCGCACTACTTCCACGCCTTCGCACTCGGCCGCTACAGCCAGCGGATTTCCGTGATGCGGGCTCTTTCCGAGGGCCTCGGAGGCAAGGTACAGGAGAGCCTGGAGAAGGCGCTGGCGCTCGAACCCAAGCATGCCGAAGCGCACGTCGCGTTTGCGGTCTTCCAGAGCGAGATCGTGGACAAAGTCGGCGCCCTCGCCGGAAGGCTGACCTACGGTGCCAGCCGTGCCGGCGCGCTGCAGCACTTCGAGACGGCAGTTCGCCTGGCGCCCCAGTCGCCGATCGCACGGCTGGAGTATGCGCGCGCACTCGCGGTAATGGCGCCTGGCGACAAGGCGCGGGCACGGCAGCTGCTGGAGGATGCAGCCGGAATTGAACCCGCGGACGCGATGGAGTCACTGGACTGCGGGGCCGCCAGGGCCGCGCTCGGGAAGCTCTAGCCGCGCCCTATCCGGTGTTGACCGCCGCCGACAGTCGCCGCAGCTCGACTGCGAAATGCTTCACCAGCCGGGCCGGCACGCTGACGCATTCCGCATCGGCGACCACCCCGAACTGCACCTTGCCGTCGTAGGTCAACACGCTCACTCCGAGCCCGATGTTGCCGGACTGCGGTACCCAGAACATCATCTCGTCGACCCGCGCGCCGCAAATGAACAAAGGCGCACGTGGCCCGGGGACGTTCGACATGACCAGGCTGGCTTTGCGCGACAGCAGGTCGACCGCTTCATCCTGGAGGGCACGCGGCGCGGAGCCGAGCGCCGCCAGCAGGCCCAGGGACATCATCGGCTGGAACGAATGCTTCAGCGTATTCATCTCGGCGTGAACCTCGTACACCCGCTCCAAGACATTGCCGGGCCTAACCGGCAGAGTGACGAACACCAGCCCGAAGCGGTTGCCGAGCGCCTCGTCGCATTCAACTGGACGCAGATTCACCGGTACCGCAGCCCGCAGGCACAGGTTCTCCGTATGTGCGCCCGCATCGGACTGCAGCCAGGCACCCAGCGTTGCGGCAACTGAAGCAATCAGCACGTCGTTGATGGTGCACCCGAGTGCGTGCGCCACAGCGCGCACCTCACCAAGCGCGACCGGCTTCGCCCATGCCACTCCCTTGACGCCGGAGAGCCTGCCACGCAGAGGCGTGCTGGGTTCGTCGGGCAACAATGCGACGTGGGCCAGTTCCGCGGCGAGGCCCGCGCCGGTACGCGCTGCCGCTCCAGCCTCGAGCGGATGCAGCGCAAGGTGCACGCCCTGCTCGAGCATCGCAGCGCCCTGGGCAAGTCCGCGGCTCACGGCCGCCGGCAGCAGGCCGCCCAGCCAGCCTTCGGCGGACCGATCGGCGTGCGCCGCATCACTCGGTTCGCCCGCGGTCGGTTCGGTGGCGGGATCCGGATCCCCGAGTCCGAGCACAATGCGAACCAGCGCGATGCCGTCCGCGTAGCAATGGTGGACACGAATGACGAGAGCGGATCGGCGCGCACCGACCTGGACCAGCACGAACTCCCAGCGAGGTCGACCGGGATCCAGCGGTGTCGCCGCAAGCTCCCCCAGCAAGTCCGACAGCGCCGCTTCGCCGGCGGCCGGCTTCAGTACGACTTCACGAACATGGGACCTGAGGTCGAATTCTTCGTCGGCGACCCAGGCGGCCCCGAGGGTGACATCGACTGGCCGCATCCGGAAGCGATCATGCACGGCGAATCGCTGTTCGACGACCTGCCGCACGGCGGCAAGCGACAGGCGCCGCCGAAAGCGCAGGACGCCCATGATCTGCATGAGGTTCACCGGCCGGTCCATGTGCAGCCAGGCCGTATCGACGCTGGACATGGGCTCGCGACGGGCAACCATGCCTGCGAGTAGGGCATGCCGCGCCACCAGCGCGAAATAGGCGTTTGCCACGATGCGGCGCCGCGCCGCGCCTTCTGTAATGCGTCAGGGTTGGCTGCATATCGCAGGCTGCGTCGGATCCGCATGCACTACTTCGTCACCGGCGGCACCGGCTTCATCGGCCGCTACCTGGTTCCAAAGCTTGCGATGCGGGGCGGCACGGTTCATGTGCTGGTACGGCCGCAGTCGATGGCCAAGTTCGACTCGCTGCGGGCATCCTGCGGTGAAGCCGCGAGCCGCGTGCTCCCTGTGGTCGGCGACCTGTCGGAACCCTTCCTCGGTGTCGCACCGGAGTCGCGCGCCGCGCTGACCGGCTCGGTCACGCACTTCTTCCATCTCGGCGCAGTCTACGATCTGGCGGCAACTGCCTCGACGCTCGACATGGCGAACATCCTCGGCACCGACCACGCGCTGCAGCTGGCCGCCGACATCGAAGCCGGCTGCTTTCATCTCGTCAGTTCGATCGCCGCGGCGGGCCTCTACAGCGGCGTGTTTGACGAGGGGATGTTCCTCGAGGCAGAAGGACTCGACCACCCGTACTTCCGGACCAAGCATGAATCGGAGGCACTGGTACGCACGAAGTGCCGGGTGCCCTGGCGCATCTACCGGCCCGCGATGGTGGTCGGCGACTCGGCTACCGGGCGCATCGACAAGATCGATGGACCCTATTACCTCTTCAAGTTGATCCAGAAGATCCGCCAGGCCGTTCCCCCCTGGTTCCCGATGGTCGGACTCGAAGGCGGCTACATCAACTTGGTGCCGGTCGACTACGTGGTCGCGGCGCTCGACGCGCTGGCCCATGCTCCCGGGCAGGACGGCCAGTGTTTCCACCTGGTCGATCCGAAGCCGCGGCATCTCGGCGAAGTGTTGAACCTGTTCTCGCGGGCAGCCCACGCGCCGACCGCGGGCCTGCGACTGGACCTGCGACTGCTGCGCTATGTGCCGGACGCCTTGAAGGCGGCCCTCTCGACCATCGGACCCATCCAGCGAGTCATCGACCAGCTGCTGCGCGACCTCGGCATTCCGCGCTCGGTCGTGCAGTTCCTGGCCTATCCGACGCGTTTCGACAACCGGCGCGCCCGTGCCCTGCTCGAGCCTGCCGGTATCCGGCTGCCGCCCCTCGAGGACTACGCTTGGCGGCTATGGGACTACTGGGAGCGCAATCTCGATCCCGATCTGTTCGTCGACCGGAGCCTCAGCGGCGCCGTGCGCGGCAAGCTCGTCCTCGTGACTGGAGGCTCGTCCGGAATCGGTCGCGCAACGGTCCGGCGTCTCGCCGAGGCGGGTGCACGTCTGATCGTGGTCGCCCGGGATGCCGTCAAGCTGGAAGAGACACGCGCTGAGATAGTCGCACTCGGTGGCAACGCCTGCGTCTACTCCTGCGACCTGTCGGATGCCGAGGCGTGCGGCGGCCTGGCGACGCGCGTACTGGAAGAACACGGCCCGGTCGACATCCTGATCAACAACGCGGGACACTCGATCCGGCGCTCGATCGCCATTTCCTATGATCGTTTCCACGATTTCGAGCGGCTGATGCGGATCAACTACCTGGCCCCCGTGCGCCTGACCCTGGGCCTGCTCCCCAAGATGGTTGAACGACGCAGTGGCCAGGTGATCAATGTCTCTTCGATCGGCGTCCTCAGCAACTCGCCGCGCTTCTCCGCTTACGTTGCCTCCAAGGCAGCGCTCGAAGCCTTCTCGCGCAGCGTCGGAGCCGAGGTGTGTGAACAGGGTGTGCAGTTCACGATCGTCAACTTCCCGCTGGTCCGCACGCCGATGATCGCGCCGACCAAGCTGTACGAGAACCTGCCGACAATCTCACCCGAGGAGGCGACGGAAATGATCGCGGAAGCGATCATTCACCGGCCGGTGCGCGTTGCCACTCGCCTGGGCATCTTCGCGCAGATCCTGCACATGATCGCGCCGAAGGTGTCGCAGGTGATCATGAATACGGGCTACCAGATGTTCCCGGACTCCTCCGCCGCGACCGGCACGGCCGGAAAAGACCTCAAACCCTCGCAGGAGGGAATTGCGATGACCTCGCTGCTGCGAGGTCTGCACTGGTAGCGGAGGCAATCAAGGCGCGACGCAGGCTGAGCCGCTCGCGCTCGATCCACGCCAGCCATTCGTCGAGGCCTGCGCCCGTTTCAGCCGAGACCTGGATGATCTCGATCGCCGGATTGACGCGGTGCGCGTTCGCGATCAGGGCATTCACGTCGAAGCGCAGGTGCGGCAGCAGATCAACCTTGCTGACCAGCAGCAGGTCGGATGCCGCGAACATGTTCGGGTACTTAAGCGGCTTGTCTTCCCCCTCCGTCACCGAAGCCAGCACGACTTTGTGCGCCTCGCCCAGGTCGAATCCGGCCGGGCACACCAGGTTGCCGACGTTCTCGATGAACAACACGCCGCCCGCCGGGAGCGGCAGCGGCCCGAAACTGCGCGCCACCATTCGCGCGTCGAGATGACAGCCCTTGCCGGTATTGACCTGCAGCGCCGCGACGCCGGTCTCGCGCACTCTTGCAGCATCATTGTCGGTAGCCTGGTCGCCTTCGATCACGGCCAGTGGGCAGCGGCCCTGCAACTGCTGCAAGGTCCGAACCAGCAGTGAAGTCTTGCCGGCACCGGGGCTCGAAACCAGATTCAGGGCCAGTACATCGCGCGAGCGAAAAAGCGCGCGATTCTGCAAGGCGATGCGGTCATTCGACTCGAGCAGGTCGCGTTCGACCTTGAGCACGCGCGCGCGGCTGGGGTCGTGCGAATGCCCCCCCGCATGGTCCTGCGGATGATCGTGCGCGTGGTCGTGCTTGTGGTCGTGGCCATGAACGTGGCCATGATCGTCGCTCGAGCATCCGCATATTCCGCACATGGTCAGTGGACCTCGAGTTCCGCGAGTCGCAGTTCCTCACCTCGCTGCAGGATCAGCTGAGCCCCGCCACAGCGCGGGCATGGGTCACCGCGAGCGGCAATCTCCTGCGTCTCGCCACAGGTCATGCACCAGACCGTTGCCGGGACCATGTCGAAAGCGAGCTCGGCGCCTTCCGCCGCAGTGCCGCGCGTGGCAACTTCGAATCCGAAACGCAGCGCCTCAGGTTCAACGTTGGCCAGTGCGCCGATCGAGAGCCGCACGCGCGATACGCTGCGAAAACCACGCTGCGCGCGCTCTGCTTCGATGATTTCCATCAGGCCCTGGCAAAGTGACATCTCGTGCATGCAGCCTAGCCGCCCGCACTGAGGAAGGCCCGCCGGGACACCGGCGCCGCAGCTGCCGCGGGCGGTTCAGCCACTGCCTCCTCCGGATCCGGCTGCAACAGCGCCTCGAACGCGGCGGTAGCTGCGAGCCTCGCAGCCTCGTGGTCCGTGAAGTCGTTCATCGGCGAGAACAGCGAGCAGGACGCCACCAGCCCTACCCCGTCCAGCTCACTGACGAGGAAGTCGTAGGCACCGGACGGGAATGTCAGTCTCAGCGAACGACCTGCCGCCCACTCCTGCTGGTCCGATCCTCCCGGCAGCACCGCGATGTTCATGAACCAGGGCGTGACCATGACTCCCACGCGCCGTTCGCCGTAGTCCATGAAACCCAACGCCTCGACGATCAACTGCGGGTTATAGACTGGCAGCCCGCGCATCTCGGTGGCGGCATTCCGGTACGCAGCAACCAGCCGCAGCACGGCGTCGTCGCCCGCTGCGGTGCCGCGTGCCGTGCCCAGAACCAGGAACTTCTGCTTCGGGGCATCGCAGCTCGGGCAACGCCAGTCGTCCGGGAGTGCCGCGAACGGCGTTCCCGGGGAAACCTGCGCAACAGAGTCCCCGAGCGCAGGATCGTAGACCTGCCAGCAGATACCGCATTCCAGCGACGTGCCATCATCGAGTTTCGATGAGTCGCCGAGATAGCTGCCTTCGAAAGCGGCATTCATGATGCATAGGCCTCGAGCATCTCGGTGAGACGCGCTGCAGAATCCACGAAGTCCTCGCGCGCCGCGCAGGCGGCGACGGGAACGTCGCAGACTTCGAGCGTGTCCAGAATCACCTTGCCCATCGAGTTCAGGTACTGCACGGCCCAGACATGGCGCAAGCCGGTCGCATAGATGCGGCAGCTGCCGTAGCCCTCGGAGACGAGGCTCAATGGAATCTGCCCGACCGTCGCAGTGAGGATCTCTGCATCGACGTCGGTGATCGGCAACAGCGTGAAATTGATCACGTGGTTCTCGTCCCCGCTGCGCCAAGCCTGCGAACGCGCCACCAGCTCGGTGACCAGCGGTCGTACGTTCATCGCGCCTGCAGGCAGGACATCGGGAATGCTGACCGAATCGCGCGGCAGCCTCGCGGCGGCCTGCAACACGGCCGACGGCACGACTCCGACCTCCAGCCAGCTGATGTCACGCTCATCCGCCGAGTCCATCTCGACGCGCCACAGTCCGGGCAGCACGGACTCACGGATCCTCCAGTGTGCCGCCCCCCCGACCTCTGCCCGCACCTCACCCTCGCCGAGCAGATCGGCGAGGACCTCGCGTTGGCGCGGCTCGAGGGATCGGAGCGGTATGCGGATCGGTTCTGCCAGGACTGAGGCCTCACGCTCGGGCCGTTGTGCCTGGGAACGAAGTGCCGCAATCGCCTCGAGCAACACGACCCGTGCGGCGTCGCCGAGCCTCTCAGCTGCGGCGACCTGCACGGCCGACCGGCGCAGGCCCTGTGGCATGTCGATCAGGCGCAGCGCGGCATCGCCCAGCTCGGCGGCGCGCGCTCCCTTGCGCCAGGTCAGTACGTGCTCGCTCATCGTGGACTCCCCGGGCTTCGCCCGCGATGGGTCAATCAGGCCGGCGACGCATCGTCGCGCGCCGGTGCGGTCAGTCGCGCGAAGGCCTGCGAGTACACCTGCCAGTCACGCATCCGAGCGATGATCTCCTGCACCAATCCCTCCCGGATCAACACCACCGCCGGCAGCACGACCACGCCGAGCCGTTGCATTACGCTCGCCTCATCGCGACGGTCCACGATCCCAAGGCGAACGTGCGCGCCTTCGTGCTCACGCAGGATCTCGCGCACCACGACTGCCACGTCGCCCGCCTCGGGGCGCTGCGTCGTGTCACCGGTGAGGAACAGGACGCTGGGTCCCGACGCGCCAATGAACGCTTCTACGGTCGTCGCGCTGACCACCTCGCATCCGGACGTGGCAAGCAGGCTCTCGAAGATGTAGCTCATGGCAGGCGACCCGTGTCGGCAAGAGCATCGGGACGAGAGCGCTGCAGAACGCGCGCATCCCCTGTCCGGCAGGCGTCGACCTCGGCAGGTCGGCCACGCTCATAGTTCTGCATGCTGGTCAACACGGCGGAATCGAGACCAGCCGGCGCCGAGTTCGGGTCGCCATCCTGCTCGACGAGCATCACGCCCCATGTGCGCAGCTCGGCCTCGGCGAGCTCGACCGCGCGTGCCAGTTGTGCGCGGACCGGCGCCGTCAGACTACCGCCGTAGTCTTCGAGTTCGACCGGTTGAACGCCGATCAGCGTCACACGCTGCGGGGCCTTGCCCATCAGCTCCACACAGGCGAGAACATCGGTCAGGCCGGCCTGGTGCAGGCTCATCTTGTCGGAACCGATGTAGCCACGAACCTGGGAGTCGCGAGCAACCACCAGCGAACCCGGCGGCACACCAACGTCAACTGCATCGAGCAGGATCAGGTGGGTTGCCCGGGCGACATCCGGCACGAGCGCCAGGCCCTGGGTGCCGCCGTCAAGAATCACCAACTCATCGGTCGAGCGATACTTGGCCGCGAGGGCCTCGGCGCAACGGACGCCGAACCCCTCGTCAGCCCACAGCAGGTTGCCGACTCCGAGAACCAGGACATGCCGCTCGCCAGACTGCATGGCGCGATCTCAGGTGCCCCAGTGGCCGCGGTTCTTGAACAGCCGCCAGCCGCTCATCATCGTGCTGAGCGTGCTCTGGCGGCGCACGATGTCCTCGCGCAGCGCAATGTAGAGATGGATCAACGAGAAAATCACCAGGATCCACATTCCGACCCGGTGCATCGTGTGTACGGCCATCGAGCTGCCGATCAGTGGCAGCACCCAGCCGAACGCGGCATACCACCAGGAGTCGATCCCCTGACCTTCCGCGTAAAGTGCGAAACCCGTGAACATCATGAAGACCACGGGCAGCACGAACATCAGGAACATCGAGATATGGGCCAGCGGATTGTGGCCCACGTACTCGACCGGGCGCTTCTCGATCAACAGGTACCACTTGAGCTCCTCGAAGATCGCGCGGTACCAGCGCCGATTGAAGAACGGCGGCATGAAAAGCTGCCGCGCGTGCGAGTTGCCGACGAACGCCCAGTACACCCGGAGAATGAAGGCGACCGCGAGCAGCTGCCCGGCGCCGAAGTGCAACAGCCGGATCCAGCCGAACTGGAAGTGGTCCGACGCCTCGCCGCTCAGCGAGGGCGGCGGCAACCCGATGAAGTAGCCGGTGCCGGCGAGCACGAAAATGCACAGCGCCGTTACCCAGTGCCAGATCCGCACCGGCGCCTCATAGACGTACACCGCGGGTGCCGCCTTGCCGGGCGGAAAGATGGCCTCCGTGAACTCCCCTTCCCTGACTTCGTCGGGGTCCCGAATGACCGGCTGCGCGCTCATCGGACTTCGACCCGGGTCAGTTCCCGGCCACTCGGGTCGTATACGTGCGTGGCGCAGGCCAGGCAGGGATCGAAGCTGTGGATCGTGCGCAGGATTTCGAGCGGCTGCGCCGGATCCGCCATCGGCGTGTCGAGCAGGGCCGCCTCGAATGCGCCGATCTTGCCCTCGTTGTCGCGCGGGCTGGCGTTCCAGGTCGTGGGAACCACGCACTGGTAGTTGGCGATCTTCCGGTCCTCGATCTGGATCCAGTGCCCGAGTGCCCCACGCGGTGCCTCGCAGGTACCGACCCCCTTGGCGCTCTTGGGCCAGGTCTCCGGCTTGAACTTCTCCATGTTGGCCGTGGAGGTATCGCCCGCCTTGATGTTGGCGATGAGCTTGTCGTAGAAGAACTTGAGTTTGTGCGCGGCCCATTGCGCTTCGAGCCCGCGCGCGGCGGTGCGGCCGAGCGACGAGAACAGCGCGGTCAATGGCAGGCCGAGCTTGCCGAGCACCGCGTCGACCGGCTCCTTGAAATCCGGGATACCGCGAGCGTAGCCAATCACGAAGCGCGCCAGCGGACCGACCTCCATGGCATGGCCGTTCCACCGCGGCGACTTGATCCACGAGTACTTGGCACCCTCGTCAACCGCCTCGATCCGGGTGCGCGTCCCCTTGAGGTTCGGGCCATGCACGTAGTTTGGATCGGTGATGCCGTCCCAGGGATGCAGGCCCAGCTTCTCGTCGGCGTACTTGTACCAGGAGTGCGGCACGTACTCGAGGATCTCGTCGCTCTTGCGGACATCGACGTCGCGGACCTCGTTGAGGTTGCCATCGATGATCGCCCCCGCCGGCAGCAGCAGCTTTGCATTGGGCGCCGCGGACTCCGGAACGTCGCCGTAGGACATGACGAACTTGGACGACAGGCCGCCGCCGTAGGTCCAGTCCTTGTAAAACGAGGCGATCGCAAGCAGGTCCGGGATGTACACCTGCTCGATGAACGTGATCGAGTCGTCGATGATCTTCGCGACCATGTTCAGGCGCTCGATGTTGACGGCACCCACCGCGCCCGTCTCATTGACATTGATCGGCGAGGGCACTCCGCCCACCAGCCAGTTCGGATGCGGGTTCTTGCCGCCGAAGATCGTCTGGATCTTGACGATCTCCTTCTGGAAGTCGAGCGCCTCGAGGTAATGCGCCACCGCCATCAGGTTCGCCTCGGGCGGCAGCTTGTAGGCCGGATGGCCCCAGTAGCCATTCTTGAACGGGCCGAGCTGCCCGGACTCCACGAACTTGCGCAATCGCGTCTGCAGGTCGCGGAAGTAGCCTGGCGATGAAAGCGGCCACGATGAAATTGACTGGGCGAGCTCGGACGTCGCCTTCGGATCCGCCTTTAGCGCACTGACGACGTCGACCCAGTCGAGCGCATGCAGATGATAGAAATGCACCAGATGGTCCTGCACATACAGTGTGAGGTGCATGATGTTGCGAATCGTGTTGGCGTTCTCCGGGATCTGGATGCCGAGCGCATCCTCGACCGCGCGCACCGAGGCGAGTGCGTGCACGCCGGTGCAGACGCCGCAGATGCGCTCGGTGAAAGCCCACGCGTCGCGCGGATCGCGTCCCTTGAGAATCACCTCAAGGCCGCGCCACATCGTGCCGGTTGACACCGCATTGCGGATCACGTTCTTGTCGTCGACGTTGACCTCGATGCGAAGGTGCCCCTCGATCCGCGTGACCGGATCGACGACGATGCGCTTGCCGGCATCGTCCAGCTTGAATCCATTCGGCGTACTGGCAATGGTCATTCTGGTCCCCTGTGCGCTTCAGGCTGCCGGTCCGCTGGCGCCGGTCGACGACGCTGGCGGTGGCGGGGTTCGGGTCGATGCAGACTTGGCCCGCGCCTGGCGCAGGGCGGTCAAGCCCGCGTGGGCGGCGATCCCGGCGCCGACGACAGTCGCGGCGCCAGCACCCAGCCGGTCGGCGTTCTGCTCGATACCAATCTGGTGGAGGTTGGTCAGC
>JANPDV010000041.1:0-21277 GCA_031431655.1 Gammaproteobacteria bacterium | reverse complement strand
TCGACTCCAAGCGCGACAAGCCGCTCCTGCACCGATGCACTCCCGAGGAACGTGCCGACCCGCTGCAGGTCCGCGGCACGTGCCTCGTTAGCGACGACTTCCGGCGTCCCAATCAAGGCGGCATGCACCGGTGCGCTCGCGAGCGACTGCAGAGTGAGAATGAGTACGACGAGAATTGCCACGAATCGACGAGATGACGCGAACATGAGGTACTCCGTTATGGCACGCGATTACGCGGCTCAATGGCCAGTCTAGACGCCGCGCAGGCAGCCCATCAAGAAATGCGCGATGCGCGTCGTCGGAAGCAGACAGTCGAGAACCGCGCAGGGCCCGGCCATCGGCATGCGGTGGGGCCGATGCGGCGAAGCCGGCCGACTGACCATCCGGCTGCGCGCAGCGCGGCGTACTGCTTGGGCTGATCGCAATCGGTTTCTCGCTGGTCGCGCATCTGCCGTGGACGCCGGCCTTCATGGTGCGCCGCTACGGTTGGGAGATCGGCACGATCGGTCCCACGGGCGCCGCGCTGCTCAGCGACTACGTGCTGCGCGATCCGAAGCCGATCAGCGTCGCCATCGCCATGCTGTGCGCGATCATCGTCCCGCTGGGCGCGTTCGCCATCGCGCTCGCCCGGCGTCGCTTCGTCGCCGCGCCAATCGGGCCGGCGGACTGACGCGCTCCGCCCGGTTCAAAACCTCCACTGCACGCCGATCGCAGGCACGGCAGGGTACGTAGACAACTGCGCGGTCTCCAGGCGTGTGGGGTCACTAGCGTCGCTGGGGAGATCCAGCTCCGTGCAACAGGGATTTCGACGGTTGAGGGCGTTCGTGATCTGCCCGTAAGCCACGAGTCTGCCGACGGCCAACGGAAACTCCCGCGACACGCGCAGATCCAGCGTCGCGCAGGCCCCGAGGCGAGCGCTGTTGCGCGGTCCCAGTCGCGGTGCGACGAGCCGGGTGTCGAGTACCGGTGTGGTCGGACGGCCGCTATGAATCTGCGTCAGCGCGGATAGGCTCCAGGGACCCCGCCGCCAGCTGGCTGCGAGCGCCAGGGCGTGACGCTGGTCCCAGTCGCGAGGCACCCGCGCGCCGTCGGCGAACTCGTCCTCGGATTCGCTCCAGGCATAGGCGCCCCACAGCGACCAGGGGCCACGTTCCCACTGCGTGGAGACTTCCACTCCGCGCAGCGCCGCGCGTCGGGGTGAGACGGCGACGCGATCCGGCGACAGTTCCGGCAGAAAACGCAGCGGGTCGTAGAGGTTTTCGTAGCGGGTGCGTGGCCGGCCGAGCCGACGGGTGTAGCCTTCGACGCGCAGCATCAGCCCGGCCTGCATACGTCGCTCGAATCCCAGTACGAGTTGGTCGGAGCGCTGACTGGGCTGCGGCGTGTCGACGCCGTCTTCGACGCGCAGTTCATGCACTTCGTCGCGTTGCTGGCTGCGACCGAGGCTGGCGCGCCAGATCGTGAAAGGGCTCGCGTCCCATCGCAGCGCGACACGCGGGCTCCAAATCGAGCGCACTCGGCTGCCCGTGCCGCGCTCCTGATCGACGCGCCCGCCGAAATCCAGGAACACGCCCTCCCCCAATTGCCGGCGGAGGTTCATGAAAGCGCCGACGTTGGTCTGCGAGACCGCGAGGTTTGCCTCGCGCTGGCGATCCTCAGGCAGTCCAAACAGCTCCGATGCCACGGCTTCGAACTCAGCCTCGCTCCGGTAGCGGTAGCGACCGCGTCCGCGGGTCGCAGTCAATCCGAGTTCGACGTGCTGCGCGCTCGAAGTGGCCCAGTCGGCGCGCAGTATCAGATCCCACAAGCGGCTCTCGCGGGTGTCGTCGACGCGTCCCTCCGGCGTGAAGCCCTCGGCGACGGTGCCGCGGCGCGCACTGTCGATCTGGCTGACTCCCAGGGTGCCGGACAGGGACAAACCGCCGTCTTGCGTCGCGGGACGCGCCACGGTGAACCAGACATAGGACGCGGTGCTGTCGAGCGTTGCGATCTCGCTCGTGTCCGCCTCGGTCACGACCAGGCTGGAGTCGGACCACAGCGCGCGCGCGCCGAGTTGCAGGCCGCCTGCGGTGATCGTGGTCAAGCGCGCGAAGGCGTCCTGGTACTCCGGGCGTCCGACGTCGAGTGCGTACTTGTCGATCCAGTGTTCCGCCGTGCCGCGTCGCGTTGCGAACAACCAATCGGTGTCGCCTGCTCCGTCCGCGCGACCTCCGGTACGCAGGCTCGCGTTCCAGGTGCTCAGCCCTATCGCGTGCCGTTCCGTTTCGCCGGGCTCGACGCTGCGCAGGTCGACGACTGCTCCGAGGCGGTTACCGAAACGCACCGGCAGCGTGCCGGTGTAGGCATCGAGGCGTTCGACGAGGCCCTCGTCGATGCTGCTGAACGCCGCGTTATACGCAGGCAGGTGGAACGCCTCGCGGATTGGCATGCCGTCGAGTACGACCAGCAGCTCTCCGACCTCTCCGCCGCGCACGTTGGGACGCGCCGAACTGCCGGAGAACGCGATGCCGGGCAATGTCGCCATGGCCTGCAGCGCATCCTCACCGACCTTGGGTTGCGCGGCGATGGCGGCTTGATCGAGCCTGAAGCGATTGCCGGCGATCGGGTCCTGGTACGTGAATCGACTGGCCACGACCGTGATTTCTTCGAGTGCCCGCTCGAGACGCGCGAGCCGGATCGGCAAGTCGCTGTGCGCGGCGGCGGGAAATGCCAGCGCCTTCAGCATCGGCGCATAGCCGTCGCCACTGACGCGCAGCGTACGTGCCGCTCGACCGCGAAGCTGCAACGCGAAGCTCCCGCTATCATCGCTCCAGGCGACATACCCGTCTTCGATCAGCTCGATGCGCGCATCGCTGATCGGCGTGCCGCTCGCGTCATCGACGATCCGGCCTGCGACGAGCCAGCGCAGGCCGCGTGGCGCCTCGACGACCGCAAACACGCCGGTGCCGACTGCGCGCAACTCCAGGCCCACCTGTCGCAGCATCGCGCGCGCGGCCTCGTCGGGATTGCGGCCGACGACGCGCTCGCGTGTCTGCAGCGACGGCGCCACGAGTGCGCTGCTGTACAGGACGCGCAGACCCTGTGCACGCAGCTCCTCCAGCGCCGCACCGACGCGCCGACCCGCAGGCACGACGATCACCGCCTGGCCCTCCGCGACGCCCTGCTCTACGACGCGCCCATCGGCTGCGCGTGCAGGTGCCGTGACCAGCAACGCTGCCACGGCCGCGGCCAGTGCCACAGCCTGCGCGCTCAGCCGTTCGCGCGCGCCAAGGGCCATCAGGACGGCGTGGAGCGGGCCGGCAGCCGTCGACGAATCATGATCCGGTCGCCGTCTTCGACCGCTTCCAATCCGGTGGTCACGAGCACGGCGAACAGGCGATCGCCCATCGGCAGTTCGATGAACGGCCCGTTGAGCCGGATGCGCCGAGCGTCCCGGCGCACGTCTTCATTCGCGTACTCCAGGCGCCGGCCACTTTGCCAGGCGATTTCCTCGAGCACGTCGAACAGTGTGCGGCCATCCACCGGCAGGGGCGGCGCCAGCGCATCGACCCAATTCCATAGCTCGCCGGAGCGCGCAACAGCGACCCGCTGCCGCTCTTGTCCCGCAGCGTCCAACACGATGCGCCATCCCGCCTCGACCTCGCTGATGCGGCCGGATGGACTGGTGATGCGGACACGACCGTCGCGGACCTGCACGGCCAGCGCATCGCCCTGCATTGCGAGGGCATAGCGCGTGCCGAGATGCGTGACACGACCAAACGGCGTCTCGAACGTCAATGCTTTGTGCTCACGCGGCGTCGCGGCAGTCTCGAAGTACAGCCGGCCGCTCTCGAGCGCGAGTACATCGGAGGCGCGAGCCAGCACTCGGCTGCGACGATCGAGGCGGACGCGGATTCCACCCTCGGCCTCGAGCGTCAATCCGCGATCGGCACCGGCATCGAGCCGCTCGCCGATGCGCAGAGCACGGGCGCCGCCTGCGAGCCGCAAGGTGGACTCGGCCGCGAGTGGCGCCGAGGACTCGCGCCACGACGCGAAATAGCCCGCGACGCTCCATGTGAGCGCGGCGACGCCCGCGGCTGCGGCGAGCCCAATCCATTTCATCCGGCGCTGACGACGCTGCCGCTGCGTTTCGTCCCATGCGAGTCGGGCTGCCAGATAGACCGCCACCCGGGTTTCCTCGGGCGGTTCGATGCGCCGCCCGACGGCGCCGAGCAGACGCAGCAGCGGCTCCGGGCTGTCCGCTTCCGGGGCTTGTGGCTCGCTCATTGGGGTCTCTCCAGCGTCGCGCCAACGCGGAACTCATCTGCGATCGCTGCGAGCTCACTGCGAAATGCATTGCGCGCGCGCGCGACCAGGGAATGCGCGGCCGTGGGCGACAGCTGCAGGCGCTCGCCGATCGTTGCGGCATCCAGGCCGTCGATGTACTTCCACTCAAGCACGTTGCCGTACCCGGGCGGCAAGTGATCGAGCACGGTCTGGATGAGCAAGCGCAGATCGCGCTGCTCCGACTGCGACTCGGGCCCGAGTCGGGGGTCGGCCTCGAGCGACTCGAGCACGTGACGCAGCGTATCGTCCTGATCGTAGGACAGGGTGCGGCCGCGCCCACGCGCATGCCGCTCCCAGTAGTCGGCCAGTTCGCGGCGCGCAATCGTGCACAGCCAGGTGAACAACGAGGCCTCTCCGCGGTATTTGTCCAGCCCCCGCACGGCGCGCTCCATCACCTGTTGGCACAAGTCCTGCGCGGCGTCGGCGTCTCGACCGATACGCAGCAACACGAAGCGGTACAACCTGGCGAAGACCAGCTCGAACAACCGGTCGAACGCCGCACGATCGCCGCCGACCACGCGGCGGGCAAGCTGCAGATCCGATTCATGGTCCGCCATGGAGAGTTGGACGGTCCGGATCGACGAATTCGTCGCGACACTAACACGTGTCGGCTACGGCGGCGTCCGATCCGCCAGCATTGCGGCGGCGAACTGCCGCAGCTCATCGTCCAGGTTCGGCAGCGCCGCGTGGAGCGTGTAAAGGGCCTCGGCGCTGCCGTGACGGGCCAACGCAAGTAGCGCCGCGACCCGCACTTCGCCGTCGCCGTCGGCCAGGGCGACAGCCAGAATCGGGACATAACGTGGCTGTCGCGTATCTCCGAGAAGTTCAAGCGCCTGCACGCGCACCTCGGCGTCCGAAGCGGTCACGGCCGCTGCCGCAGCATTCGCCAGCTCGGTTGCCGTAGCGCTGCGGCCGAGCGCCGCGAGCTGCTCTGACGGCCGATCGAACGGCACTGCGTTGGCCGGTCCCGCGACCGGTGCCAAAGCAGGTGCCGAAGCTGCGCGCAGCGCCTCCGCGCTTGCAGGCCCGGTCTCGCCCGTCGACGCCGGCCAGGAGCCCCGGACACGCACCGAAAGGAAATCGGCGGCGCCCGGGACTCGTGCCGGCGTCATTGGGTCGCCCCCGAGGGCCATCATCGCAATGCCCACGACCGCGCATGACATCAACAGCGCGGTCGGCTGCTTCACTCAGCAACCTTGAAGCAGGTTTCAATCGCCGTGCGGTTGCCATTTTCGTCGCGTACCAGGATCTCGGCCTTCACCTGACCGGCACCGGCCAGCAAGTCCCCCGGCACGTCGATGTCGGTTGCATCGCCGGGCAGTTTCACGCTGAATTTGAATTCCTCGCCCTCGACGACGAGCTCGTACGACTCGATCGTCACCGGGCCGCTGCGCCCCACGGTCGGATGCGAACTCGTGACCGGATCCCAGGAGAATTCGACGACCGACTCATCGTCGACCTCGATGACCGGCAGCGGCGTGGTGCGACAGCTCGGCGGCAACGGCACTTCGTCCACGCGGAAATTGCCCGCGGGAGCCGGCATCACGTGAGAGATCGTCGCCACGCTCTCCAGTTCCAGGCCGTCGAGCTTCACGGCGCTGATTTCGTAGCGCCCTTCGGGAAAGCGGGCGAAGAAGTCCCGCGGCGCCAGCTCCGTGAAGCGCGGCTCGGCGCTCTCGAACGCCAGCTGCGTCATTCCCTGGCGGCGCAGCCGGCCGGAAGCGACGATATCGAGGATATGACGCTCCTGCGGGTCTTCGATTTCGAGTCGCTTCCAAGGATCGCCATCGATTTCCGCATGGATACCGAGATCACTGTCGGAATTGTTGAGTTCGAAGAACAGTCTCGCCTCGGAGAACGGGCTTTCCGTTGCACCGACGACGAGAGGGAAGGCGACACTGACGGCCGCGAGCATGACGCGTTTCATTGGCATGACTCCTGAAGAAGTTGACGGTCTCGCCAATCTTTGACGGGAGCGCGCCGAGGATTCGTCGCGGCCTGCATGCGGGGCTTTGGCGGATAGGCAATCACCTTTCCTGCCAAGCCCGGTTCGCGTAACCAGCCTGATGGTGAGCCCGAGCCCGCCAGCTCCTTGGATACCCTGTCCGCCCGGCTCAGCGCTGTTCAGCTACTTCGCTGGCGCTGACCTTACCGCCGACATTGCCCCAGCTGGCACGCAGGTAATTGGCCAGCGTGGCGACTTCCTCGTCGTCGAGTTTGTCGGCAAAGCCTTCCATGTTCTTCCAGCCCGGCACGGGCGGCGGCGTGAGGATCTGCGCGCCGTAGAGAATGCTGTTGATGAGGCTCGCGGGATCGGCCGCCTGCACCACCGCACTGCCGACGAGTGCCGGGCCGAGGTCCGAACCCATCTTGTCGCCGAGGCCCGTGGGCAGGTGACAGGTGCCGCAGTGAATCGTGTACAGGTTCTCACCGGCGGCGTTGTCGGCGGCGCTGAGCGTCTGCTTCTCGGCCGTTTCGATCGGCGGCAGGCTCTTCAGGTACACCGCCATCGCGCGCAGATCCGCGTCGGTCATGTTGCGCGTGCTCGGGCCGATCACGTCGTTCATCGGGCCGAACGAACCGGCGCGCGGGCCGTGGCCGGTCTTCAGGTAGGCGACGAGATCGGACACTGACCAGGTCTTCAGCCCGCTGCCCGCCTGGGTCAGGTTCACGGCTGACCAGGGACGCACCTCGCCGCCCGGCACGGTGTCGAAATAGCGGCCGCCCGCCAGCGCCAGGTCGGCCTTTTCTGCGCCGAGAAAATTGCGCGGCGTGTGGCAGGCGCCGCAATGGCCGAGGCCCTGCACCAGGTAGGCGCCACGATTCCACTCGGCGCTCTGGCCGGGATTCGCGACATAGCGGCCGGGTTCGAAGAACAGGCTCTTCCAGATGCCGAGGGCGGCACGCTGGCTCGCGGGGAAACTCAGCGCATTGGGCGGCGGTGCGTCTGCGGACGGCGCGATGGTACGGACGTAGGCAAACAGCGCGCCCAGATCGGCATCCGATACCTTGGTGAACGCCGTGTACGGGAACGCCGGGTAGAGGTGCTGGCCCTCGTCGTCGACCCCTTCGCGCATGGCGCGGACGAACTGCGCCTGCGTCCAGCCGCCGATGCCGGCCGTGGGGTGCGAGGTGATGTTGGACGAGTACAGCGTGCCGAAATCGGTCTTGAAGGCGACGCCGCCGGCGAACGGCGCGCCGCCGGCGCGCGTGTGGCAGCGCGCGCAGTTGGCGGCGGTCGCGAGGTACTGACCGCGCGCGACCAGCATGGCCTGGGGCGACACGGGAGCGGGCGCAGCAGCAGGGACGGCAGGGGGCGCAGCATTCGGTGCGGCAATGGGTGCTGCAGGCGCCGCGGGCGCCGGTTGGGCGACCGATTGCGCCGGGGCAGCCACCAGGCCCAGCGCGGCCAGCGCAAACGGTACGAGTCGGCCCGCGTGCGGCCCGCGCCGCGGCACGGAACTTTCGAGAATCGACATGGGCACTCTCCTGCCAGACGACCCAGCGCGCCTGACTCGCCGTATTCTAGTCGTCGGGTCAGCGCCGGCCGCAGCGCCCGCCTTTTGCACCACGGTGCAATCAGCACCGCGATCCAGTCGGGGAGCAACAGCATGCAGAACGTGACACAACTCAGCCGGTCGGTGACCGCCGCGGCGGTCATCGCGGCGCTTTGCCTGGGTGGCAATAACGCGTTGGCGGCGCCCAAAGCCAGCGTGAGCGTACTGGTGCCGTCGACGCCGATGCATGCGGTCGAGGGCATCGCCTTCGACGCCGAAGGGCGGCTCTACGGTACCAGCATCCACGGCCAGCGCGTCTACCGTATCGACCCCGCCACGGGCGCCGTGTCGATCGCGGTGGATTCGCCCGACGGCGAGTCGGACGACGTGGCGATCGGCCCGCCCGGCACGCCAGCCGCCGGCATCCTCGCGTGGACGGCACAGCGCAGCGGCGAGATCCGCATCCAGCGACCCGGCGGCCGGCCGGAAGTGCTGCTGCGCGGCGTGCCGCGCGTGAATCCGATCGCATTCAACGCCCAGGGCCGGTTGTTCACCGCGCAGGTCGGCGCGGGCAGTGATTCACTGTGGGAGCTGGATCCGGTGGGTGGCAAGGCGCCGCGGCTGGTGTTCAAGGATCGCGGGCAGCTCAACGGATTTTCGTTCGGTCCGGACGGGCGGCTGTATGCGCCGCAGTTTCGCAGCGACAAGCTGCTGGCGATCAACGTCGACAGCGGCGCGATCGAGACGATTGCCCAGCAGGTTGGCTCGCCGGCAGCGGTCAAGGTGGATGGCGATGGCGTGGTCTGGAGCGTGGACTATCTGACGGGTGACGTCTGGCGCACGTCGGCGGAACAACACGGCGCGCGTACTGCGCATATCGTGGCATCGCTGCCCGCGCCGCTCGACAGCCTGGCGATCGCGGACGACGGCACGATCTACGTCAGCGCCGCGGCCGACAGCGGCATCGTCGCGCTGGACCTGAAGCAGGGCCGCCATCGGACCGTGGTGCCCGGCGGCTTCACCATGCCGCTGGGCATCGCGATGACGCAGCACGACGGTCGCGAACAGCTGCTGGTGGCCGATCCGTTCGGCTACCGCTTCGTCGACACGGAGAACGGCCGCATCACGCGCCCGCCCTGGGCCGGCAATCGCGGCGCATCCTCGGCCATCGCGGTCACGGACTCGCGCATCGCCTGGGGCTGGGTCAGCAGCAATCGGCTGCGCAGCCTGGGCAGCAGCGGCGACGCGCTGCTGATCGATTCCACGGCAGTCCGTACGCCGCGGGGACTGCTGCTCGAGGACGCAGGCACATTGCTGGTGCTGGATGCCGCAGAAGGCAAGCTGTTGCGGGTCGATGCGACGGGCACCGCGACACTCGCCGCCGGGCTGACGGAGCCTGTAGGCCTCGCCCGGCTCGATGCCGACACCGTGCTGGTGGCGGAGCGCGGCGCGGGCGCCATTTCGCAGATCGACCTGCGCAACGGCGCGCGGCGCGAACTGGCAAAGGGGCTGACGGCACCTACGGGCGTCGCGTTGATGCGGGACGGCCGCCTCGCCGTCGTCGAGCCGTCGCTGCGGCGCGTCGTCGCCGTGGACCCGAAAACCAGCATGCGAACACCGCTGGCGACTGGCCTGGCTGTGTCGCTGGATGGCCTAGACTTGCCGGCGAACACCAACGCCGGCATTGCCGTCGGCCGCGACGGCGCAATCTACGTGTCATGCCCGGGCGACAATTCAATCGTCAAGATCACACCTGCCGGGCGGCGGCGCAAATGAAGGGGAGACGCTGACATGAGGACGATCCGGATCCGCGCACGGCTCACCGTGCTGGGGCTCTCGCTGGCGGCCGTCATCGCCGCAAGCGGCGGCGCGCTCGCCGCCGATGCCAAACCCGGCGCCGCCCCGCCCAGTAACGTCGTGTTCGGCAAGGACGTGCCCGTCGTGCCGATGGCCGAGTGGGAGATCCTGCAGACCGGCGCAGCCGAGCAGACCGGCGCGCGCATCCTGATTGCGGCCGGCCCGGCGGAACTGGTGAAGGCGCCCGCTAACGCGTCGCGCTATGACTCGAAGACCTTCAGGTTCCGCAATGGCAGCATCCGGGTCCTGAGCTTCCGCGCCGCGACCGGCGGCGTGCTGCACCAGATCACCAGCGAAACCCAGCTCTATGTATTGAACGGGTCAGCCACCGTCGGCGTGGCTGGCAGCGTCGTCGAGCTCGGCGCGGGCGATGTCGTGAACCTGCCGAGCGGCGTGCTGCGCAGCGTCGCCGGCAAGCCCGAGGACACCACGGTATTGCTGTACACCGTCGGCAGCAGCATGAAGGACGCGAACGCCTCGGTCGTGCGCGCAAAAGACGCGCCGGAAGCCGCGATCGCGTCCGGCGAAAAGGCCGGCACGGGCGGCGCGAAGGTCGCCGTGCGGCGCTATGTGTTCGATGGCAATTCGATCCGCGTCGCGCGCCTGAGCGGCAAGGGCAGGACCACGCCCGCGAATCCGAAGGAAGACGTGCTGATCTACCTGGTCTCGGGCCGCATGCAGATCACCGTGGGCAACGAAGTGAAGACCGTCGCCGCCGGCGATGCGCTGTGCGAAGAAGGCGGCAAGCCGACCTGGTGGGACGTCTACGAAGACTCGTCATTCATTGCCACCAACGCGCCGCCGCGCGGCTGAGGAGCAGGGCATCATGAAGATGAAATCATTCGGCCTCGACGCCAACGGCCGCTCGGCCTGGGTGGACGTGGAGATCCCGTTCAAGACCGTCTCGCCGCTGCACGCCGAAACGGAGAAGCAGGACGGCGCCTACTGGGGCATCTCGATCAACCAGCCTGGCGAACCCATTGGCGGCGGCCCGGAAGAGATGCACCTGACCAACCAGCCGCGCATGGTCTGGGGCATGTCCGGTCACCTCGACAACACGCTGCAGAGCGGCGAAGTGCGGCGCTCGGCGATGGGCGAAGGCGTGTACGTGCAGGGCCTCTCCCTGCACCACTCCTCGTTCGCGCGCAGCCGCGAGCCCGTGATCACGCTGAGCCTGACGTTCCCGGGCACGCACAGTTACGAATTCAAGAAATAGCCGGAGCGAGCGCACCATGAAATTCGTCAATATCGACGTCGACGAGCACGGTCACTCATTCTTCCGCGAGGTCGACCTGCCGCAGACCGGCACGCCGCAGCGCATTTCGTCGAAGAACCAGAAGGTGCTCTACTGGCAGATGACGCTGTCGCAGCCCGGCCACGTCATCGACTTCAAGACGACGCCCGATCTGAAGTTCCTCGCGGTGTTCTCCGGCCAGATGAACATCACCGTGAGCAACGGCGACACCCGCCAGTTCGTCCGCGGCGACATGCTGACGCTGTGGGACACGCGCGGCCAGGGCCACATGGTGCGCTTCGTCGGCCTCGAGCCCTGCCACGTGCTGCACATCGCGCTTCCCGACAAGGGCGAGTTCGCCTGAGCCTTGCCGTCACTTCAGGTGGCGGTCGAAGAATCTCCAGATGATGTCGTAGGCCGCCGCGGATTCCGGCGTGCCGGGAAACGCGAAGAAGTGGCCGTGTCCGAGACCTTCCTGCACGAACAGCTGCGCGTCGACGCCCGCCTGCAGCAGCCGGGTGTGGGTGACCAGCGCGTTGCTCATCGCAACGTCACGCGTACCGGTGACCAGCAGCGTCGGCGGAAACAGCGCGAGGATCGCGGAGAACTGCCCGGGAGTGACCAGCGGGTCATCCATGGCGATGCCTTCGAAGTAACCGCGCGGCGCATTGGCCGGGCGCGCGGGCCCGAGCGGCAGCGTCGCGTTGAGCAGCGACGACAACTGTCCTGAGTCACCGCCGAACCAGAATGTCGGCATCGCGCCAGAGCAGAAGATGCCGATCGCGCCCGGCAGCGGCAGCTTCTTCTTGAGGAACCACGCGACCGATTGCGCCACGAGCGTGCCCCCCGCGGAACAGCCATAGATGCCGATGCTCGCCGCCGGCGTCGTCTTGAGTACGTGGCGATAGACCGTTTCCATGTCTTCGCTGGCCGCGGGAAAGGTGTGTTCCGGGGACATGCGGTAATCGACGGCGATGATCCTGATCCCGCCGCGACCCGCGAGCGGCACCGACTCGAGCGCGCCACCGTAGCGTCCGCCCGTGAAGAATCCGCCCATGTGCGCGTTGATCAGCACGCGATTGCGGTTGCGGCGGTCGATGCCGGCGGCAGGAGTCACCACGTCGGTACGCACACCATCGATCAGCACTGATTCGATCCGTGCAGGATGGATCTTCAGCCACTGGTCCAGCGCGGCCCTGGCCGTGTCATCGGACGCCTTGCGCACCGCCTCGATGCCGTCCTTGAGCGACGGCAGCGTCGTATTGCGCAGCCGCGCCGTCAGCTGCGACTGCGCCGCGGGACTCAGGAAGTCTGACAGCGGCACTGCCATCGAACCGGAAGTGATGACGCCCCGTTCGTCGACCGCGGGGCGCATCGCCTCCTGAGCCGATGCGGTGGACGGCGCAGCGGCCAGCAATGCTGCCGCGATGAGGGCAGCGAAAGGCGCCGGATGCCCGATCATGGGCGCGCTCCTCGATGAAGAATCACTGGCCGCAAGAAAAAAGGGCCGGGGGTTCAGCCCCGGCCCTTCATTCGTCCTGCTGCGGTGCGGGTCAGAACGTGTAGGTGGCCCGGACGCCGAACGACTGCGGAATCGGCGGCGAGATACGGATCGCGTTCTTCGTCGGCGTCGCCAGGAACGTGAACACGTCGATGCCTCCCAACGCCGACACCACCGTCTTGTCGTCCGTGAGGTTCGTGCCAAAAGCCTCAAGGGTCCAGGCCTCGCCACGCAGGCCGATGCGCGCATTGAGGTTCTTGCGGGCGCCGACCTTCGCCACTTCCGAGAAGTCGGTGTATTTCGAGCCCTGGTACATGTAGTCCGCACGCGCGAACCAGTTGAGGTTGTCGCGGATCGGCGCGTTGAACTCGGCATTCACCGTCCACGTGGTCTCCGGCACCACGGGTAGCGGACGACCGATCACTCCTACGAAACTGCCGTAGATGTTGTTGCAATCCGCGCAGCTTCCATCGACGCCACCGGGGGATTTGCCATACGACTTGATCTCGGAGTTGTTCAGCGCATAAGTGGCACCGACCGAGAACCCGCTCGTAATGGCGAACTTGCCCTCGAACTCAATGCCGTCCAGGTCCACCACACCCTGGTTGGTCGTGACGGTCACCAGATTGTTGATGGACGCCAGCGGGACGGTGGTGCCGACCTGGCCGTTCGTCCACTCGTCCTGGTAAACGGTGAGCGTGGTGCGCGCACGGCCGTCCAGCCAGGTTGACTTCAGGCCGATCTCGAGGTTTTCCAGCTCTTCTTCTTCGTACGCGAGCTGCCCGTCGGGCACCGCGGTCCGGAGCTCGGCAATTGCGATTGCAGGCAGGGTGACGTAGCCGGCGTTGAAGCCGCCTGGCCGGGTGCCGCGCGAATACAGCGCATACACGATCGAACCCGGCGCGTACTCCCAGTCGAGCGACACTCGTGGGGAGAAGCTCTTGAACTCGGTCTCGAGCGGAATTGCGGCCACACCGGTGGGTGGCAGGCCGAGCTGGGGGACCGCAAGCGCCTGCTGGAAGATCTTGTCCTTCTGGTACCGAGCCTCGACGCCGAGCGTGACGTTCTCGACGATATCGAAGTACGCGGCGCCGAAGACGGCCGGCGTCTTGCTCGTCTGCTCAGACTTCTGCGCGGTGAACGACGCGCCGGTGGGCAGGATGCCGACGACCGTGCCACCGCGACTGTAGCCGTCGAAATAATTGGCGCCGAGCGTCCAGCGAAACCGCTCCTCCTGCGGGGAGGTCACGCGCAGTTCCTGGCTGAAGTCGTTCAGGTAGCTCTGCGACAGCAGGATGGCCTGCAGCCACGGCACCCGAGTCGCAGCGGTAGCAGCGGAGAAGAACGGATTAACCCGGTCGCGTCCGTTGCGGTAGTTCAGGTCGAGGATCGTCTGGTACCGGTCGCTGTGATACGCGGAAATGGACGTCAACGTGTAGCCGCCAAGGAAATCCCAGTCCGCACGAAGGTTTGCCTGGGTCGCCTCGCGACGCAGGCCAGGGGTCTTCTTGAAGGATTGATCGAACGTGTACCAGCTCTCCGGGCCGTTGAAGAGTGCGTTACTGGTCGCCGTAGGACTGAGGTCGTAATCGGCGGAAATGACGTTCGCGGGCAGCTGGTCCACGGTAGGGATCGTGCCGCAGTAGTAACCGTAGAGCGATCGCGAGTTGTCCGCGGTACCTGCCCGCTGGGGGAACATTCCATTCGGATTTCCCGCGCTCGTCGTCCCCGCCGGGAGCTGCGCGAATGATGGACAGCTGCCATCGACCTGCGGGCGACCGTTGAAGTTGTCCTGCAGCAGGGCCCCCTGTGCTGGCGCGCCGTCGTGGTCGACAAACCAGTTCGCGAATGTCTTGACCTTCAGGCTTTCGGTCGGCTTCCACACCATCGTGCCGGCGATCGAGTTGGTGGTCTGTGCGCCGAGCCGTTGCTCGGGCAAGGCGCTGTTCGCGTAGTAGCCACCGCGCTCGAAGTTGCGCAGGCTGATGCGGCCGGCGAGTGTCTCAGTCAACGGTCCTTCAACGGATGCTTCAACTTCCTGCGAATTGTAGGTCGAACTTTCCGCGGACAATCGGCCGCGGAAATCCTCCGACGGGTCCCGGGTGGTGAAGCTGATGGCCCCCACGAACGCGGACCGACCGAAATACGCACTCTGCGGGCCCTTCAGGATCTCCACGCGCTCGACGTCTGACAGGGCCGGCGGCATCGCTCCGAGAACCGGCGCACCGTCGATGAACATCTGTCCGCCGGCCGTGAGCCCGAAATTCCGATCCAGGAACAGGCCGCGGAAGATGAGGGAATTGACGGTGCGGTCGTTGCGTCCGGAGGCGCCTTGCTGGTTTGAGAAGTAGAAGCTCGGCGTCATCATCATGATGTCCGTGAGCTGCTTGGCGCCGGTGGCTTCCAGGTCCTTGGCCGTCATGGCCGTGATGGCCATCGGCACGGTCATCAGGTTTTCCTCGACCTTGCGGGCCGTGACCGTGACCTCTTCAAGCACGAGTCCGCTGGCGCCTGGCTTTGCCTGATCCTGCGCCGTACCGACGGTGGGTAGCGCGAATGCAACGACGGCGAGGCCGGCGGTGAACGCACTGAGTCTGTCGCGACTGATCATCTGGAACCCCCTTGATGACGAAACCCCGAGCGGTAATCGCGCGCTGGACGCGCGCACGATTCCCAATATTCTGATCGGATCCTCAACGCAACAGCCAAGAGCTGCAAGGTGCACGCAGTACTGGTCCACGCTACAAACAGCGCCCGCCCCATATGGGTGCGTTGCGTCCCCGCGACGCTACCATTGTGTTGCATGCAAGTCGCGCGTGCCGCCGTTCGCACCGTGAGCGCGTTGCGCGGAACTCGGCGCATGCGGCATCGAGGTGGCACAGTGGCGGTAGAATTTCGGGCGACAGCGGGGCTGAATTGCAGGACGTTCCCAGCTTGAGGGTATCGAGGCTCCGGTCGCTCTTGCGCCGCAGCATGGCGCTCGCGATCACGCTCGCATGGGCATCCGTGCCGGCCCACCTGCCGGCAGCCGAAGAGGCCGGACCGCCGGTGCGTTTCTTCGCGGACCTGTCGGCGGACGAGCAGGCGGCCACGACGCTCAGCCCGGGAGTCGGTCGTGCCGACTTCTCCCTGGACCGCGCGACGCTGCGGTTTTCGTGGCGCGTCACCTACAGCAAGCTCACGTCCGCCGCCATCGGCGCCGGCGTCCACGGCCCGCAGCGCCCCGGGACCAACGCCGGGGTGCAGATCGATCTCGCCCCGCGGTCGCGCAACCTGCCTCTCACGGGCTCAGCAGTGTTGACGGACGCCCAACTCGAATATCTACTGGCAGGTCGCATGTACGTGAACATCCGAACGACGCGCTATCCGGCCGGCGAGTTGCGCGGGCAGATCCAGCGGGTGCCGCCATGAGCGACCGCGCGCGCTCGGTCAGGTCGCGCCTCGGCCGGGGCGCTGTCCCGGTTGCCGCGGCGGCTTGTCTGCTCGCGGGAATTGCGGCCGCCGTGTCGCAGGTACCGGCGCCTCGAGCCGCGCCGCGCACCCCGCAGACGCTGGCGTTCGTGGTCGCCAACTGGGACAACGCGATCTACCAGACGCGCTTCATGGACGAGTGCCCGGACGGGCCGACGATCGGCAACGATGAGCTCTGGTGGCGCGGCCTGTCGCGCGCCGACAAGGACAAGCTCACCGACAAGGGCCTGGTGCAGCCGGTCGACCGCCGCTTCATCTCGGTGCTGCGCGGCCCGAAGGGCGAAGACGTCTGCTGGAATCCCACCGTCGTCCAGGATCCACCGCTGCGCACCGTCAAGGGCAAGACGGCCTACGGTTTCAACCTGGACGGCAAGATCGACGGCGGCGCCACGCCGAAATCCTGTCCGCACCAGGACTTCACCGGCGTCGACGGCACGCCCGGCGTCGACAACCAGATGTATCGCCTGCTCGGCTGCACTTATGGCTGGCGCCGCAACGGCGTGCTGGACACCTTTGGCAACGAGGAGCGGCGCAACAGCGGGCGCGGCGTGGTGCTGATCGAGATCAGCGGCATCGTCGACCTGCAGAACTCGCCCGACGTGCAGGTGGCGTTCTATCGCGCGGCCGACCCGTTCCAGATCGACGCCGCCGGCAGGATCCTCCCGTATGCCAGCTATCGCGTGGACGCGAACAACGGCAAGGCGCGCTATGGCGCGGTGACCCGCGGCCGCATCGAGAAGGGCGTGCTGACGACGCAGGCCATCGACGCCAAGCTGCCGTTCTACGGCAACAGCGCCTACGCCGAGATCGGCCTGCGCGACATGCACGTCCAGCTGAACCTCACGCCGACCGCGGATGGCAAGGTGAACGGGCTGGTCGGCGGCTATTACGACTTCGACAAGTGGTGGGAATACATGCTGAAGATCGAGTTCCTGATCGCGACCGGCGACTGGAGCTGCCCGGCGCTGTACACCGCGGCGAAACAGCTGGCCGACGGCTACCCGGATCCGAAGACCGGCGAATGCACGGCCATTTCCTCGGCGTTCCGCATCGACGCCCTGCCGGCGTTCGCCATTCATACGACCGGCCCGGCCGCCCGCGACCTGAAGGCAAGCCGATGACCGCCCGCGCATTGCGTCTCGCACCCCTGGCCGCGCTGGCGCTGCTTGGCCTCGCCGCATGCGGCACGGCGGAGCCACCCACCAGCGGCGGCGCGCCGACGGTGCGTAGACTTACCGAGTCGCAGTACCGGAACATCATCGTGGACGTATTCGGCTCGCAGATCGTGGTCGCCGGACGCTTCGACCCGATCGTGCGCACCGACGGGCTGCTCGCGGTCGGCGCGAGCCGCGCGACCATCACGCCATCGGGCGTCGAGCGCTTTGCGCAGCTGGCGCGGTCCATCGCGGAGCAGGTCGTCGCGCCGGGCAATCGCGAGCTGCTGCTGCCCTGCACTCCCGCTGCGGCTGCCGCGCCTGACGATGCCTGCGCCCGGCAGTTCCTGTCGCAGGCCGGTCGCTACCTGTTCCGGCGCAAGCTGGCCGACGACGAGGTCGCGACGCTGGTGAAGCTCGCAGCTGCGGGCGCGCAGGCGCGCGGCGATTTCTACGCCGGCCTGAGCTATCCGCTGCAGAGCCTGCTGGCAGCGCCGGATTTCCTGTTCGTCAGCGAGAACGCAGAACCGAATCCGGATTCGCCGAAGCTGCGGCGGCTCGACGGCTATTCGAAGGCCGCGCGGCTCAGCTTCCTGCTGTGGAACAGCAGCCCGGACGAGACGCTGCTGGCGGCCGCCGAGAGCGGCACGCTCGCCACCGAAGACGGGCTCGAGACCCAGGTCGAGCGGATGATGAGCTCGCCGCGCTTCCAGGCGGGCACGCGCGCGTTCTTCACCGACATGCTGGGACTCGACGACTTCACGACGCTGGAGAAGGACTCGCTGCTCTACCCGGCGTTCAGCCTGGCGGCGTCGGACGATTCGCGCGAGCAGTTGCTGCGCACGCTGGTGGATGAGCTGCTGACGCGCGACGGCGACTACCGCGACCTGTTCACGACGCGGCGCACGTTCATGAGCAGCCCGCTTGGCATGGTGTATCGCGTGCCGGTGTCGCAGCCCGGCGCCTGGGCGCCCTATGAATTCCCGGAAAGCGACACGCGCGCCGGCATCCACACGCTGCTCAGCTTCGTCGCGCTGCACTCGCATCCGGGCAAGAGCTCGCCGACGCTGCGCGGCAAGGCGATCCGCGAGCTGCTGCTGTGCCAGAAGGTTCCAGACCCACCCAGCACGGTGAACTTCGACCAGTTCAACGACCCGAAGTCGCCCAACAAGACCGCCCGCAATCGCCTCAAGGCCCATTCGGTCGATCCGGCGTGTGCCGGCTGCCACAAGCTGATGGACCCGATCGGCCTGGCGCTGGAGCACTTCGACGGCGCCGGCCAGACCCGCTTCACCGAGAACGGCGAGCCGATCGACCCCAGCGGCGACCTGAACGGCATCGCGTTCACCGACGCGGTGGGCCTCGGTGCTGCGATGCGGCAGGATCCGGCCGCCACGTCCTGCGTGGTCCGACGGGCGTATTCTTACGCGGCGGCGCGCCCGGTGGAGCGCGGCGAGCGGGACTGGATCACGCACCTGGAGCAGGAATTCGCCGACGATGGCTTCCGCTTCCGCCAGTTGATCAAGCGCATTGCGCTCAGCGATGCGCTCTACGCCGTGGGCCGGCCCGCCGTCCAGACGGCGGCGAACGAGCGCCCCGTGGCGCGAATGTGAAAGGAGCCGCGAGCATGAGCATCCTGATCAAGAAACCCTACAGCCGCCGCGACGTATTGCGCGGCGTGGTTGGCGGTGTGCCGGTCGCCGTCGCGCTGCCGCTGCTCGACTTCTTCCTGACCGACAGCGGCGAGGCGCTGGCCTCGGGCGCGCCGCTGCCCGTGCGGTTCGGCACGTGGTTCTGGTCGATGGGGCACACGCCCGGTCACGCCGTCGCCGAGCGCGCGGACAAGCTGGAGTTCCTCGAGGAGTGCCAGGCACTGACGCGGCACGTGCAGCACCTCAACTATTTCGGACAGTTCAATTCGCCGCTCGACGGCCGCCCGAACCACGTGCACCACAGCGGCTGGGTGACCACGCGCACGGCGACTGCACCGATCCTGCCGGGCGACATTCCCGAACCGACGATCGACGTGCTGGTGGCGGATGCGATCGGCGGCCGCACGCGATTCCGTTCGATCGACATGACCTGCACCGGCAATCCGCGCGACTCCTTCACCGCGCGCAGCACGCACAGCAAGAACGCCGGCGAGGTGTCGCCGGCGGCGTTGTATACGCGCCTGTTCGGGCCGGGCTATGCGGACCCGAATGCGGCCGAGTTCAAGCCGGACACTGACCTGATGCTGCAGCAGAGCGTGCTGTCGGGCATCAGCGAGCAACGGCAGCGCTTCGAGAAGCGGCTCGGCGCGGCTGACAAGGCGCGCCTCGACGAATACTTCACGTCGGTGCGCCAGCTCGAAAACCAGCTGGTGCTCGAGCAGCAGAAGCCGGTGTCGGCGGATGCCTGCCACCTGCCGCAGAAGCCGGCCGACGGCCCGGTCGGGCTCGAGATTCCGGTGGCGCAGGCGAATCACGACGCAATGGCGAAGATCCTGGTGATGGCGCTGGCCTGCGACCAGACGCGCGTGTTCAACATGGCGTTCAACAACGCGCTCTCCAGCCTGCGCCGGCCCGGCACCGCGTATACGCATCACACGCTGACGCACGAAGAAGCCGTGGACCAGACGCGCGGCTACCAGCCCGAGGCATTCTGGTTCAACTGCCGCGTGATGGAATCGCTGGCGGTGTTCGTCGACGAATTCGCCAAGGTGCGCGAGGGCAAGGGCACGCTGCTCGACAACACGCTGATCTTCGCGCACGCGGAAACCAGCTACGCCAAGCTGCACGCGGTCGACAACATTCCGGTGTTCATGATCGGCCGGGCGGGCGGCCGCCTGAAGACCGGCAAGCACATCGTCGGCCATGGCGATCCGATCTCGCGCGTCGGCCTCACGGCGATGCAGGTGATGGGCCTGCCGGTCGAGAAGTGGGGCACGGGGTCGCTGCAGACCGCGAAGACGATTACCGAGGTTCTCGTCTGAGGACGCGGGCACCGGGCGGGTTGACGTTCGCGCTCGCGCTCGCTGCCGTGGCGGGCGACGGCGGCGTGCATGCGGCAACCAGCGCTGGCGCGGCCGCGGCCGCACCCGCGGGCATCACGGTTCGCTCCACACCGGCCGGCACCTATCTTGCTGACGCGCAGCGCATGGCGCTGTACACCTACGCGCAGGATCGCCCTGGCAAATCCGTCTGCAATGCCGAGTGCGCCAAGGCCTGGCCGCCGCTCGCCGCACCGGCCGGTGCCGCCGCAGCCGGCGACTGGTCCGTCATCGCGCGGGACGACGGCGCGACCCAGTGGGCGTGGCGCGGCCGGCCGCTGTATCGCTTCGCCAAGGACGCCGCGCCCGATGAAGTGCTGGGCGACCGCGTTGGCAATGCATGGCGCGTCGCTTTCGATCCCGTGAAACTGCCACCCGCGACCGCCATTCGCTCCACCTGGCTGGGTCGGGTGCTCACGGACGTGCGGGGCCGCACGCTCTACTGGCGCGATGACGAGAAGCCCGCCGGGTCCGAGGCGACCGCCAGCAGGTGCAAGGACAAATGCCTCGACCAGTGGCTGCCGCTCGCGGCACCGTTACTGGCCAACCGTGTTGGCGACTGGACTCCGGCGCCCCGCGACGACGGTTCGCGGCAGTGGGCGTACCAGGGACGGCGCCTGTACCTGCACGCGGCAGACGTGAAGGCGGGCGATGCGCTCGGCCAGGGCCTCGAACATCGGTGGCGCGCGGCGGTACTCGAGCCGATGCCCGCCCTTCCGGCCTGGGTCACGGTGCAGAACTCGGACATGAGCGAGATCTACGCGGACGCCAAGGGCCTCACCCTCTACACCTTCGGCGGCTCGCTCGAGAAGGCGCAGCAGATCACCTGCGACGCTGCCTGCGTCGCGAAGTTCTGGCGAACGATTCCCGCAGCGGCAGATGCAAAGCCGTCGGGCGAGTGGAGCCTGGTGCCCGCACCGGGTGGCCAGGGGCGCATCTGGGCCTACAAGGGCAACACGCTCTATACCCACACGCGCGACAGCGCGCCCGGCGCGGTCGGCGGCGACAAATGGGCCGCGGGCGTCGGCGGTGGCGGTGGCGGGTTTACGCCGATCCAGAGACGCCGCGACTTCGAGGAGTAGGCGGCGTTCGCGATTCACTGAGCGAGCCTGGCAGGACCTCTCCCCCCGACGGCGCGGGCCGGGCCAAACCGGCCTCGGCGGGGACGCGAAGAGCACATCCATGTGTGCTCGAGGCGCGCCATCC
>JANPDV010000040.1:0-17026 GCA_031431655.1 Gammaproteobacteria bacterium | reverse complement strand
CCAACCCGCAGTCGGGCCATGACGCGATCGGATTATTGCAGCAGGTGATCGGACGCGATCCTGCCTATGCGCCGGCATGGTCGAGCCTGGCCGAGGCCTTGCTGCTCGACACCAGGACCCGAGGCCCGGAAGGTCTGATCGCGGTCATGCCGCAAGCGAGCAGTGCAGCCCGCAGGGCGCTTCAGCTCGATCCGAACCTCGCCCAGGCCTATGCCGTTTCCGCCCAGCTGGTCGGGTTGGATTCACCCGCGGGTATCGCGCTCATTCAGCGCGCGGCCGAACTTGCTCCTGGCGGAGCGGATGGTGCGTTGTCGAAGGCAATCATGCTCAACGTTTCCGGCAGGTTCACGGAAGCCTATGCGGCCCGGCAGCGCGCGCATGACCTGGACCCGCTGGCGCCGCGTCCGGTGCAGTTGATCGGCGACAATGCCGCCACGATGGGCGACCGGGCCGCGGCCGAAGCCGCGATCCGGCGCGGTTTCCCCGGCGATCTCGCCACGCAGGAATTCGCGCTGGCGCGCGCTGCCTGGTTTTCCGGCGATTTCTCCGAGGCAACACGCAAATGGTCGGGCCTCGCCACCGGTCAATCGCGATGGGCCGGCCCGTCCAGGCTGAGCCTGGAAAACGCCCTGCGGATGCTCGAGCTTGCAACGCAACAACCATCGCGCGCGCCCTTGCCTACCATCGGGGAAAATCGCTCCAATCCGACCCGCGTGTGGATGACAGAGCCTCCTACCGCTCTGGAATGGCAACGGCGCAATCGGTCGTCCGCCGCCGAGCTGGTCTATCGTGACGAAAACGTGATTGCCGCCAAGCTCATGCTCAACGCTGGCAGGGCCGTGGAGCTGGTCAAGACGTATGACGGTCCGACGGGCCTGCTGGGCATCCACCGGGGACAGCAGGTGGGCACCTGCTATCTCCAGAATGCGGCAATCGTAGCCCTTGCTCTTCGTGCCGTTGGCCGCCACGGCGAGGCGAACGACGTCTTGCGGCAATCCGAGGAGGCCATCCAGGCGGCTTACCGACGTGGAACGGTACCGCTATGGTTCGATGAAGATGCAGCTGGCATCTGGGCTCTGCAAGGCAAGCCCGCAGCGGCGGTCGACGCGCTCGACCGCGCGCTGCGTCGCGGCTCGACGCATTCCACGCATACGGACCTTCCACGGCTCACCGACGAGCCGGCTCTTCGGTCGCTTCGCGGCAATGCCAGCTTCCTCGCCGTGCTGGCGAAATACGATGCGCATTTTGCAAGGGAGCGCGAGGAAGCCGCGAGGGCTCTCGAGATTCCCGTCTCGTGATCCCGGCGCGACGTGCTGCTGAAGTAAGGACGGCCGCCCCGGCACGGGCCGCTGCCATGGGGCGGGCGAGCGGCATTTCGGCGCAAAGTCGCCGCTTTTGGCAACTGGGCAGCACCGCGAGCCGCCTGCACCATGGCACGCGCTGCCGAGCCCGGCGCAGCGGAGTGCCCGATGGATTTCCTCTACTCGTTATACGATGCTCTCATCAGCATCAACGTCCCGAACAACAAGGCCCGGGCCGTCGTCGATGCGATGGAGCGCGACATGGCCACGCATCTCGCCACCAAGACCGACGTCGCACTGCTGCGTCGCGACACCGAGTCCGGCTTTCTCGCACTGCGCAAGGACATGGAGACGCTGGGGGCTGGGCTGCGCCAGGACATGCAGGCTCACGTCGCGCTCTACGGAATCACGATCCGCGCCGAGCTTCCGGGCGTCAAGAAAGAGGATGTCAAGATCACGCTCGAGGGCGGCGTGATCCGCATCTCCGGCGAGCGCAAGGACGAACGCAAGGACAAGGGCACCCGCTTCCATCGCATCGAGTCGTTCCACGGCGTCTTCTCACGGAGTTTCACGCTTCCTGAGAACGTCGATGCGAAGGCGATCAAAGCCGCTTCCGAAGACGGCGTCCTGATGGTGCACCTGCCGAAGACCACGGTCGAGGCCGCCAAGCCGGTCGAGATCAAGGTGAAATAGAGGCGACTGCGCGAGGCGCCGGGGCCGGCTTCGACGCGCGCGCGTCGCGCCAGATGCAATGGCACCTGCTCAGGGGCAGGTGCGGCAGGCGATTGCATGTCGACGTGCACGACGTACGGCGGCGCCTGGCTCGTGCGAGTGTCCTTGCGGGGACGCGAAGAGCACATCCATGTGTGCTCGAGGCGCGCCGTCCTGGCGCGCCTCGCCCCGCGAGAACACTCGCACGAGCCAGGCGCCCCCACCACACCGTTCGCGGCGGGACTTGCGCGCCTGCTTGACGGTACCCATGAGCCTCAAGTGCCTTGCCTGTGCGAATCCGTGCGCGAGCAACGTCGCGCCTGCACTACGCAGGCGCTGCGCCCAGCTCCCCGATTTCCCAAGACACCCTAAGCAAGCGTCATTGGCTCTATATGCCGGCCTTGGCGATGGTGTCCGCGATCTGCCGCAGCGTCGCGGCCACCGCCGGGTGATCCGCCTCGAATCGCGCGGCGAGTGCGCGCGGCGAGGACACCGGCGACATGAGCTTCTCCAGGTCCGCGGCGACGACGCGCAGCAGTTGCTGCGACTCGGCGTCGAGAGAGGGCGCGCGCTCAAGTTCACGATGCAGCTGGCGCAGCAACGCGGGCAGATCGCCGGTCATCGACGCGGCTCCCGCGCCGACGGATCCTTGGCCACCGGCTCCTTCGCCGCCGACGGGTAGCGCTGCATCGAGCGCAGGTGCTCGACCAGCCGATCGATCAGCCGCGCGGCCTGCGCCGCGCCCGCATCGGGTTCGCTGATGGTGGCGCTCGCGAACTCGAACCCCCACACGGGCATCCGCCGCGCGCCATGCGCTGCGCGAATCTCGCGACCATCGACGATGCGCCGGACGGTTTCCGCGGGAAACGTGCCGCCTTCGCTGCGGGTCAGCCTGGTGAGATCGGGCACCAGCACCTTCAGTGTCGGTGCGACCGGCCCGTCGCCGTGGCCCGAGGCGCCGTGGCAGCTGGCGCAGAAGCGCGTGTACAGCTCGGCACCGGACCGATCCGAGAAGTCCTGCGCCAGCCCGGCGATGGGCAGGCAAAGGATGCCGCACAGCAACGCGGCGGACGCAGTCCTCGCGGCATTGCGGTGGCCTGCGAATGCATGGGTCAGGAACTTCGGCAAACGAGTCTCCAGGAAACGAGTGGCAACCCTTGGGGAGGTTCGGTTGCGGGCGCAAGCAGGTCCATAGGTACTTATGCCGGTCCGCGCCCTCGCGGCCGGTGCGCCAGCCATCGGTCGAGCTGCCCCGCGAATGCGCTGCGGTCTGCCTGGGTGAGCGGCGGTGGCCCGCCGGTGACCGCGCCGCTGGCGCGCATGGTGTCGAGGAAATCGCGCAGCGTGAGCTGGCCGCGGATCGTATCGGGCGAATAGCGCTCGCCGCGCGGGCTGAGCGCCGCGGCGCCCTTGGCGAGCACATCGGCGGCCAGCGGAATGTCGGCGGTGATGACCAGGTCGCCGGGCTGTACCCGTTCGACGATCGCGGCGTCGGCCACGTCGAAACCCGACGCCACCGTCAGCATCCTGAGGTTGGCCAGGCGCGGCAACGCGAGCGGCTGATTCGCTACCAGCGTGATCGTGATGCCCGTGCGCTCGGCGGCGCGGAACAGGATGTCGCGGACGACGCGTGGGCAGGAGTCCGCATCCACCCAGATCTGGTCGGGGGTGGAGGACGCGTCGTGCGGAGTGGCGCCGCCTGCCACGGTGGCTTGCGACAGTAGCCGGGACTCAGCGACCGCGCGTGGCCTGCTTCTCGCGCTTGGCGGCGCGCTTCTCGTCCGCCGTCTTGGCCGGCTTCTTGCGGGCTTCCTTCTTCCGATCCATGCCTTTGCCCATGTCGGTCTCCTTATGCAGCCGTTGGGTTGGTTGGGCCGTCATCGGACGACGGCGCCTTCGGGGCCTTGCTCCCCTGACGTTTTGCGAGCTTTTCCTGCTGGGCCTTGACCTTGGCGGCTTCGCGCTGGTTCTTGGCCTGACGATAGTTGGGCTTTCTCAAGACACCTCCATAAAAACCAAGGTTTTACACGCTTTCGCGTTTCCCCGCCGCAGAATCGCGCACTGCGGCGGCACCGATCTCAGATGCCGAGACCCGGGACGGGGTACGGTAACGTGCGCCGCAACGTCTCGATCTCCGCCATCGATTGTGGCGGAGCCATCCAGCGTGGCGCCTTGTCGCGGACCATTGCCCTCAGCCAGGCGTTCGGCACGGCATCGAAGCTCGCGCAGCGCCAGCCACGCATGTTCTGCACGCGCCCTTCGATGTTCGCGCCGACCCAGCTCATCTGGTAGCGCGCCGCGAGCTCCGCGACCCGCGGCCCATTGTCCCAGTAGTCATAGATTTCGCCCAACGTGGAGCGCTGTGAGCCATCCGGCTGCGGCCGTATGGGGTATGTGCCGTAGTTGACGTGCATCTGGTCGGCCATTTCGGTGACGGTATAGACCGAGTTGCGTCCGCCCTGGGTGATGCCGGTGAGGTTGTGGCTCTCGACGTCGTACCGGATGGCCGCATCCTGCAGCGTGAACGTGCGTACCTGGTGAATGAAGATGCTCGGCCGCGCCGGCTTGCCGGTGACGGCATCGCGCACGATCTCGTCCCGATCCAGTTCGAGGTGAAAATAGATCTTGCGCGACAGCGACACGGCGCTAGTCGCGGTGCGCAGCTCGCCCGGCGTCACCCAGGTCTCGACGCCCAGCATCCGCGCCACTGGGCGGCCCTGTTCCGCGATCGGCCGAACCAGGCCTTCCGAGTACCACCATGCCGGACCCTCCAGTCCGCCGCGCAGCTGCAGCCAGCGCTCGAACTGGGCAGCAGAGATGCGGCGTGACACGACCGGCGTGGCCGGCGCCACGGCGGGCGCGTCGCTGGTGCCGGCTGCGCCAGCCGCACTCGTCAGCGCGCCGGTCGCGGCAACTGCGAGTGCGTCGCGACGAGTGATGCGCCTGCTCATTTCACCAGCCCATCCCGTAGTAGCTGAGCGTGCGCCGCACGTTGTCGCGGACGATGCCATTGAAGCCGCGCAGGTATTCAAAACGCGGCTTCAGGCGCGCCGCGACGACATCGGGGATCTGCTCCACCGGCGTGCCCGCTTCCCACTCCTTTTTCGTTTCCGCCATCAGCGCCTCGACGTACTCGCGTCGCTCGCCTAGCCGTGACTTGTCGGCGAGCGGCACGCCATGTCCGCCGACGTACTGGGTGAAATCCCAGCCTTCCAGCTCGCGCAGCGTGCGCACCCAGTTGTGCAGCGAGTAGTCCGGGAT
Source organism: Gammaproteobacteria bacterium (assembly GCA_031431655.1). GTDB lineage: Bacteria > Pseudomonadota > Gammaproteobacteria > Steroidobacterales > Steroidobacteraceae > UBA964. The sequence goes on along the minus strand of JANPDV010000040.1, from coordinate 11,753 downwards.
GAAGGCCAGCGGCATGCCGCCGGGCGAGGCGAGGTCGACGATGAACGGGATGTTGACGTGGTCCGGCGTCATCACCACCAGGCAATTGCCGTGGTTGGTGCCGAGCCAGCGCAGCCGGAGCGTGCGATCGCCGAGCTTGAGGTCGTAGCGCGCGCCCTTGAAGGTGATGTCGGGCATCACGATCTCGGGCTCGGGCAGGTCGGTGAAGTGGTCGATGCAGTTGGCGTGGCTGACGAACCGCGCGCCTTCGTCCTTGAAGATGCGGCCACCACGCACGTGGTCCCAGTGCTGGTGGCTGTAGACCACGTACCTGACGGGCAGCGGCGTCAGCTTGCGGATCTCGGCGCGCAGGATGCGCGCGGCTTCGGGCTCGATCGGGTCGGTGGCGATCACGCCTTTCGAGGTGATCAGGAAGATGTTCCGCGTGCCCTTGTAGCGGAACGTGTAGTACCCGGGGCCGAGTTCGGTAACGTCGTGGCCCTGGACGGGTACCGGCAGCGCCGTGCCGGCGCGGGTGGCCGTCGCGTCCGCCGCGGCGGACGTTGCGGCCGGCTGCTGTGCCGCCGCCGCAGTCGAAAGCAGTGCCGTGAAAATGAGCCCCTGGATGCTGCGCGAATGGTTCATGCGGACCGTCCTCCGCCCAGGAATGGCAGCAGCGATTCGCCCCACTTTCCCATCTCGTCCGGCATGCGCTTGAACGGCGCCTGCGGGAAGTCGCGCGAGGCCTGCTCGGTGACTTCGTACTGCGGATCCCAGCAGGGCGCGACGAACAGCATGGGCACTTTCGACCGGGCGAGCTTCGCCTTGAGCGGATACGAGAAATGCGCCTGGTACGCCTTGCGCCACATGCCGTCCGAACGGAACAGCTCGAGCACCCGTTCGTGCACCATCACGGGATCGATGAACAGCGGCTTGCGGATCACGCCGGTGCGGGTGCGGTTGTACCAGGGCCAGAACAGGCCCTGGTCGCGCATCAGGTGCCAGGCTTCGAGCAGGTGCCCGCCGTGCACGTTGGGCTGGATGTCGGGGGTGTAGTTCGCCTTCAGGTCCGCGCGCAGCTCGTCATCGAAGTACAGCATGTCCGCCAGCACCAGCCGCTTGACGCGCTCAGGCTCCAGCAACGCGAGCTCCAGGCCCACGAGGCCACCGCCCCAGGTGCCGATGAAGTCGAACTCGGTGACGCCCAAGGTCTTCAGCGCCTGCTGCACGACCCTGGCATAGGCGGTGACCGTGACCGGCCCCTTGGGCAGCGTGTTGTCGGACTCGCCGTGGCCCGGCAGGTTGATGGCGATCACCGGCCGATGACCGATGAATCCGCTGGCCAGCGCACCGATGACTTCGGTTGAGCCCGCCGCATCGTGCTGCACGACGACCGGCCGGCCCGGAGCGTCGTGGTTGCGCTTGATACGCAGCTGCCCGCCCGGAACGTCGATGAAGTCGCTCCACAGCCGGCCCGCGACCGGCTTCGGGGCAGAGATTGCCGGTGCCTTCGGCGGTTTGTGGCGCTTGATGTAGTCGCGGCAGTAGTCGAGCGTCTCGTCGAACGTGCCGCACTCGTGCACGGTGACGGTGTCGCTCTTGCGGCGGATGCGCGGCAGGTGCGTGGCCAGTACGTCGAACTTCGACGCGGTAACCAGCGCCGGGATCGACATCTTCACCAGCGCGAGGTCCGAGCGCATCGTGAACGCGGCGCGATAGCCCACGCGGTAGTGGTCGCCGGAACGCATGAAGTCGAGCAGTCCGGCGTGCAACGCCTGCGGCGACGGCACGTCGAAGTCGAGCCGGTCGGCCAGCGACTTGCGATACCAGGGGAAGAAGATGGTCTGCTCGCGCATGCGGCTCCACAGCCACGTCAGGTGCGAGCCGTCCCAGGCCGGCGCAAACGGTGGCAGGTAGTTCGCGAGGATCTCGGCGCGATCCTGCTCGGTCAGCAGCACGTAGCCGTTGGCGACCGCGCACGTGACCCGCTCGGGAAACGCGGCGCCCAGCGCGCCGGCGATCATCGCGCCGGTGTGGAAGCCGTAGACCGCGGCCTTCTCGAGGCCGATGGCGTCCATGAACTCGACCACGGCCTCGGCGAAGTCGTCGGCCTCGGCATGGGCGACGCCGAGCGGATCGGAGAGACCGAACCCCGGCGTGTCGGGCGCGATGCAAGTGAAGTCGCTCTTCCAGCGTTCCATCGCCGGGAGCATGTCGCGCGAAGACAGCGGCGACTGATGCAGGCAAAGCACCACCGGCCCCGAGCCTGCGCGCCGATAGTGCACCTGGCGGGTGCCCCAGCGGCCGTTCTCGATGGTGGCGAAATGACGCGTGATGCGGTGTTTCTTGTCGGCCATGCCACACTCCCGGTTCGTTGCGATAAACCTAGCATTCCACGTGCCGCTGATCGACGAATTCCTGCCGACCTACCACTTCCGCGAACGCCATGAGCGCGTAATCGGCGCGTCCGCGCAGCGGGTGGCGGCATCGCTGCGCAATGTCGACCTGGCGCGCTCCCCGTTCGTCGGCCCGCTATTTGCGCTGCGCAGCCTGCCCTCGCGGTTCGCGCGCGCGCGCGGCGCGACGGCGCCCAACCTGGTCGCGGGCCGGCTTGGCGATTTCTTCGACCAGCTGTTCGTCGTGCTGCGCGACGACCCGCCGCGCGGGCTGGCGGCGGCGTCGGTCGGGGCATTCTGGCGTGCAGCGGGCGGCGTGCAGCGTTTCGCTCCGGCCGAGTTCCCCGGCCTGCGGCCCGCGGGCTGCGCGCGACTGGTGTGGGCGTTCGAGTTCGAACCGCTGGGGCCCGCACGTTGCCGCGCCGTCACCGAGACGCGCATCGAGTGCGTCGATGCCCGCGCGCGGCGGGCGATGCGGCTGTACTGGTACCTGATTCGACCCGCCAGTGGACTGATCCGGCGTGAGACACTACGGTTGCTCGCGCGTGACAGTGAACAGGCTGCCCGCTCCGGCTGATCGCAGGGGTCCCTTGGCATTGTTCTCTCCAGCCGTGCGAGCGGCACTTGGTCTGCGTGACTTCCGTCGCTACGCGATCGCGCGTTTCCTCGCCACCGTGGCGTGGCAGATGCTCGGCGTCGCGGTCGGCTGGCAGGTCTACGCCATCACGCGCGATCCGCTCGACCTCGGCCTGGTGGGCCTGGCGCAGTTCCTGCCGTTCCTGGCGCTGGTACTGCCTGGTGGCCAGGTGGCGGACCGGTGGGACCGGCGCTTCATCATGATGTGCGCCTACGCGGTCGAGGCGATCGGCGCGCTGCTGCTGATCGCGTTCACCCTCGCGGAACTCAAGGTCGTGTGGCCGGTGTTCGCTGCGATGGCGCTGCTCGGCGCCGCGCGCGCTTTCTGGATGCCCACCGGCCAGGCGATGACGATCAACCTCGTGCCGGCCGACGTGTTTCCGACGGCGGTCGGCCTCAACTCCACGTTGTTCCAGAGTGCGGTGATCGTCGGGCCTGCGATCGGCGGCCTGCTGTATGCGTTCGGCGAGACCGCGTTCGCCGTGCCGGGCGCGCTGCTGGTCTATTGCATCGCGGCCGCGCTGCTGGTGATGGTGGTCCTGCTGCTGGCGGGCATCCGGCCGGTGCGTGCTCCGGCGACCACCGAGCCGCCGACGCTGCAGGCCATGCTCGAAGGGCTGCGTTTCGTCTGGAAGCGCAAGCCGGTTCTCGGCGCGATCTCGCTGGACCTGTTCGCAGTGCTGTTCGGCGGCGCGACCGCGCTGCTGCCGATCTTCGCCGCCGACATCCTGCACGTCGGGCCCGCCGGCCTCGGCGCATTGCGAGCGGCACCGGGTGTCGGCGCGGTGCTTGCCGCAGCCTACCTGGCTTCGCGGCCGATCGAACGGCACGGCGGTCTGTGGATGTTCGGCGGCGTCGCGATGTTCGGCGTCGCCACCGTCGTGTTCGGTGCCTCGACGTCTTTCTGGCTGTCGATGGTCGCGCTGTTTGCGATGGGTGTGGGCGATATGTTCAGCGTGTTCGTCCGGCACCTGCTGGTGCAGCTGGAGACGCCGGATGCACTGCGCGGCCGGGTCAGCGCAGTCAGCGCGATGTTCATCGGCGCCTCCAACGAGCTGGGGGAGTTCGAATCGGGGGTCACCGCCAAGTGGTGGGGGGCCTCGACGGCAGCGGTCGTGGGCGGCGCGGCCTGCATCGTGGTGGTGCTGATCTACCTGCGGTTGTTTCCCGAGCTGCGCGCGCTGGACCGCTTTCCCAAGGCCCACTCGCGCCGGTAGCTGTATGCGGATACAGTTACTGTATGGATATACACAAACCGCGCAAGGGGCGTGGCGCCGGCTCCTCGCCAGCCGGCCGCTTCGACACCACCCGGACTGAAGTCGCCGACGACGGCTGGGGCATCGCGCCGGACGCCGATTCGCCGGACAGCGTAGCCACGGAGCTGCGACCCGAGCACGCCCGCACGATCATCACCCGCAACGATTCACCCGACATCGCGTTCGAGCAGTCGATCAATCCGTATCGCGGCTGCGAGCATGGTTGTGTCTACTGCTATGCCCGCCCGAGCCACGCCTACGTCGGCCTCTCGCCGGGACTCGATTTCGAGACCCGCATCTTCTACAAGCAGGACGCGGTGCGGCTGCTCGAGTCCGAGCTTGCCAAGCCGGCGTATCGCCCCCGCACAATCATGCTCGGCGCCAACACCGACCCCTACCAGCCCGCCGAGAAGCGGTTGCGGATCACGCGCGGACTACTCGAGGTGTTTTCGCGTACGCGGCATCCGGTGGCGATCGTCACCAAGGGCGTGCTGATCGAGCGCGACCTGGACCTGCTGGCCGACCTGGCGCGCGACCACCTGACTCGCGTTATGGTGAGTCTGCCGACGCTGGACAACGAACTGAAGCGCACCCTGGAACCCCGCGCGGCGTCGCCGGCGGCGCGGCTGCGCGTCATCGAACGGCTGGCAAAGGCGGGCGTACCGGTCGGTGTGCTGGTGGCGCCGGTGATCCCCGTGCTCACCGATCACGAGATCGAGTCGGTGCTCGAAGCCGTGGCCGCCGCAGGCGCCAGCCGCGTCGGCTACGTGATGCTGCGCCTGCCGTACGAGGTTGCCCCGCTGTTTCGCGAGTGGTTGCAGACGCACGTCCCGGATGCGGCCGCACATGTGATGTCGCGGGTGCAGGCGATGCGCGCCGGCCGCGAAAACGACCCGTGCTTCGGCACGCGCATGAAGGGGCAGGGGGTTTATGCCGACCTGATCGCTCAGCGGTTCAGGCAGGCGGCGCGCCGGCTTGGGCTGTCGACCGATTGGACACTCGAGCTGAACACCGGGTCTTTTGTGCGGCCGGCCGGTCCGGGCAGCGCCGGCCAGCTGCTGCTGCAGTGGTAATCCGCTGGCAGGGAACTGTCGCCGTTCGGCCCGGTCTCTAGCTGGTACAGGCCCGTGGCATACTCGGCCTGCCTGTCCGGCGCTGGGGGAAACGTATGCGGGTTCCAGCCTTTGCCTTCGTCTGCATCGGAAGCCTGCTGCTGCAAGGCTGCATGAGTTCCCGTGTCGATGAGTCGCGTGAACTGCAGACCCAGATCACCCGCGAGGAAGCGATCGTGATCCTCGCCAAGCCGCAGATAGAAGGCGCTGCCGCTGAAGACCGGTTCATGGATTGCATGAGCGCGAGCCTGGCGCGCGGCAAGGACTCGATCCGGGTGCAGGACAACAACCTGTTCGTCGACCGCATGTTCCCGTGGTTCGAGCCGGGCACGGCGCCCACCCGACCTGAAGCGGTCGCGGCCATTCTCGCCCAGCCTGGCGTCACCGAGGTGTTTGCCGATACGGGCGTGCGCTATGTCGTCTGGCTCGACGGCTCCACCCGCAAGACCGACGGCGGCGGCAGCCTCGCATGTGGCGCGGCGCCGGGCGCGGCCGGTTGTATCGGCTTCGGCTGGTGGGAAAAAGAGTCGGCCTACGAGGCGACTATCTGGGACATCAAGCAGGCCAAGACGGCGGGTTCCGTTGGCGCCAACGTCACCGGCACCTCCGCCATCATCGGCGCCGTGGTACCGCTGCCGTTCATCGCGCGCGTCGAAGCCACGGCCTGCGATCGCATGGCGGGCCAGCTGCGCAGTTTTTTCAAGGGTTCGGGCGCCACGCCGGTGGCCGCGAGCGGCGCCCCTTAGCGGCAGTTGCTGCGCGCGCTGACGTCAGGAGATTGCTCAATGATTAACTCCGCCGCAACGAAGCCACGCCTGGCCCTGGTTGGCCTGGCGGCTCTTGTGCTGTCAGCCTGCGGCACGACGTCGGGCGGCGGCGGCAGTAGCGGCGGCAGCTCCGGCGGCGGCGTCACGGTTTCGCTGCCCGGACTCCCGGGCCTCCCGGGCGGCCTGCCCGGTGGCACATCGGGCGGTGGCAGCAGCGGCGGCGGTGCGGGTCTTCCTGGCGGCGGCTCCAGCGGTGGCAGTGGCGGCGCAGGCCTGCCCGGCGGCAGCGGCGGCGGCGCTGGTTTGCCCGCGCCTGGTGGTGGCACTGGTGGCAGCGGTGGCGCGGGCTTGCCGTCGGCCGGCGGCGGCACGGGTGGAGTCAGCTTCCCATTACCCAGCGGGGGCCTCCCGGGGAGCGAATCAGGCAGCACCAAGGGCACAGGCCCGACCGGAACCGGCGGCGCGGGTGGCGCTGCAACCGGCGGCAGCGCCGGTGACAAGGCAGGCGGTGCGGCGGGCGGCGCGGCTGGCGGTACGGCCGGCGGTACGGCCACTACATCCGAAGAACGTCGCGGCACGCTGGACCGTCGCCTGGATGACTCGCTCGGCACGTTCGACAAAGGCCTTCGCTCGGAGCAGGAGCGCAATGCCGCGGAGCGCGATGCGCGCGCGGAGAGCGGCGTGGGCGGTGCCTCGGCGAGCGGCACCGGCAGCGACGGCGGTGCAGGCGGCGCGGCCGGCGGCCGACCGGGCGATCTCAAGTCCGATCGCGGCGAGGCCGCCAAGGCCGGCGAGGGCGACGGCAAGGGCAAGGGTTCGGAAGCCGGCAACGGCCAGGATCGCGGCACCATCGGCGGCAGTGGCAGCGGCGGGGCCGACCGCGGCGTCCCGTCCGGGGCCGACGACGACATCATCGCGCGGCGGTTGCGCCGCGCGGCCGAGCAGGAAACGGATCCGGAGCTGAAAGAGAAGCTGTGGAAGGAATACACCGAGTACAAGCAGGGAGCCAAGAAGTAGTGAGCCCGAGAACCGCCCCGGAGCTGGCGACACGCTCCCGCAGCGCCGCGGCAGCGTTGCGCGCAATCAGCCTGCTCGGCGTGCTCGGGCTGGCCGGTTGCATGGTGCAGGACGTCAAGCCACTGGTGAAGATCAATCCCGTGCAGGCCTCGCAGCAGATTCCGCAGGACGAACTGCTGGATGTGGCGGTACGCGAGTTCGACCCCGGCCTGCCAGCCGATGTCAGCGACGTCGAGGCCCTTGCCAAGCGGCGCATCTACCCGGACGTGCGCAAGGCCGAGGCCAAGCTGCTCGCTGCCAACCTGCGCTCGACGCTGGAGTCCACCGGGCAATGGGGTGCCGTGCGGGTGGTGCCGGATAACGTGCAGTTCGTCGACGTCGTCGTAACCGGCCGCGTCGTCGTGTCGACGGGGCGCGGGCTCGCACTCGAGGTCACTGCGCGCGATTCGCAGGGCCGCGTCTGGCTCGAACGCGCGCAGTTCCGCAGCGAAGCGGACATCGGCTCCTACAAGACGGAGGCGGCCCTCAAGGCGCGCGATCCTTTCCAGAATGTCTACTCGCAGATCTCCAACGCGCTGCTCGCGGCACGCGAGCGGCTGACCGCCACCGACCGACGCGAGATCCGTCGGGTTACCGATCTGCGCTTCGCGCAGGACCTTTCGGCCGCCGCGTTCTCGGGCTACCTGGCCAAGGACCAGGCGGGCATCACGCGCATTGCGCGCCTGCCCGCCGCCGACGATCCTCAATGGACGCGCGTCCGCAAGATCCGCGAGCGTGACGTCGCCGTGGTCGACACGGTGGATGGGTACTACACCAACTTCAACGAACGCATCGCCGATTCCTACGGTGGCTGGCGTCGCACCAGCTACGACGCCATCGAAAAGGAAGAACGCGCTCGCGGCCAGGCGCGCACCCGCACCATCCTGGGTGCCGCTGCCGTGCTCGGCAGCATCTTCGTGCCCGGCAGCTGCGCCGGCGGCGACTACGATTGCCAGCGGATCGAGAACGCCGCGCGCGGCGCGGCCGCCACTGGCGGAATCGCGGCGGTGCTGTCCGGCGTCAAGAAGTATTCCGATGCCAAGGTGGCGGCGCAGGACGTGCGCGAACTTGCCGACAGCTTCCAGAACGAAGTCGCGCCGCAGGTCGTGGAGCTCGAAGGGCGGACGCTCAAGCTCACCGGCACCGCCGAAGAGCAGTATCGCGAGTGGCGGCAGCTGCTTGCCGAGGTCTATCGCGAAGAGACGGGTGGCGTGGTCGCGCCCGCCGCGGCACCGGTGGCCGCCCCCGCCCCCGCCCCGGCTTCCGCCCCCGGCGTCGCCGCCGCGCAGCCACAGACCTGATCTGCGCCGTACAATCGCGGCGGCATGCTGAATCTCGAGAAGGGCGTAACGCTCTGCGATCGCTTCGAACTGATCGAGCGCCTGGGAACCGGCGGTCAGGGCGAGGTATGGCGCGCCATCGACGCGGAGCGGGCCGGAGCGGAGATCGCGCTCAAGGTGCTGCACGAAGAGGTCGCGCGAGCGCCCTCGGCCTGGGAAACGCTGCGGCATGAGCATGAGGTAACGCAGCGGCTCGGGCACCCTGGCATTGCCGAAGCCGGCGCACCGGCGCGTGACGACGAGGCCACCGTGCTGCCGATGACCCTCGCGACCGGCGACCTGCGCCGATTGCGCGGCGAGCCCTACACGCGCATCGTGCCCGCGCTGATCTCGATCGCCGCGGCCATGGAGTACGCGCATTCGCGCGGCGTGATCCATCGCGATCTCAAGCCCGGCAATGTACTGATCGGCCCGGAAGGGCAGGTCATGGTGTCCGACTTCGGCGTCGCGTCGCTCGATGGCGTGCTGCCGATCAACACGATCGGCTCACCGTTCAGCGCGAGCCCGCAGCAGCTCGAGGGCGAGCCGCCGAACGTCGCGGACGACATCTACGGTCTGGGTTCGCTCGCCTATGAATTGCTGTCGGGCTACCCGCCCTACTACCCGAACTTCGAACCGCGGGTCGTCATCGGCCAGCCAGTGCCGGAACTGCTGCCGATTCACGTTGCACCGCCGCGGCTGATCCGGCTGGTGATGCGGATGCTCGCCAAGGACCCGGGCGATCGACCGGCGCGGATGCGCGACGTCGAAGAAGACCTGCACGCGGTGCTGCATGACACCGTGAGCAGCGGGCCGGAAGAAGAGGAACCGACTGCTCCGACGATCGGGCGCGACGATGTACGGCGCGCGCTGGGCGGCGAACTGGAGCCGTCACCGGGCGGCTCCGATGAGTCGGCGGTGGCTTCCTTGGCCGAGCGGCGCGCGGTGTCCGACGCGGCGAACGGTGCGCCGGCGGAACAGCCTGAGCGGTCCGGTAGCGCCACCGCCGTGGATGGCGTGGTGCAGGATGAGTCGGCGCCATTCGACCCAGATGCGTCGCGCGGCGACAGCGACGCGCCGACGCGGGAACGGAGCTCCGCCAGCGCACTGCTCAAGTGGCTTGGCCTCGCGGCGCTCGCGTCTGCACTGATCGGCGTTTTCGTGCTGTTGCCGCGGCTTGCCGAGCAGCGCGCGACGGACGCTGCGAAGGTCGCGCCGCCCGGCGCAACCGGCAAGGGCGTCGGGTCGGCGCCAGGCACGGCGGCACCGGGTGGCGCCCCGCCGAACGCGATTGCCGCGGCGCGCGCGCAGCAGGCGGCGGAACAGGAGACGCGCAAGCGGTTCGCAGAGGGGCAGGCCGCCTACGAGACCGCGCTGGGTTCGCTCGAAGACCGTGCCGCCGGCGTCTGGGGCGGGGCGGCGTTCGCCTCGGCGAAGTCGCTCGGCGCCGATGCCGCCGCGGCAATGGAGGCCGGCAATACCGAGATTGCCCTCGACCGCATCAAGGTTGCGAGACAAAGGCTGGATCGCCTGGGTGCGCAGGCCGCTGAGGCGTCGGCCTCGCAGGTCGACGCCGGCGATCGCGCGCTGCTCGCCGGGCAGACGGACGTGGCGCGCCAGGCGTTCGAACTCGCGCTGCGCGTGGATCCCGCGAGCGCCGCGGCCAAGGCCGGTCTGAAGCGGGTTGGCGGCCTTGCGTCGGTGCTGCCGACCCTCACTGCGGCCGAGAATGCGCTGCGCGCGCGGGATCTGCCGCGTGCCATCGCCGGGTTCGAAGACGTGCTGCGCGCCGATCCGAAGAACCTCAGCGCGCGCGACGGCCTGGCCATCGCACGCACCGCGCTCGGTGACGATGCGTTCTCGAAGGCGATGGGCGAGGCGCTGGATGCGTTGCGCGCCGAGCGGTTCGACGCTGCGCGCGGCGCGCTGGAGCGGGCCCGCAGCCTGCGGCCTAAGGCGCCGGAAGTGAGCGCCGGCTTTGCCGAGCTGGCGTCGCGCAGCGCCGGTCGCGATGTCACGTCGGTCAACACCCGAGCGGCGGAGCTGGAGCGGGCCGAGCGCTGGGCCGAGGCGCTCGGCGAGTACGAGACCCTGTTGCAGCGCGACGCCGGGCTGGAGTTCGCCCGCCTCGGTCGCGAGCGCGTACGGCCGCGCGCGGAACTTGCGGCACAGCTGCAGGGTCTGATCGACAAGCCCGAGCGGCTGGCCGCGGTCGAAGTGCGCGCCGATGCGGATCGCCTGCTGGCGCGAGCCCGCGCCGTCAGTTCGCCCGGTCCGGTGCTGCGCAGCCAGGTGGCGCGCGTCCAGGCGTTGCTGCCGGCTTACGACAAGCCGGTGCGCGTCGCGCTCGAGTCCGACGGCCAGACGCAGGTGGTGATCCAGCGCGTGCGCGCGCTCGGTGCCTTCGAGAAGACGGAGGTCGAGTTGAAGCCGGGACGGTACACACTGGTTGGCAGCCGCCCGGGTTATCGCGATGTGCGGCGTGAAATCACGGTCGCACCCGGAGCGCAGCCGCAGACCGTGGCCCTGCGCTGCACCGAAGCCATACCGTGACGGTTTCGCAGCTCAAGGTGCGCGAGCCCCTCGGCGAGCGCGTCGTCACCGCGCCCGTGGCGATCGGGTCCGGGCCCGAGGCGGCGGTGCAGGTGCCGGTCGACGGCGCGGACGCCGCTGCTGATTCGGCCGGCGCGGTCGCTGCTGCCGGAATCAGTTTCTGGCTGGAGCAGCGCGGCGGCGTCTGGTTCGCGCGCCCGCACGCGGCGGCATCCGAGCGTGTCCGCCTGAACGGCGAGCGGCTTGCCGCGGAGCGCGAGCTGCGTTCCGGTGACATGCTTGCGGCCGGCGACACCCGCTTCGTGCTGCAGCTGGATCGTGACGACGGGGCGTCGCTCGACGTGCGGCATCTGGTCGACAACGCCACACTGCCACCGCTGCGGCGCACCGATTCACGGCTTGAGTCCCAGGACAGCGGCGATGCCGAGATCGTCGCGGCGCTGGTCGACCTGGTCGCCGGTGGCAGCGCCGCTTCCGGCGACGCGGGCTCCGGTGCGTTCGAGCGGCCGGGCGCGCGCTCGGCTTCGCGCAAGGCGGCCTGGGTGGGTGGCCTGCTGGCCGCCGCACTCGCGGCGTTCGCGTTCGGCGTGCTGGCACGGCTTGAACGCGTACCTGTGGACGTGCTGCCCAGCGACGCGCGCGTCAGCGTCGACGCGCTGCTGTCCTGGTACACGCGTGG